>NZ_JAQKGV010000001.1 GCF_028617075.1 Rubrobacter calidifluminis | reverse complement strand
GGAAGAACAGCTCGAGGCTCTGAAGGGGGTGCTCGACGATATGCGACGGGCGGCCGCCAGCCAGAGCAACCCGAGAGAGCTTGCCCGTTTGAACCTGGACTTCCACCGGGTGATAGGGGAGGCCTCCGAGGCTTCTGGAGCTGGTCGATGATGCGAGGTATGCGATCGGGGTGGAGGTCGGTACCAGGACGCTCACCGCTGTGGTGACCAACCTGAGGGCACAGGTGAGGCACAGGATGTCTGTGCCTTCGCGCATGGCTGAGGGGCCTGAGGCTACTTATGGGCAGCTGCGGCTGGCTCTGGAGGAGATGAGTGAGCGGTTTGCTGCAGAGCCTGGCATCACCCTGGGGATAGGGGTTGCTGTGCCTGCTCCTGTCGTGGGTTTTTCTGGGGCGCGCTTCAGCCCACCGAGTTTTCCGGGGTGGGGTGAGCTCGATGTGGGGGGGCGACTCGAGAAGGAGTATGGGCTGCCGGTGCTGGTGGACAACGATGCCAATGCCCGGGCCATAGGCGAGCATCTTTTCGGGGTGGGGCAGGGGGTCGGTGAGATGCTCTATGTGATCTGCCACAGGGGTGTTGGCGGGGCGATCATCATGGATGGGGATTTGAGGCGGGGGGCGCGCGGAGGAGCCGGGGAGATAGGCCACACCATGATAGACCCCGATGGTCCGAGGTGTGGGTGTGGCAGGTACGGGTGTCTCGAGGCGTTCGTGGGGAGGGCTGCGATAGCCAGGAGGGCGAGAAAGCTCATGAAGCTCTCCGGGAGGGAGGAGCTTGGGGGGAAGGCCCCAGAAGAGGTGAGAGCCCAGGACGTGGTCAATGCAGCCCTCGAAGGCGATACCCTCGCACAGGAGGTGATCAGGGAGAGCGGGCGGTATCTGGGTGTGGGGATAGCAAACGCGGTGAACGCCTTCGATCCGGAGCTGGTTGTGGTTGGAGGCTCTACGGCGGAAGCCGGGGAACTGCTGCTCGAGCCAGCCCGGGAGATGGTCAGCAAGCATGCCCTGGAGCATGTGGCGAACAGGGTGAGAGTTGTGAGAGGAACTCTGGGGGAGGATGCCGGGGCAATAGGGGCGGCCGCTCTGGTCTTGAGGGAGCTCTTCGCCGTCTCCGTCACGCGGGTGGAGCCGTCTGCTGCAGAACAGGTGGTCACGTAAACGGCAGACTCGGGGGAAGGTTGAAAGGCGACCATTCCTGCAAGGTCGATCGTCACCTTCGTAAATCAGGAAAGGAGTAGAGGAAGATGAAGAGGCTCACGCGGCGCGACTTTCTGGCGGCGGGTGGTGTGGTGTCGGTGGCCACCCTGGCGGCGGGGTGCAGCTTCGGAACCGGCCAGCAGAAGGCCGCCGGTTCCGGGGGGAGCAAGAGCGCAACCATCTGGGACATCAGCACCGGCGACCAGCAGAAGCTCATCAAGGACACGGTGGCACACTTCGACTCCACCCACAAGGACATCTCGGTCTCGGTGCAGTTCTTCCAGAACGACCCGTACAAGAACAAGCTCAGGACCGCCATGGGCGCCGGCAACCCGCCGGACATCTTCTTCGGGTGGGGCGGCGGCATCCTCAAGTCCTACGTGGATGCGGGCAAGGTGTACCCCCTGCCTCCAAATTCTGTGGACACCAAAAAGTTCTTCTCCTCGGTTATGCGCCCGGTCACCTTCAACGGCAAGGTCTACGGTGTCCCGATGCTGGGAACCCAGCCGGTGCTCTTCTACTACAACAAGGAGATCTTCGGCAAATACAACCTCAAACCGCCGAAGACCTGGTCGGAGCTTCTCAGCATAGTAAAGACCTTAAGCCAGAAGGGCGTAACCCCGATCACGCTCGCCGGGCAGAACAAGTGGCCCGATCTCATGTACGAGGAGTACCTGGTCAACAGGGTCGGCGGCCCCAAACCCTTCCAGAACGTGCTGGACAAGAAGCCCAAGGCGTGGTCGGACCCGGCCTTCATAAAGGCCAACACCATGATCCAGCAGCTCGTCTCCATGAAGGCGTTCCCCTCGAACTTCGCTTCCCTGAACTACGACACGGGCCAGTCCACCCAGCTTCTTTACACCGGCAAAGCCGCCATGCAGCTCATGGGGGCCTGGGACTACCAGGCGATACTCTCCAACGCCCCGCAGTTCATCAAGAGCGGCAAGCTGGGATGGTTTCCGTTCCCGAAGGTAGAGGGCGGCAAGGGTAACCCCCAAAACGTCGCCGGCAACCTCACGAACTACTACTCGGTCACCCAGGCCTCCAAAGCCAAGAAGGCGGCCACGACCTTCCTCGACAAGGGGATAATGAACGACTTCGAGATAAACGGGCTGATCAAGATCGGGCTGGTGCCGCCGGTAAAGGGCATCCAGTCCAAACTCAAGCAGCAGAAAGATTCCGACTGGCTGCTCTTCGTCTACGACCTGGCGCAGAACGCCCCCTATTACGATCTCTCGTGGGACCAGGCGCTCCCGGCGCAAGCGGCACAGGCTCTGCTCACCAACCTGGATCTGCTGTTCTTGAAGAAGATCACCCCGCAGCAGTTCTCGAAGAACATGAACAAAGCCATGGGGTTGTAGGAGGAGTATGTCCAGAAGACTGAGCTGGTCAATCTCGCTGATGCTCCTGCCGGCGGTCGCGTTCTTCGTGGTTTTCGCCCTGGGGCCGATGATCGCCGCGGTCTACATCAGCCTTTTGGACTGGAACGGCATATCCACCCCGCACTGGGTGGGCTTTGGCAACTGGGCGAAAGCCTTCACCGACTCGGTGACGCTGCATTCGATCTTTCTCACGGTGCAGGTGATGGTCCTCTCCTGGATCGTGCAGACCCCTATCAGCCTGCTGCTCGGGGTGTTCCTCGCCGGCAGGCAGCGCTACCGGGCGCTGCTCGGGGTCTTCTACTTCCTGCCGCTGCTCTTCTCGGCGGTGGCGATAGGACTCATCTGGGCCTCCTCGATGCTCTCGGCGAACGGGGCGCTGAACTCGTTCCTTAAGGCCATAGGCGCCTCTTCCCTGACCAACGACTGGCTCGGCAACCCGAACATAGCGCTCTACGCCGTGATAGCCGTCATCGCCTGGCAGTTCATCCCGTTCCACACGCTGCTCTACCAGGCCGGGACCCGTCAGATCCCTCAGGTCCTCTACGAGGCGGCGCGCATCGACGGGGCCGGGACGTTGCAGCAGTTCTTCTACATAACGCTGCCGCAGCTCAAGTACACGGTCGTGACCTCGACCATCCTGATCCTCACCGGGTCTCTCACCTATTTCGACGTGATCTACGTAATGACCGGAGGCGGGCCCGGCTATGCCACCCGCACGCTCCCGCTGCAGATGTACATAACCGCCTTCCAGGACGCCCAGATAGGCTACGGGAGCGCGATCGCCGTGATCCTGGCCGTGGTCGGCGTGCTCCTTTCGCTGATCATGATCCGCCTCACCGGCTTCGGCAGGATGGAGAGCCAAGCGGAGGGTCTCTAGGATGGCCGTAGGGCAGAGCACGGCCCGGAGGGAGGCGGCAAAACCGGCGCGGTTGAGGCGCATGCTCCCCAACCCCATCCCGCTCGTCCTGGGGCTGGTGTGGTTCGTCATAGCGTTCTACCCCGTCTACTACATGTTCATCACCAGCCTCAGGACCCAGGCGGGGTTCTTGAGCGGGAGCCTGTGGCTGCCACCCTCGAACCCGACGATAGAGAACTACCTGGGCGTCATCCAGAACGGGATAGGCCTCTACTTCCTGAACAGCGCCTTCGTCACGGTGATAAGCGTGGTGCTCATCGTGGCGGTCTCGCTGCTCGCGGCCTACGCGATAGCTAGGATCAGGAGCAGGGTGGTCCAGTTCACCTTCAGGGTGTTTCTTCTGGGGCTCGCGATCCCGTTGCAGGCGGCGATCATCCCGATCTACGTGCTCATCGTCCACATCGGGCTCTACGATACGCTCTACGGTCTGATCCCTCCGCAGGTCGCCTTCGGGATACCGCTTACGGTCCTGATCCTGGTGAACTTCATCCGCGACATCCCGAACGAGCTCTACGACTCGATGGTCCTCGACGGCAGCGGGCACTTCCGCATACTGCGGAGCCTGGTCTTCCCCCTCTCCCGTCCCGCCCTCATCACGGTAGTCATCTACAACGCGCTTCAGGTGTGGAACAACTTCCTCTTCCCCCTCATCCTGACGCAGAGCTCCAACGTCCAGACCCTGCCGCTGGCGCTGCAGCAGTTCCAGGGTCAGTACGGCGTGAACGTGCCGGGGCTCATGGCGGCGGTCTTCCTCTCGGTGCTGCCGATCATTGTGCTCTACGTGGTCGCACGCCGCCAGCTGCTCGGCGGGCTCACCGCGGGCTTCGGCAAGTAGATCCCAAAACGGCTGGAAGGAGGCAAAGAGTGGCAAACGGTGATTTCCTGTCCACCCGCGGCTCGCAGATACTCGACGGGGAGGGCAACCCCGTCCTGCTGCGCGGGTTCGGGCTTGGCGGCTGGATGAACATGGAGAACTTCATCACCGGCTACCCGGCGAACGAGGAGGCGCAGCGCGAGGCGATCCGCGGGGTAATCGGGGAAGAGAAGTACGAGCTCTTCTTCGACCGCTTCCTGCAGTATTTCTTCGAGGAGGAGGACGCCCGCTTCATCGCCTCGCTCGGCCTCAACTGCCTGAGGATACCCATCAACTACCGCCACTTCGAGGACGACCTGGCCCCCTTCGAGATAAAGGAGGAGGGCTTCAGGCACCTCGACCGGGTGATAGACCTCTGCGCCCGGCACAACATCTACACGATCATCGACCTGCACGCGTTACCCGGCTACCAGAACCAGCACTGGCACTCGGACAACCCGACCCACAAGGCCTTCTTCTGGAAGCACCGGCACTTCCAGGACAGGGCGGCGCACCTGTGGGAGGTCATCGCCGACCGCTACAGGGACAACCGGTGGGTCGCGGGCTACAACCCGATCAACGAACCGGCGGATCCCACGGAAGAGATGATCCTTCCGGTCTACCGGAGGCTCTACGAGACGATCCGCTCGGCGGACCCGAACCACCTGATCTTCCTGGAGGGCAACCGCTACTCGCAGGATTTCCACATGTTCGATGAGCCTTGGGAGGGCGTAATCTACACCAACCACGACTACGCGCTGCCGGGCTTCGTCGACGGCGGTCCCTACCCCGGCGTCTCCCGCGGCGAGTACGTGGACAGGAAGGTGCTCGAGGAGACCTTCCTGAGAAGGAGCAGCTACATGCTCGAGCACGGGACCCATATCTGGGTGGGCGAGTTCGGGCCCGTCTACCCGCAGTGGGACCCCGAGAGCCACGAGTCGCGCTACCGGGTGCTCGAGGACCAGCTCGAGATCTACGACCGCCACGAGGTGAGCTGGTCGATCTGGCTCTACAAGGACATCGGGCTGCAGGGCGTCGTCTACGCCGCCCCGGACTCCCCCTACCTGGAGCGCATAAGGCCCGTCCTGGAGAAGAAGATCCGCCTCGGCGCCGACTCCTGGGGCACGACCGACGAGCACATCCGGGACGTGATGGAGCCGATCGAACGCCTCTTCGAGCGGGAGTTCCCGGACTACTCCCCTTTCCCCTTCGGCACCCAGCGAGACATAGAGCAGCTCGTGCGCCACATCCTCATCTCCGAGCCGCTGGTCCCGGAGTTCGCCGGGCGCTTCCGAGGCATCTCCGAAGAGGAGATAGACGAAATGATGCAGTCGTTCCGCTTCGAGAACTGCGTGCAGCGTACCCGGCTCGCGGAGATACTCTCCCGCCACGCGAAGCTCCCCGCTGCGGGACAATAGGGACAACAAACCGGGAAAACCCTCCGAGATGGAAAGGAGCCAAGGCATGCTCAAGAACAGCGTGGGGATCTGGGCGTTCGGCCCGGCGGTTACCCGCTTCGTCCCCCCGGGCTACCACCCCGAGGCTGCCAGGGAGTCGATGCAGGAGAAGACAAAAAGGGTCTGCGAGGGGCTCTCGGACATCCTCGACGGGCTGGAATACCACTACCCCGGCGAGATCAACGAGGATAACGCAGAGGAGGTGACCGGCATCCTCGAGGACCACGGCATGGACCTGCCGGCCGTGGCCGCCGGGCTGCACACCGACCCCACCTACTCTCTGGGCGCCTTCATAAACCCCGACCCCTCGCTGCGCCGCAAGGGCATAGACACCCTGAAGCGCGGGATAGACCTCGCTTCTGAGGTGGGGGCGAACTTCATCATCTGGCCCGGCGCCGAGGGGTACAACTACCCCTTCCAGCGGCCCTACGCCGAGACCTGGCGGGCGTTCATCGAGGCAGTCGCAGAGCTCACGGACCACGCCAACGAGCGGGGCATCAAGGTCTTCCTCGAACACAAGAACTCTGAGCCGGCGATGAAGATCCTGATGCAGAACATCGGGATGACGCTCTTCACCATCCAGAAGGTGAAGGCTTTAGGAGTCGACACCCAGAACCTGCTCGTGAACATGGACTGGCAGCACCTGATCATGAACGGAGAGAATCTGGCCGAGTACGCAGCCCTTCTCGCCTCGGAGAACAAGCTCGGCCACCAGCACGGAAACGACGGCTGGGGTTCCTTCGACGACGACAACGTGGTCGGCACCAACTTCTTCATGCAGACCCTCGAGCTCGCCCAGACCCTGCAGGACGTGGGCTACGGCGAGAACGGAGAGCGGGTCGGCTTCGACCTCTACCCCTACACCGAAGACCAGGTGGCCGCCGTCCGCCGCGCCATCCTGCACTGGGAGTTCATCTGGGAGCTGGCGAAGAAGATAGACCGCGCCGCGCTCAAGGAGGCCAAGCTTAACGCCGACGCCCTCTCCGCCCAGAAGGCGGTCTACGCCTCTTTGGGCCTGGATCGCTCCTTCGAAGAGGAGGTCGCAAGGCGCCACCGCGAGCTACGCTCAGGAGAGCAGAAAACGACCTAGCGTCTCATCGTCGCAACTCTTCGATACGAACCTGCGGCAGCAGCCTTTTCACGTCGTCGGGATGCACCACCCCGGCGGTGAGCGTGAGGGCGTTGGCGGCGGCGCAGGCGGTCCCGTAGGCCGCGGCTTCGGGGACGGTGGCCCCGCGCGTCATGGAGAGCAGGAGCCCGGCGGCGAGGGCGTCGCCGGAGCCGATGGGGTTTACGGCCTCGATGCGGGGGGGCCGGATGCGCCAGAGTCTACCTTCGGGTCCGGCGAGCACGGCCCCCCTCTCCCCCACCGTCACCAGCGCCCACACCGCCCCGGCCGAGAGCAGAGCCCGCGCCGCCTCCCCGGCGTCCCGCAGGGGGTCGTCCGTGCGCGAGAGGCCGAGCGCCGATGCCGCCTCATCCAGGTTCGGTTTGGCGAGGAATGGTCGCTCCCGGAGGGCGCGTGTGAGCAGGTCTTTCTGCGCGTCGAGGAGGATGGGGACGCCGCGTTCTCTCGCTTCGCACACGAGCCGGGCGTAGATGTCCTCCGGTACACCTGGGGGCATCGTCCCGATCAGGCAGAGAGCAGAAGCGTCAGGGAGACGGGCGGCCACCGATTCCTCCAGCTCGCGTGCGGCCCCCTCCGGGACGCGCGGAGCCTCCTCGACGAGTTCGGTCACCGGCCCCTCGTCCGGCACGAGCGTGACGCAGGTGCGGGTCGGCGCCTCCTCCACCCAGACCGGCTCGCAACACACGCCGTTCTTCGCGAGAGCATCGGAGACGAAGCGCCCGGGATCACCGCCCAGGAAGGTCAGGGCAAGAGCGTCGCCGCCGAGGGTCGTGGCGATGCGGGCCGCGTTCGAGACCTTCCCGGAGGCGGTGACGCGGACCTCGTAGGCACGGTTGACCGCGCCGGGTACGAGGGAGCGGAGGCGCAGCGTGCGCTGCATCGCCGGGGTCCCGCCGCAGAAGAGGATCACACCTCGCCCGCCAGACGTGGCCACAGGGGCTCTATCGCCCCGGCGAGGGCGATGCAGGGCTTACAGGCGCGGGCGAGCCTCTCGCGCCCGACCGCGAGCACCTCCAAGACGCTACCTCCCGGCGTAGACGCCGTGTACGGCCTCGCGGACCGCGGAGGAGACCTTCCGCGGGTCGTCGGCCTGCCAGATGTTCCTGCCGTAGACGACCCCGCGGGCACCGGCCAGGATCGCGCCGCGGGTCGCCTCGATGAGCGCATCCCCGGAGTCGGTCTTTGGCCCGCCGAGCGTCAGGATGGGGACCGGGCAGCCCTCTACGACCCGCCGCATCGTCTCCACGCTCCCGGTGTACTCTGTCTTTATGACGTCGGCCCCGAGCTCGGCGGCTATCCGGCAGGCAAAGGCGAGGAGCTCGGGATCACGCTTATCATCTATCCGGGAGCCCCAGAGGGTGGCCTCGACCATGAGCGGGACACCCACCCGGTGGGAGGCGGTGGCAGCCTCGGCCACGGCGGCGGCGTTCTCGGCGAAGAGGTCGCCTTCTTCGACACCTAGGATCAGGAACATCACCGCACATCCGGCCCCCAGAGAGGCAGCCTCCTCCGGGCTACAGATCACGCGGTAGCTCTCCCCGCTCGCCTTGAGGTCGTCGTCCAGGAGCGCGAAGTCGCATCGCACGAGCGGGACCGGGGCGCCGCGGTGGGCGAAGAGGTGGGTGGTTCGTTTCAACATCCCCGGCGAGAGCAGGACCCCTTCGGGCTCGCAGGTGGAGACGATCCTCTCGACCACACCGACGGGGTTCTCCGGCGACACCCTGAGCGTGAGCCCGTGGTCGAAGGCGGCGACGAACGCGTTGCCGCTCTGCCGGTCGAACAGCCTGCCCAGCCTCATCTCCGCTCCGTTCAAAACACCTCCCTGGATCTTTGGCCCATCAGCAGGGCTATCTTACACCCACCTCACATCGGTCAGGTAGACGCCCCTCGTTCGTCCACCTGCCGAAGGCTTATCCTGATATGAGCAGCCAATGAAGAAAGGAGCGTGACAGGGAATGAACAACCAGGCCGTCGTGATGTACGCTCCCCACGACGTACGGCTGGAGGAGCGGCCGATGCCCGAGCCGGGACCGAAGGAGGTCCTGGTCGAGATAAGATCCGTAGGGGTCTGCGGCTCGGACATCCACTACTACGAGCACGGCAGGATAGGCTCGCACGTGGTGGAGAAACCCCTGGTCCTGGGGCACGAGTCATCCGGTGTAATCGTCGGCCTGGGTGAAGGGGTGACAAAACACGAGATCGGGGAGCGGGTCGCGCTGGAGCCGGGGGTGCCCGACGGGACCTGCCGGGAATGCCGCGCCGGGCGCTACAACCTGTGCCCGAACGTCCGCTTCTTCGCCACCCCGCCCATCGACGGGGCGTTCGCCAGCTACGTCACGATCCACGAGGACTTCGCCTTCAGGCTGCCCGACTCCCTCTCCGATGACGCCGGGGCTCTGATGGAGCCGCTCTCGGTCGGGATCTGGGCGTGCCGCAAGGCAGGCGTCGAGGCCGGAGACCACGTCCTCATCACCGGGGCCGGTCCGATAGGGCTCCTGGCGATGCAGGTCGCCCTGGCCAACGGCGCGACCGAAGTCACCATCACCGACGTCGTCCCCGAGCGGCTCGAGCTGGCGAAGAAGACCGGGGCGACCCGCGCCATAAACGTCTCTGATGAGCCGCTCGCAGGGAGCGGGCTCGAGGCCGACGCCCTGATCGAATGCTCCGGCAACGAGCGGGCTCTCGCCGGCGGCATCCGCTGCCTGAGGCCCGCCGGGACCGCCGTGGTCGTGGGGATGGGTCCGGGAGAGGAGGCTACGGTGCCGCTCGCTTTGATCCAGAACCGTGAGATCTGGCTGACCGGCACCTTCCGCTATGCGAACACCTACCCGGCGGCGATAGAGCTCGCCGCGACGGGGAGGGTGGACGTGGAGGCGATCGTGACCGGCCACTACGGCCTCGCGGAGACAGAGGCCGCTCTTCAGGCTCCACGCAGGGACCCGGCGAACGTCAAGCCGGTCGTGAGACCGGGGGCTTAGAGAGATGGGTACGAGCATCGTCTGGAACGGGGCGCAGGGTATCGAGCGCACCCCTCATGAAGCGCCGCCGCCCGGCTCCGGAGAGGTGCGTCTGGCGGTCGAGGCGTGCGGGCTGTGCGGCACCGATCTGCACATAGCCTCTGGTGAGTACCCGCTCGCCCGCCCCCGCGTCGTGCTCGGGCACGAGTTCTGCGGCACCGTCGCGCAGGTCGGTGAGGGCGTGGAGAACGTCTCCACCGGAGATCGGGTGGTGGTGGACCCGAACATCCCGTGCCGTTCCTGCCCCCACTGCCAGGGCGGTCGCCCCCACCTCTGCGAGCACCCGCAGGCGATAGGCGTGACCCGCGACGGCGGGCTCTCGGAGACGGTGACCGTCCCGGCCTCCCAGCTCTACCGGGTGCCGGAAGGCCTGCCCCCCGAGGCCGCCGCGCTCACCGAGCCTCTGGCGTGCGTTCTGCACGCGGTCGATCTCTCGGGGATACTACCGGGCGAGAGGGCTCTGGTCCTCGGGGCGGGTCCAATCGGGGTGCTCGCCGCCGCGCTGCTCGTCGCCGCCGGCTCATCCGGGGTACTCGTGAGCGAGCCGGACCCCGCCCGCCGCGAACGCGTCCGGGAGTTCGGGGCCACGCCCATCTCCCCCGAAGAGCTGGACGGACAGGGAGACTTCGGCGTCGTGCTGGAGTGCGTCGGGCATCCGGAGACGATGCGCCAGGCGGTGGAATCAGCCAGAGCGGGAGGTACGATCGTCTGGGTCGGGGTGGCTCCGCCCCAGGCCGAGGTGTCCATCCGCCCCTACGACATCTTCCGTCGGGAGCTCACCATCCGCGGCACCTACACCAACCCGTTCACGATGGAGCGCTCGCTCGCCCTGCTCGCCTCCGGCCACATCGACTGGCGGAAGGTCATAACCCACCGGCTGCCGCTCGACCGCTTCGACGAGGCGTGGGAGGCGCACCGGGCAGGCGCCGGGCTCAAGGTCTGCGTCACGCCCGGCACCGCTTAAGCCCGGCCTCGAGCACGCTGGCTGCGCACCACCTCGAAGCTCCACGAGCGCGAGGTCGTCAGTCCGAACTCGTCTCCGGCACCAATCCTCACGCGGTGGGTACCGAAGGAGAGGTTGTTCTTGGGGGTGAAGCTGAGCCGCCCGGTCGAGCGATCGTAGGAGAAGGTGGTGACCTTGCGCCCATCCAGCTTGAGACTTATGTTCTTCTTCCCGAGGTACTGCTGCCCGTCGCGCACGGCCGCCGCGATTGTGGGTGTGCGGTCGCGCACTGACCTGCCGGGCTTTGGAGAAGGCTTCGTTACCGCGGGCGAGAAGTTGGGCTGCCAGTCGGGATCTCCGTTGTAGCTGGTGCCAGCGGTGATCTGGGTTGGCACGCCTCCTGCAGCGGAGATCGTGTAGATCTGAGCGTTGTTGCTGCTGTCGTAGCCCCGGTAAGCGATCCTCCTGCCGTTTGGAGAGTAGGCGGGATCGTAGCTGCCGCTCGTGTTATAGGTTATCTGGGTGGGCACCCCGCCCGAGGCAGCTATCGTGTAGATCTGGGAGCGGAGGTTGGCGTCCGAGGCACTGTAGGCGATCCTCCTGCCATCCGGCGACCAGGAAGGATAATAGACGTACTTACCGCTGGTTAGCAGATGGGGAGTACCTCCGGAAGCAGAAACCGTGTAGATCTGGGAGTTGGTCCCATCGTAGCTGTCGTAGGCTATCTTCTTGCCATTGGGGGAGAAGACAGGATGGTAGTCGCTTACGCTGTTGTCCGTGATCCGGGTGGGCACACCACCCTTTGCAGGGATGGTGTAGATCTCGTAGTCGTTCCCGTCGTAGGCATAGTAGGCGATCCGCTTTCCGTCGGGGGAGAGCGAAGGGCCAAACTCCGCCACGGTGGGGGTGTTGGTGATCTGCCTGGGCGCTCCACCTTTTGCGGAGATCGAGTAGATATCAGCCTCGCCGCCTGTGTCTTCGTGATCGTAGACGATCCTGCCACCCCTGGCGGAGTAGGCCGGCCAGTAGTCGTATCCGGAGGTCGTGGCCGTAAGCTGCCTGGGGCCTGAGCCGTCGGGCCTCACGGTGAAGAGCTGGCAGTATCCCGGTGAACATTGAGCGAAGACGATCCTGCCGTTATGGCCGGGAAAGGAAGCTCTGGCCGGGCCCGCATCCACCATCAAAGACCCCACGATAACGGCCGCGGTGAGCGCGCCGAGCATGGTTGCCGCTGTCTTTTTCATATCTACCCGCTTTCTATGCCTCCGATCGACTTTCATCTTTCCCTACGACCTGCGTCCGGGCGTGAGTCTGGGGGCGGGGCGGCGAGCTCCACCACCGCCCCGATAGAAACCAGGAAGCTCAGGATGAGGGTTCCGCGTCCCGATCCCCTGCTCGCTCCGATACCTCTCGCCAGTCCTGCCCCCTTCTTGTAAAGTGGTCAAATGCGCTTCACCTTCTCGCAGCTGCTCGCGACCTTGTCCACGCGGTCGGCGGACACATGATCGGTACCCTTGCCGCAGGTGATGACGTCGCGGTGGTGGTCGCGGGCGTTGATGTCGTCGTTTCCGTCACCGCCGTTCAGGTGATCGGTCCCCGGACCGCCGCTCAGTACGTCGCCTCCCGGGCCGCCGTTCAGGGTGTCGTTGCCCCTGCCACCGCCTAGGAAGTCCGCGCCCCGGCCTCCAAAGATGGTGTCGTTGCCCCTGCCGCCGGAGAGGGCGTCGTTGCCGCCGGCACCACGCAGCGAGTCGTCTCCGTCGAGGCCCAGGAACCCGTCCGCGCCGGCCGTCGGCGCAAGCTCGGGTTTGGTGGAGCTGTCAGCCCCAAAAGTGCCGACGCGGTTGACCACGGTGCCGTGGACCCTGACGAGTTCGTAGGCGCCGATGTCGCAGCGGCCGCCGAGAGCCCGGGGGACGCCGCGCTGGTCGACCGGCTCACAGCCGCCGGAGGCGGGATCTCCATGGTTGATGGCTGGGCTGCCGGGCAGCAAGGCGTAGGTGAAGACGCGGATGAAGGGGCCGCCGTTGAAGTGGTCGGACGGGTCGAGCAGCGGGTTGATCGGTGAGGCAGGTGTGCCGAGCTGGTCGCCGCTCGCCGGGTCGTTGATGCAGGTGCTGGTCGGGTTGCCGTTCTCGCCGACGAGGTTGTAGCCCGACGAGCGCACCACGCCGCCGTTGTTCAGGTTCTGGTCCAGACAGTCGTTGAACGTGCCCAGCCCCGAGGCGTCGGTGTCGTGGTTGCCGGCCAGGATCGTGTCGGCCAGCGTGGCAGAGGTTATGCCCTGACCGTCGTCCTGGGCCGCGATCCCGCCGCCGTCACCGGAGTTGTTGGCGGTGATCGTGTCGTTCTTGAGCACGAGCACCGCGTCGCGGACGCGTATGGCGCCGCCCAGCTCACCGGCCGTGTTGCCGTTGATCGTCGTGTTGGTGAAGCGATAGCTCCCTGGGCCCTGCTGGCTGCCCGTGAGGTAAGCGCCGCCGCCGAATGAGCTTGCGACGTTGCGGCCCAGCTGAGAGCCCACGACGATCACGCTCGTGCTGCTCCCGGAGGCGGTGGACGCGGCCATGGCCGCGCCGGCGAACGCCTGGTTGTCGAAGAACCTGGAGTTGTAGACCTCGGTCAGCCCCGGGCTGAACGTGTAGATCCCGCCGCCGAAGCCGCCGAGTCCGTTGGGCGGGCCGGTCGCGGTGTTGCCCGAGACCTCGACCCGCTGCAGCACGGCGTGGCTCTCGTTGTAGATGCCGCCGCCGACGTGGCCCGTCCCCGGCACCGAATTCCCGATGACGCTGCCGCCGAACATGTAGAGACCCCCGGCCGAGGAGTCGACCCGGATGCCGCCGCCGCGGGCCACCCCGTCCGCGTCGACGGGTGCGACGCCCCCTTCAACCGTGATCCCGTGCAGCTCGAGCACCCCTCCCACGACCTCGAAGACCCGGTCGTGGGTCGCGGCCCCGTTGCCGTTGACAACGGCCGTGCCCTGGCCGGTGTCGTCGATGACGAGGCTCTCGGTGACGTCGAGATCGCCCTGCGAGGCGCCGCCGGTGCCGGGGATCGCGAGCGTGTAGGTGCCGCCGGGCAGGTCGATCTCATCCGTTCCCGGGTGCCCGTTCGCCGCGATCACGGCCTCCCTGAGCGAGCAATCCCCCTGCTGGCAGCCGCCCGGGGTGGGATCGTCCGTCCGGCTCACCGTGTAGGTGTCGGCGAAGGCCGGCGCGGAGAACGCCACCGTCACCACCCCGACCACGAAGAGCAACAAAAGGAGGGCTCCGTGGCCCGCTACCGGATTCTCTCTGCTCCAAATCATCGATTCTATCCTCTGCTTCCTTCAGAACGGGCTCTGCGACCACCCGTATCCCACACCACGTGGGACAGAGGGCAGGCACCGCACCTGACCCGCCTCGACGCGAGTTCCGCCACTTGACCGGAACGTTAGCGAACATCCCTTACCAGGCTCTTACCTGGAGCTGTTCAGGCGTGGGTATTTCTGGCCATTTTCGTTTCACGCGGGTTCTGCCCGGCCACCCAGGCGGCTATCCCAGACCTGGAGGGCACGTCAAGCCTGCGGATGATCGCGGCGACGTGGTTGGCGACGGTGTTCTCGGAGATCCCGAGCTCCGAGGCGATCTGACGGTTCGCAAGGCCCTGGGCGACCAGGAGCGCCACCTCCCGCTGGCGGGGGGTGAGGAGATCCTCCGAAGGAGCGGGCTCCTCCGCGGAGAGCCCGTACTCGATGGCCCGATCCGGGGACATACTCCTCCCCTCGGCGTAAGCCGCCTCGAAGGCCGGATGGCCGAGAGCCTCCCGCACCGCGGCGATGTAGCCCTCGTAGTCGTAGTGCGTCCGGACGAGGGGGACGGGGGGATGGCCGATGGACTCCCCCAGGGCGCCCGCGGCCCCGAAGAGGCGCGCCGAACGAACGTGGCGCCCCTCCAGGGCAGCCACCCCGGCCAGCCCGAGCAGTCCGACCACGGTGCCGACCTTGTCCCCGAGGTCCCGCAGGAGCAGGACATCATCCCGGAAGATCCGGGCAGCATGCCCGGCGTCTCGCCGGGCGAGCGCGTTGAGGCCCATGATCGTGAGGCACTGGGCGCAGCTGCGGAGGTCCCCCACCTCCCGGAACAGCGCGAGGCTCTCTCCGGTCCTGGCCAGAACCTGCGCGTGGTCCGCATCGAGCGTGGCGAGCATCCCAAGCGTGAGCAACAGGTGGGCGGCGGCGCGGGGATCCTCCGTACGCTCGAGCAACCCCTCCGCCTCCACACGCAGCGTCTCCACCCGCCCGAGGTTGCCCAGGATCCCCGCGGCGTGCGCCAGGTAGTTGATCGCGAGCGCCTGTCCGACCTCATCGCCGAGCTCTCTGTAGATCCCTAGAGCCTCCTCGAGCATCCCCATCGCCCGGGAGTCGAGCTGGTAGACGGCGATGAACCCGGCTTCTACCAGCGCCCCGGCCCGCAAGGCGGCCGGAGGAGAGCACCCGGCGAGCCCCCTCTCCATCCACCGGCGCCCCTCACCCGGACCATGGGTGTCCCAGAAACGGTCCAGCGCGACCGCCATCCGCAGGCCCATCGCGGCACGTTCCGTGTCCCCCCCGTCCAGGCACCAGCCGAGGGCGGCCCGCAGGTTTCCGTACTCTCCTTCCAACCGCCCGATCCATGCGGCCTGCCCCGCACTGATCAGCCCGGACTCCGCCCTCTCGGCCAGGGCGAGGTAATAGCGGGCGTGTAGATCGCGTATCCGCTCCTCCTCCCCGCTCTCCCGGAGCTTCCCGGCGGCGTAACGTCTCACCGGCTCGAGCATCCTGTAGCGGAGCGTGGCGTCGCGCCGCATAAGGACCAGCGAGCGGTCCACCAACCGCGGGAGCACCTCAAGCACTTCCGGCCCTCCGCCCCCGCACGTCAGCTCCGCCGCCTCCAGCGGGAAGGGCCCGGCGAAGACCGAGAGCCGCCGGAACAGCGTCCGTTCATCCCCGTCGAGCATCTCGTGGCTCCAGTCCAGCGTCGCCCGCAGCGTGCGGTGGCGCAGGTCGGCGGCCCGGTCCCCCCCGGAGGGGAGAACCTCGAGGCTATGCTCGAGCCGCCCGACGACCTTCTCCAGCGGGAGCGACCCCACCCGGGCGGCGGCGAGCTCGATGGCGAGCGGCAGGCCGTCGAGCTGGCGGCAGATCTTCGCTACGGCGGGGGCGTTGTGCTGAGTTGGTTCAAAGGAGGTCAACCGGGAGCGAGCACGTTCGACGAAGAGCTGTGCGGCCTCCGAGATCATGAGCTCCCCCACGGTTACGTCCTCACCGGCCGGGGGCAGGGAGAGGGTGGGCACCGACCAGACAGTCTCTCCGGGGATACCCAGAGGTTCCCGGCTGGTCGCCAGAATCCTGGTCCGCGCCCCGGCACGGAGCAGGACATTCGACAGGCGGGCCGCCTCCTCCACCAGATGCTCGCAGTTGTCCAGCAGGATGAGGACGGCTTTACCGCGCAGGTGTTCTTCGAGCAACCCTTCCACCGGACGGCCAGCCCGCTCCGACACGCCAAGCGCCGTCGCCACCGCCTGCACGACGAAAGCAGGGCGGGAGAGTGAGGCCAGCTCCACCATCCACACCCCATCCGGGTAGAGGGTAGCCACCCGCCGGGCCACCTCCAGCGCGAGCCGCGTCTTACCCGAACCACCGGCCCCCGTCAGGGTCAGGAGGCGGCTCATCGCGAGGAGGCGCTCGATCTCCCGCACTTCCGCCTCACGGCCGATGAAGCTGGTCAGAGGGGCCGGCAGGTTGTGCAGCACGGGAGCCGCACGATTACCACCCTGCGATCCCCGGGGTCGGCCGTGCAGCAACGGAGCGGGCATCCCGCCGGACCTTATCCTCTCGTAGAGCAGCCGGGTCGTGGGCTCTGGAGACATACCGGGGCCCTCCGCGAGCACCCGCCTGAGCCGTTCATACTGGAGGAGCGCCTCACCGCGCCGTCCCTCCGCCGCGTACGCACGCATGAGCCCCGCGTGGGCCTCCTCCTCGTATGGCACCTCGCGGAGCACCAGTTCGAGCACCCCGATCTGGTCGCCGTACTCCGCACGCTCCTCGTGCAGCGCAGCGAGTTCCAGCAGCAGCTCGACCCGCAGCCGGCGCAGAGCATCCCGCCTCTCCTCCGTCCAGGCTTCGTAGCGGTCTTCCGGCAGGAGATCCCCCGCATAGAGGTCGAGCGCCGGGCGGTAGGCAGCGGGCTCCCGGAGGCGGCGGGCGACGGCGGCAGCACCCTCGAACGCCTCGACATCGACCCGCAGCGAACCGTCCGGACACAGTGAGACCACCCCTCCTCGCAACTGCAGAGACCGGTAAGATCGCCCACCGGCGCTCCCGAGCGCCCGGCGGGCGAAGTGCAGGGCGCGGTGGAAGTTGTTGGCCTGGGATCTCACGTCAAGCTCCGTCCAGAGGACCTCCGTCACCTGATCCCGGTGCAGCCGGTGCCCCGACGCGAGCGCGAGCAGCTTGACGAGGTTCGCCGCCTTGCGCAGCCGCCAGGCTGCGTCATCGACGGTCTGCCCGCCGACGACGACTTCGAACCCGCCGAGAAGCCGGATCAGGATGGGCACCTCTCTACCGGCTCCCTTCCCCGGCCGATGGCGTTGGAGGACCATGCACACCCCTTATCGCGCGACAAGTGCATCATATATCCCTGCCGGACCAGGCGCCTCCCCCATACGGCATATTCTTCTTCCTCGCCGGGCGCCTACTACACTTTCACCGCCTGAGGCTGTATCCTCCTGAAGGAGTGCGATCACGAACGACAGCCATCCGTAAGGGGTGAGCGGGTGAGCGCAGGGGTCTCGCCGCACCCGCCGGAGAAGCTCTACGAAGGCTACATCTTCGACCTCGACGGGACGATCTACCTCGGCGACGAGCTGCTCCCGGGGGCAAAGGAGCTGGTCGAGAGGCTCAGGGAGCTCGGGAGGCGCCTCGTCTTCCTCTCGAACAACCCCACCAGGGACCCGGCGATGTACGCCGGGAAGCTCACCCGCCTCGGGCTGCCGACGCCGGAGCGTGAGATAGTGAACACCGTCGTGACCATGACCCGCTGGCTGGTCGAGAACCGCCCCGGAGCGGCCGTCTTCCCCATAGCCGAGGAGCCGCTCCGGCGGGCGTTGCGCGAAGCCGGGGTTCACCTCTCCGAGAACCCCGAAGAGATAGAGGTCGTCGTCGCCTCCTACGACCGCACCTTCGACTACCGCAAGCTCAGGATAGCCTTCGATGCGATCTGGTACCACGGTCGGGCGGAGCTCGTCACCACCAACCCTGACCGCTACTGTCCATTGCCGGGAGGGAGGGGCGAGCCGGACGCCGCGGCCATCGTCGCCGCGATAGAGGCGTCGACCGGGGCCAGGTGTACGCTGAACGCCGGCAAGCCTTCGAGGGTGATGCTCGAGGCCGCGCTCGACGCCCTGGGGCTCGAGCAGGGAGAATGCCTGGTGGTCGGGGACAGGCTCTACACCGACATAAAGATGGCCACCGACGCGGGCATGGACTCCGCCCTCGTCCTGACCGGCGACAGCGGCATCGAGGACGTGCAGCGGGCGCTGGAACACGAACGCCCGACCTACGTCCTCGACAGGATAGACCGGCTGCTCCCCGGTGGCTGACCGCCCGGGCGTGATGCAGTGCGGGGATGGACCCCATAAGGCAGGGAGCGCTTCGGATGGCGAAACGGCGGCAGAAGGGAGGAAAGAGAGAATGATCGCGGCGGTCTTCGAAGGACCGGGCAGGCTCGAAGTCAGAGAGGTGGAGAACCCCGAGATAGGCCCCGACGAGGTACTGCTCGAGGTGGGGGCCAACACCGTGTGCGGGACGGACGTGAGGATCCTGCGCGGCGAGAAGAAGCGAGGCGTCAAGCCCGGCACGGTGATAGGGCACGAGATCGCAGGCCACATAGCGCGCGTCGGGAGGAACGTCAGGGGCTACGAGGAGGGGCAGCCCGCCGCCCTCGCCCCGGTGATCTCCTGCGGCCGCTGCGCCTGCTGCAGGCGGGGGATGGAGAACGCCTGCCTCTCGCCGCGCATCTTCGGCTACGACACCGACGGCGGGCTCGCCGAGTACGTGCGCATCCCGGCCGAGGCCGTCGCCGCGGGCAACCTCTTCCCCGCGAGCGAGGACGTCCCTCCGGAGCACCTCTCGCTCGCCGAACCCCTCGCCTGCTGCGTGAACGGGCACCGCCGCTCGCGGATAGGCGTGGACGACGTCGTCGTCATCCTCGGCAGCGGTCCGATCGGCATGCTCCACCTGCAGCTCGCCCTCCTCGCCGGGGCACGCACCGTCATCGTCAGCGAACCCTCCGAAGCCCGCCGCCGCTTCGCCGCCGACCTCGGGGCGCACGTCACCGTGGACCCGACCAGGGAAGAGCTCGAAGAGGTGGTCTCGCAGGCAACCGACGGCTTCGGGGCGGACTCGGTGATCGTCTGCATCGGCATCCCCGAGCTGGTGAACGACGCGCTGCGCCTCGCGCGGCCCGGAGGGAGGGTCAACGTCTTCGCCGGGCTCGCCGGCAGGGGGCTCTCGGAGGTCGAGGCGAACCTGATCCACTACAACGAGCTCGAGGTCACCGGCTCTTCCAACTCCCGGCGGGTGGACTTCGAGAGCGCGCTGCGCCTGATCGAGAGCGGTCGGGTGCGGGTCGACGGGATGGTGACCCACCGCTTCCCGCTCGCGGAGGCGAAGGAGGCCATAGAGAGATCCGCGAGCGGTGAGGGGATAAAGGTCGCCATCGTGCCGTAGAATGCCGGGGACGAACCTGAAGAAGGAGGCTCTGACACCTTGGGTGTTCTGATCGGTGTTGACGTCGGCACCGGCGGCGTGCGGGCGCTGGCGGTAGATGCGGACTCCGGAGAGGTGGTGGCCGAGGCGGGTTCCGGCTACCCGCTCGCGAGCCCCCGTCCCGGATGGAGCGAGCAGGACCCTGGGGACTGGTGGCACGCGACCACAGATGCGCTGCGTGCCCTCGCCGCGCGGGTCGAGGACGAGATCCTGGGGATCGGGCCAACCGGCCAGATGCACGGCTCGGTGTTTCTGGACGGCGCCGACCACGTCATCCGTCCCGCCCTGCTGTGGAACGACCAGAGAACCGCGAGACAGTGCCGCGAGATCTCAGAGCACGTCGGGGTGGAGCGGCTCATCGCGATCTCAGGCAACCCCGCCCTCACCGGCTTTCAGGCCCCGAAGATCCTCTGGCTGCGTGAGGAGGAGCCGGAGAACTACGCGAGGCTCTCCCGCATCCTGCTGCCCAAGGACTACATCCGGCTCATGCTCACCGGCGAGTACGCGACCGACGCCTCCGACGCCTCAGGAACCCTGCTTCTGGACGTGAAGCGGCGCGACTGGTCGGAAGAGATCCTCGATGCCCTCGAGATAGATCTCTCCTGGCTCCCGGAGGTCTTCGAGGGCCCGGAGAAGACCGGCACGCTGCGGAGGGAAGCCGCGGAGCAGACGAACCTCCCCGCCGGCATCCCCGTCGCCGCCGGGGGCGGGGACAACGCGGCCGCGGCCGTCGGGGTCGGGGTGGTGCGCGAGGGCATCCTGAGCTCGTCGGTCGGGACGAGCGGGGTCCTCTTCGCCCACACCGGTACCTTCACACCCGACCCGTCCGGGCGGGTGCACGCCTTCTGCCACGCCGTCCCCGGTGCCTACCACCTGATGGGGGTGACCCTCTCCGCGGGAGGTTCGCTCTCTTGGTGGAGGGAAAAGCTGGGCAGGGACTTCGACGAGCTCGTCGAGGCCGCATCGGGGGTGGAGCCCGGCGCCGAGGGGCTCCTGTTCCTGCCCTACCTCTCCGGCGAGAGAACCCCGCACCTCGACCCGGGGGCGCGCGGGGCCTTCGTCGGGCTCACGATCCGCCACGGCGTGGAGCACATGACCCGGGCGCTGATGGAGGGGGTCGTCTTCAGCCTGCGGGACTCGCTGGAGATCCTGCGCTCCCTCGGGGTGGGGGTGGAGGAGATCCGGGCGACCGGCGGTGGGGCGCGCAGCCCGCTGTGGAGGAGCCTGCAGGCGGACATCTACGGGGAGGAGATCGTACGCACCACCTCAGACGAGGGGCCGGCGTATGGGGCCGCGCTCCTGGCCGGGGTGGCCTCCGGGGCCTACGGGGACGTCGCGGAGGCCGTCTCGCGCGTGAGGCTGCGCGGGGAGGTCACACGTCCTGATCCGGAGCGGGCGAGGCTCTACACGGAGTACTACCGGATCTACCGCACCCTCTACGAGGCGAACCGGGAGGCGATGCACGCCCTCACGCAGCTCGCGGGAGGCGGCTGAGCTTCGCCGGCGGCTCCCTCTCTGCTAACATCGGGCGCATGGCAGCCATCCTGAGATCGGTGCTCTCGATGTCGGCCGCGACGGCCCTCTCGCGCATCACCGGCTACGTGAGGACGTTCACCCAGGCCGCGGTCGTCGGGAGCGGCACGGTCGTCGCGGAGGCCTACACCTACTCCAACTCGCTGCCGAACCAGATCTACGAGCTGTTCATGGGCGGGATACTCTCCTCCATCTTCATCCCACTCCTGGTCGAGCGGCTCTCGCGCCACGGGGAGCGCGACGCCCGGCTGCTGGCGAACGCCCTCGCCACGCTGGTCGTCCCCTTCCTGGCGCTCATCACCCTGCTCGGGATCGTCTTCGCCCCCGTGCTCGTCGGCCTCATAACCGACTGGAAGGCGTCCGGCTCCCTCTCCCCCGCCGAGGCCGAGAGGACGACGGAGCTCGCGGTGCTCCTCTTCCGGGTCTTCGCCGCCCAGATCTTCTTCTACGGCGTCGCGGCGCTCGAGATGGGCATCCTCAACGCCCACCGGCGCTTCTTCCTCCCGGCGTTCACCCCGGTCCTGAACAACCTGATCGTCATCGCCTCCTTCGGGGGATACGCCCTGCTCTCCGGGGCACATCCCTCCCTCGCGCTGCGGGTGCTCGCCTTCGGGACCACGCTCGGGGTGACGGCGATGGCGCTCGCGATGCTCCCGGCCGTCCTGCGGCTCGGCTACCGCCCGCGCCCGGTGTTCGGTCACCCCTCGCTCGCGTCCGCCGCCAGGCTCGCCGGGCCGATGCTCGTCTTCGTCGTCTGCTCGGTGGGGGTGCAGGTCGCGGCGAACTACTTCGGGTCGGCGGCGGGCGGCGTCTCGGACCTCTGGTACGCGTTCATGATCTTTCAGCTCCCCTACGGCATCTTCACCGTCTCCATGGCGACCGCCCTGATGCCCGAGCTCTCCGAGAGCTACGCCCGCCGGGACGCGGCGTCGTTCCGATCGACCCTCTCCTTCGGCCTGAGGACGATGACCTTCGTCCTCGCTCCGGCCGCGGTAGGCATGATCGCGCTCTCCCGCCCCATCGTCGGCTTGCTCTACGAACACGGCAACTTCACAGCCCGGGATACGCTCTCGGTCTCGGTTTTGCTCGCCGCGTACGCGGTCGGGCTGCTCGGTTACGCGGCCTACTTCGTGCTCGTCCGCTCGTTCTACTCGCGGCAGAACACCCGCGCCCCGGCGACCCTCAACGCCGGGCTCCTCGCCCTGTACGTCGTGCTCGGACACCTCCTCCTGAGGTGGTTCGGGCTCGTCGGGGTCGCGCTGGCCTTCTCTATCTCCTACACCATCCTGGCCCTCGCCCTGCTCCTGGCGATGCGCCGGGTCCTGAAACGCCTGGGCGGCAGGGGGATGCTGAGCTCCTTCTCGCGCATCGTCCTCTCAGCGGCGGGCATGTACGTCACGGCCCGCGCGGGGCTCGCCCTGACCGGGCCGGGCCAGGGGCTCCTCGGGCACGCCGCCGTCCTCGTCGGGGTCGGCGGCGTCTCGCTCGCCGTCTACCTGGCGGTGGCGGCCCTGCTCCGGACCGAGGAGCTGCGATACGCCCGCTCGCTCCTCCGGAGAAAGGTCGCGGCAGGGGAGGGCTAGGAAGCCCTTCCCTGCCGCTCGCGCACCGCGCGTACCATCTCCTCCGGGGAACGGTCGGTCTCGTCGCGGCGCTCGTCCATCTTCACCACCGTGTAGATCCTCCGCGCCCCGGCCTCGAAGACCGCCTCCTGCGCCCGGTCCAGCGCCCGGTAGAACTCCTCCCGGCTCTCTGCCTCGACGGTCGTTCCCATCGCCTCCAGCGTACACCTGAGCCCGGAGGACTCGAAGGCGCTCACCGCGGCGGCGACGTACTCGCTCACGCCGGTCCTTTCGGTCCCGACCGGGACCACGCTCACCTCGGCTATCACCATCCCCTACCTCCCTGCTAGTCCCACTCGGGCGCGAGCCCGGCCGGGCTGGTGATCCGCCCGTCGGGACGGGCGAGGAACGAGATCCTCTCCATCTCCTCCTGCGAGAGCTCGAAGTCGAAGATGTCGAAGTTCTCCTCGGCCCGCCCCGGGTTCGAGGTCTTCGGGATGGCGACGACCCCCTCCTGCTGGATCAGCCACCGCAGCGCCACCTGCCCCGGGCTCTTGCCGTGGGAGCTTCCGATCTCGCGCAGCGTCTCGTCCTCCTGCACCCGCCCCTTCGCGAGCGGGCTGTAGGCCGTGAGCGCCATCCCCTCGGAGCGCAGCTTCCCGAACAGCTTCGACTGGTCCAGATACGGATGGTACTCGACCTGGTCGGTGACGAGCGGCGCCTCGCTCAGGGAGACGGCCCGCTCGACGAGCTTCGTCGTGAAGTTGCTGACCCCGATGTGCCGCGTCTTCCCCGCGGATCGCACCTCGTTCAGGGCCCCGATCGTCTCCTCGAGCGGCACCTCGGGGTTGGGCCAGTGCAGGAGCAGGAGGTCCACGTACTCCGTGCGCAATCTCCGGAGGCTCTCGTCCACCGAGTTCAGCAGGTCGTCGTGCCTGAAGCGGTCCGGCCAGACCTTGGTGGTGAGGAAGAACTCCTCCCTGCCGACCCCCGAAGATTCCAGCGCCCGGCCGACACCGGCCTCGTTGCCGTACATCTGCGCGGTGTCGACGTGCCTGTAGCCGACGCCGAGCGCGTGCGAGACCATCCGTTCGGCGTCCCCTTCCGGAAGCCGGTAGGTTCCGAAACCGAGGACAGGTATCTCCGCTCCGTTCGCCTTCACCTTCTGCATACCGCTCGAAAACCTCCCATCAGATATCACCGGTCGGCGTCCCACGATCTCTTACCCGCAGAACCCGGGCGGATAACAGGGGTCTCGGAGCGAAGGGTGAACAAAGATACCGGGAGAAGCGGGCCTGGCAGGATTCGAACCTGCGACACACGGCCCCGGAAACCGTTGCTCTATCCCCTGAGCTACAGGCCCACGAACCAGCTAGATATGCTATCAGGAGAGACTTTCTTCTTCAATCGCTTTGTTAAGCGGCCGCTAAACGGGTAAACTAGCCCGGATCGGGTCATGTACGCGGTGATCTCGGACATCCACGCCAACCTGGAGGCGCTCGAGGCCGTGCTGGACGACATGCCCGAGGGTGTGGAGCGGGTCTTCTGCCTCGGGGACGTCATAGGCTACGGGGCGAGCCCCAACGAGTGCTGCGACATCGTGCGCGAGGCCGGGATGCCGCTCATCACCGGCAACCACGACCTCGCGGTGACCGACCTGAGCACGGACCTCGCCTGGTTCAACCCGGTCGCGGCCGCAGCGGTAGTCTGGACCCGGGGCCAGCTGAGGGAAGACAACGCCGCTTTCCTCCTCTCACGGCCGAGGACGATGCGGCACCACGACGCCATGTTCGTGCACGGTTCGATCCGCGACCCCGACGAGTACATCCTCAACGGGGTCACGGCGGGCGAGAACCTGGAGATACTGCGCCGGGACCACCCGGAGGTGGAGGTGTGTTTCTTCGGCCACACCCACGTCAAGGCGATAGCCCCGGCCCCGAACGGATCTGTCTCCGGCGAGAAGTGGCTGGACCTGGGATCGCACGGTCCCTACCTGGTCAACCCGGGCTCCGTCGGCCAGCCGCGCGACGGGGACACCTTCGCCTCGTACGTGCTCGTGGAGGAGGGGGAGGGAGGTCCGTGCGTCACCTACCGGTTCGTCGAGTACGACATCGAAGGCGCGCAGGAGAGGATCCGCAGGGCCGGGCTCCCGGAGGCGCTGGCGGAGAGGCTCGCCGTCGGCCGTTAGGGCAGGATGGGTGAGGACCGCTTCACCAGACTGTTCACCGTGGAGGAGGCGAACGGGCTCCTGCCCAGGCTCAGGGAGCTCTTCGCCGAGGTCGCGAGACACCGGGACGCGATGCGCGACAGGAACCTCCAGGTGGAGGAGGTGCTGGAGAACGCCCCAGCCGACAGCGGGAGCAGGGCCGCCTCGGAGTACCTGGCGGAGGCCCACGGGCTCTACAGGAGCATGGAGCGGATCCGGGAGCTGGGCGTCATGCTCAAGGACCTCGACGCGGGGATCATGGACTTTCCCTGCGAGCGAGGCGGAGAGCTGGTCTTCCTCTGCTGGCACCCCAGAGAGGAGAGCGTGCGCTACTGGCACGAGGTCGAGGATGGCTACCGGGGCCGCAGGCCCATCTCGGAGCTGTGAGGGTAGTCCTGCAGCGGGTCAGGGAGGCCTCGGTCTCGGTCGGCGGGGAGAAGGTCGCAGAGATCGGACGCGGCCTGCTCCTGCTGGTGGGGGTCGCCGAAGGGGACGGAGAACCCCAGGCCGACTGGCTCGCGGGGAAGATAGCGGGTCTGCGCATCTTCGGCGACGAGGCGGGAAAGATGAACCTGAGCGTGAGGGACACTGGCGGCGAGATCCTCGCCGTCTCCCAGTTCACCCTGCTCACCGACACCAGCCGGGGAAAGAGGCCGAGCTTCGTGCGGGCGGCCCGGCCGGAGGAGGCCGAGCCGCTCTTCGAATACTTCTGCGAGAAGCTGCGTGAGGAGGGGGTGGGGACGGTGAAGAGAGGCGTCTTCGGCGCGGTGATGGAGGTCGCGCTCGTGAACGACGGTCCCGTCACCATAGTCCTCGACCGATGAGGAGAGCCGCCGGGCGGCGGCTCTCCTCCAGATAAACCTACCTCCTGCACAGACCCCCCGGAACGCTGGTGTTGCACCGGTTGCCGACGAACCGGTTGCCCGACCCAGAGCCATCCCAGAAGATATCCGGCCCGTTGCGCACTATCGTGTTGCCGACGACGGAGTTGTCCTTCGGCGGCGTCCCGCCGAGACCACGCACCACGACGACCCCACCCTTGAAGATGCTCGGACCCGAGGCGACGTTGCCGGTGATCGAGTTGCCGGCGAGGCTCACGTCGTGCGCGCCGAGGATCGCAACGCCGACCCCGGAGATGTCCGGTATCTCCTCGTGCGCCGGACACGAGCGCGTGTTGTCACGCACCATGTTCCCCGCCATCCTGAACGCGCCGGCCGGTCCCGGCTCGTCGGCCAGGAAGAGCGCACCCAGGCAGTTGTCGTGGAAATTGTTTCCCGCGATCCTGCCGTGGGTGGCGTGGCGGACCAGGATCCCGAACTCGTTGCCGTAGGAATCGTTGCCCACCACCGTCGCGTTCGCGTGCGGCGAGTCGCCGACGTAGAGCCCGGCCTCCCCGGTGGAGCCGCTCGTGATGTTGGAGATCATCCGCGTCCCGGTCGAGTCGAACGCCGCGATGCCGTACTCGCCGTTGTCCACGGCGCGGTTGTGCATGAACGTGGCGTCCCTGGCGCCGAGGGCGAAGATCCCGAACTCATCGAAATCGCGGACCGTGAAACCAAAGATGCCGACGCCGCTCACGTAGCCCGCGACCTGTCCGGTAGCCGGGTTCACGTCCCCGAGGACGCAGAGACCTACGGAGCCGCACGGACCCGGCCTGGCGGGCGGTCTTATCACGGCGTGCCGACCCAACAGCCGCAGCCCATCCTTGCGGATAACCACGCTCTCGCGGTGGGTGCCGCGCACGATGATGGTCGTGCCCGGCCGGGCGTGGTTGACCGCGGCCTGGATCGACCGCCCGGGACCGACGAACACCGTCCCGGAACGTGCGGTGCTCTTGGCCAGCACGACGCCCGCCACGGCAGCGAATGCCAGCGACACGACGAGAAGCGAGAGGCTAAAGAGCCTTACGCGACCTCTCATATACCCTTTCCTTTCCCTTGTAGTCAGAGCAGCCGGGGGACAGCGACCCGAAAATACGAGCCCAACGATAGCCTCCCTCACCTCCTTCCGCCCGAAGCCTTTCCCCGGCCTTCCTGGAACCGATGTTGCAGGAGGCACGGGCGCGGCACATCCCCCATATGGTCTATTTTTTACAAATTTCCGTCGAGACGGCACCCTCGACGTAGAGGGTGGCCGGTCGGATGTACCCCTCGCGCAGGATACGCCGGCGGAGGGCTTCGATCCGCCCGGGGTGAGAGCGGGCGAGGGTCGGGTAGGGGCCGGTGGGGTCGCAAAGCTCCTGCAGGACGAGCTTCTCGAGGTGCCGGATGCGGAAAGGCGGCGAGATCCGCCAGCGAACGCGCGAGAGGACGGCCTCGTGCAGCGAGATCAGACGCCCGGGCGGGCCGATGCCGTAGAGCACGGCGCCCGAGCGCTCGCGGGCGGCGAGGCGCTGGAGGTTCTCGTCCTCGAGCTGTGTCGCGGGCACTGTGTCCACGAAGTCGCTCGTCGCGACCCGCCCGCCGGGGCGCGTCACGCGGGCGAGGGCGCGGAGGGCCTCGCTGGCCGGTCTTCTCCCCACGTCGAGCTCGTGGAAGAGCCCGGCGGAGTAGACGAGGTCGAAGGTCTCTCCGGCAAAGGGCGGGTCGAAGACGTCCCCACGGACGAGGCGCACGGGGCAGGGGACTTCCGCCTGCGGGAGCAGGGTGCGGGCCGCCTCGATCCTCTCAGGGTCCGCCTCGAGCGCGGTGAGGCTCCCGCCGGATCCGACGCGCCGGGCGAGGCCTTCGATCCAGAGCGGGGACGCCCCTCCCGCGTAGAGGACGCGGAAGCCCCCGACGTCCCCGAGCAGGTCCAGCTCGCGGTCGCAGAAAGAGATCAGATCGCACTCCAGCTCGTCGCGCTCGTCCGGGGAGAGCGGGTCGCCTTTGTATAATCTCTGCGGCATGAAGGTGATTGTCGCAAGGGATCTCGTAAAGTACCACGGCGGCGAGGTGAAGGTCCTCTCCGGGGCCTCCCTCGCCGTGGAGTCCGGGGAGAAGGTCGGCCTCGTCGGGCGCAACGGCGCCGGCAAGACGACGCTCCTGAACATCCTCGGCGGCCGGGAGGAGCCCGACGCGGGGAGCGTCGAGCTCGTCGGCGGGGCCGTCGTGGGGATGACCCCGCAACAGCTCTACGCCGGCGAGCGCGGGCGAAGGCCCGTCGAGGAAGAGATGCTCTCGGCCTTCGAGCCCCTGATCCGCCGCGAAGAAGAGCTCGCGGAGCTGGAGCGTTTGATCTCCGAAGACCCCTCCGAGGCCCTGCTCGAGCGCTACGGACGACTGCAGGCCGAGTTCGAGCGCGACGGGGGCTACGAGTACCGGGCGCGGGCGGCCTCGGCGCTCTCCTCGCTCGGCTTCGAGCCGGCGGACTGGAAGCGCCCGGCCGGATCCTTCTCCGGTGGGGAGCAGAGCCGCATCGCCCTCGCACGCCTCCTGCTCTCCGAGCCGGACCTCATCCTGCTCGACGAGCCGACCAACCACCTCGACCTCGGGGCGATAGAGTGGCTCGAGGGATTCATCAAGAACACCCGCTCGGCCGTGCTCGTCGTCTCCCACGACCGCTACTTCCTGGACAACGTCGTAACCTCCATCCTCGAGCTCGAGGACGGCAGGATCACGCGCTACACCGGCGGCTACTCGGAGTACGTCGCCCAGAAGCGGGCCCGAACCGAACAGCTCGCCCGCAAGGCCAGGGCCAACGAGGAGAGAAGGGCGCAGCTTGAGCGCTTCATCGAAAAGAACCGGTCCAAGGCCCGCAAGGCGAGCCAGGCCAAGAGCAAGCAGAAGCTCCTGGAGAGGATGGAGAAGATAGAGGTCCCCTCCACCCGCCAGAAGAAGGTTCACCTCGACCTCGGGGGCGAGAGGGTGCGCGCCGGACGCGTCGTCCTGGAGATGGAGGACGTGCGCTACCGGCACGAGGATGAACAGGAGATGCTCCTCGAAGAGATCGACCTCGTCGTCGAGCGCGGCGAGCGGGTGGCGCTCCTCGGCCCCAACGGGACCGGCAAGAGCACGATCATGCGCCTCGCCTCGGGCGAGCTCGAGCCGCTCTCGGGCACCGTACGCCTCGGGCACAACGTCATCCCGGCCTACCAGGACCAGCAGCTCGCCCGGCTCGACCCGGGGAAGACCGTGCTCGACGAGCTGCGGGACGCCACCGGCCTCGACCCGGCGGACGCCCGCGACCTGCTCGGCGCCTTCCTCTTCTCCGGCGACGACGTCTTCAGGAAGGTCGCGGTCCTCTCCGGCGGGCAGAAGAGCCTGCTCTCCCTCGCCGAGATCGTCGCGAGCGACGCCAACTTCCTGCTCCTCGACGAGCCGACCAACGACCTCGACATCCCCGCCCGCGAAGCCCTGGAGGAGGCGCTGCTCGACTACCGGGGGACGATCCTCTTCGTCTCGCACGACCGCTACTTCCTGCGCAGGATCGCGACCCGCATCGTCGAGCTCGAGGGCCGCACCCTCCGGAGCTACCCCGGCGGCTACGGCTACTACCTCTCCCACCGCCGCCTCGACGCGAAGGACTCCTCGAAGAAGACCCGCCGGCGCCTGCGCCCGGGCATGGACCGGAAGCAGAACGTCCTCGCCACCCGGCTCGTCGCCGTCGAGGGCGAGATAGACGCCACCGAGCGCCGCATAAACCGCCTGGAGAAGGAGCTCGCCACCTCAGAACTCTACGCCGACGGCGAGCGCTCGCGCCGGCTCGTTACCGAGCACCGCCAGCTCAAGAGCACGCTCGAAGGGCTCTACGCGGACTGGGAGGAGCTCATGGTCGAAGCCGAAGAGGCGGGGATATAAAAGCAAAAAGAAGTCGGGACGAGAGGATTTGAACCTCCGACCTCCTCGTCCCGAACGAGGCGCGCTACCAGGCTGCGCTACGTCCCGACTGAGCAGGTATTATACCAGCGAAAACCACCCTTTCAGCCTCAGACGGCGATGAACTTCCTGTCCCGGCTGGCGTAGAGCTCGAGGGCCTCGGTCATCGCCCGGGCGAGGGTCTCCGGGTAGGAAGGATCGCGGGCCATCTCCAGCTCCCCCGGGTTCGTGAGAAAGAGCGGCTCGACCATGACCGCCGGGATGTTCGTCTCGCGCAGGATGTCGTAGGAGCGGCCGAACTCCCCGATGTCGCAGGTGCCGAGGGCCCGGCAGATCCCGCGCTGGACGTAGGTCGCGGCCATCCTGCCCCGGTGGGAGCGATAGCCCATCCGCTCGAAGTAGAACGTGGCCGTACCACGGGCCGAAGGGGTGCGGTGGTGGGCGTGGTGGATGGAGAGAACCATCTTCGCCCCCGAGGAATTCGCCAGATACGCCCGGTCCTCCGGGGAGACGTAGACGTCCTCGCTGCGGGTCAGGATCACCTCCCGCGCCGGGAGGATCCGGGCGAGCTCCCGAGCCACGGCCAGGTTCAGCTCCGCCTCCGAGAACCCATCCGGACACACGTACCCGGCATCCTCCCCACCGTGGGCGGCGTCCACCACGATCACGCCATCGAACAGGTCGTCCGGGAAGTATCCGTCGTTCTTGTCGGGGATCTGGTAGGTACCGAGCGTCTGGCTCGCGTAGACCCTCAAGACCCGGAAGACCGCCTCATCGACCACCCCGTCCACCTCCAGCCCGGCGTTTCTCTGGAAATCGAGCACGGCCCGGGCCGTGCGCTGGTCGAAGAGGCCGTTTACCGCCCCGGGGTCGAAACCCAGATCGTTGAGCATCCGCTGCAGCTCGGCGACGTCCGCACCCCTGAGAGGCGGCTGACGCAGATACAGCAGGCGGCTCCCGGGGCGGTACCCGGCCTCAACCAGCTCCCGCCAGGTGAGCCGGCCGACGACGCCGTCGGCCTCTATGCCCACCTCACGCTGGAAGGACTTGACCGCGAGCTCGGTCTCCTCCCGGAAGACCCCGTCTATGCCCCGGTTGCCGAGATCATACCCGAGAGCGTTGAGCCGGGTCTGAAGGTCCACCACCTCCCGGCCTCGATCTCCCCTGCGCAGCACCTGCACGGCCCTGATCCAGCCTCCCCCCTGTAGCGAGCCGACGAGTTCTCCTGACGAGAAAGGGGCCGGGCACCCCGGCGCGGAAGATGCCCGGCCCCCGGAAGACCGCCCGGAAGGGCGGCTCTTCGCCTTCTCTCAGTCCTCCACCACCCCGAGGATGTCGTCGGCATCCAGGATCATGTACTCCTCGCCGTCGAGTTTGATCTCGGTGCCGGAGTACTTGGCGAAGACGACCACGTCTCCGGGGTTGACCTTTACCCCGTCCTCGAACTCGCCGACGGCCACCACCTCGGCGGTCTGCGGCTTCTCCTTGGCCGTGTCGGGAAGAACGATGCCGGATTCGGTCTTCTCCTCGCGCTCGACGAGCTTGACCAGGGCACGCTCACCTAGCGGTTTGAACTTCATCTCTTACCTCCTTCTGCATCTCTGAGGCTTATCACCCGCGGAGGCCGACTCCAGAGACCCCGGCCCCCGGTCCTTTCAGGGGAAAATTTTAGCCGCAGCGATCGCGCTGTTCAATCACAGCCCGAGCTGTTCGGAGAGCTGCTTCTTCGGCAGCGCCCCTATGACCTTCTTCGTCGCCTGCCCCCCCTCGAAACGTATGATCGTAGGGATGCTCAAGACGTTGTAGCTCATGACCGCATTCGGGTTGTCATCGATGTTCACCTTGACGAAGCGTACGTCGTCGCGGCTCTCGGAGAGCTCTTCCAGGATCGGCGATACATGTTGGCAGGGCACGCACCAGGGTGCCCAGAAGTCCACTATGACGGGCCTGTCACTCTGCATAACTTCCTCTTCGAAGGTCGCGTCGGTTATCTCCTTAACGGCCATGCTCTGCGTGGCACCTCCTGTCCTTCGTTATCCCACAGGGCGAGAGGATTCTAGCACGCCACTGCTGGCCTCCCTACCGCACCCCTCCCGTCTCGAAGCTGCTCTCGATCGCCTCGACGCGCACCTCATCGGCGAGCTCTTCGGCTCGACGCGGGTCGAACATCCCCGCCCCCAGGGTCTCCGCGTTTGCCGCCGCGCACCCGGCGGCCAGTTTTACAGCCTCGGCCTCGGGCAGCCTGCGGTGCAAAAGCCCGGCCAGAAGTCCGGCGAGATAGGCGTCTCCGCTACCGATGGTCGAGAGCGACTCAACCTTCGGAGCCCGGGCGCAGAGCACGGTCCCAGCGAACCGGGCGTACGAGTGGCCGTCGGGAGAGGTTATGCACGCAGCTCTCGCGCCCAGCTCCAGAAGTCGCGCGAGCCCCCTCGGGAAATCCTCTTCCTCTATGAAGTCGAAGCCGACGACGCTCTCCGCCTCCCCCTGGTTGGGGCTGACGAGCGCCGGGGTCGCCTTGAGGGCAGCCTGAAGCACGGTCGGCGTGGAATCGACCACCGTGTAGAGGCCGCGATCCCTCGCCCGATGCAACAGCTCGACGAGATAGCCGGCCTCGAGATCACGCGGCAGGCTCCCTGCGAAAACGACAGCCGTTGCGTACTCCATGAGGTGCTCGAAGCGCCGGACGAACTCCCGGGCCTCCTCGGGCCTTATCGAAGGGCCGTGCTCGTTTATCTCGGTCTGCGTGCCACCCGTCGGATCGATGAGCGCGGTGGAGGTGCGGGAGTTGCCGGCTATCTCGACCAGGTCGAAGGGGATCGCCGCCTCGGAGAGGCCGTCGCGGATGGTGTCCCCGTTGCGTCCGCCGGCAAACCCTGTGACCAGCACCGGTACCCCGAGCCGCCTCAGACCCCGAGCGACGTTTATCCCCTTGCCACCGGCGAGAGCGATCTCCTCCTGGGCCCTGTGCCGGTGCCCGAGAGTCAGGTTGGGCACGATGAGCGTGCGGTCCACGGCGGCATTCAAGTTCACGGTCAGGATCATGGCGCACCTGCACCCTTCATCTCTCTTCCAGAACAGGCCTCATCCCTATCCGAAGATCCCCTGAACTGTATACCATAACTTCTGCCACCAGTGCGCTGCGGCATACCCCCGCCCGGCCACGAGCGGGCTGCTGCCCACCGTCCTGCCGTCGACTTCGACCGCGATCTCACCGAGCTTCTCGCCCCGGTGTGCGGCATTGGGGAGGATCTTGCGCACGTGTATCCTGCGCACGATCCTGTCCGACTCATCCACCGTGTAGGAGACGTCGTGCCCGGCGAAGAGCTTCACCTTCTCTCCCCTGCGGTACGGGACCTTCACGCTGGCGTACGAAGAGCCGGCGCGCACGAGAACCCGTCGGTCGTAGCGCGCGAAGGCGTAGTCGAGCAGCCGGACCGCATCCGTAAAGCGCTCGTCGTCGTCGAGTAACACGACGAGGTACGACTCGTCGCCGCGTCGCGCCGCGGCGACCAGGCACTCTCCGGCCTTCGGCGTGGTGCCGGTCTTGACGCCTTCGGCCCCCGGGTAATCGAAGAGGAGCTCGTTGGTGTTGACGAGCGGTATCTCCCTGCCCCCAACCCGCAGCGTGGTGCGCGCCGTACCCACGATCCTGCGGAAGAGCGGATAGCGCCAGGCGACCCGGGTCATCTTCGCCAGATCACGGGCGCTGGTGTAGTGACCCTTCTGGTCCAGCCCTATCGGGTTCTCGAAGTGCGTCTCGCGCAGCCCGAGCCTCCCCGCCTCCACGTTCATCTCGTCTACGAACCTCCTGGCACTACCACCACCGAGCGCCTGCGCGAGAGCGAAGGCGGCATCATCGGCGGAAGGTATGAGCGCGGCCTCGAGCAGCTCCCTCTCCGTGAGCCTCTCCCCCGCAGCAAGTCCGGCGTTGCTGTACGGAGCCTTCGCGTACGCGGCGGCTCGCCTGGAAACGGTCACTTTCCGGTTGAGATGACCCGCCCTGAGCGCGACGAGGGCGTCCATGATCTTGGTCGTCGAGGCCATCGGGAGCCTGAGGTTCTGGTCTCTGCCAGCGAGATAACGCCCGCTCCGCAGATCGACGAGAACCCAGGCCTTCGCGTGGACCGCCGGCTGCCGGACGGCGGCGTGCGCGACGGTCGCGCTCCCCACCAGGAGAACCACGACAATAAAGAATAAGATTGAGGACCGCCTGCCCAAGCCTTTCTCAAGCACCTCCCGCTCTTTAGGCCGTCCGGCGACAGAGACTCCGGCAGACAAGTATAATCGCGGCGTCATGCGCTGCTTCCCCGAGCCTTACATCCGCCCGGCATGAGACGCTTTATCGCCGTGACCGTAGTGGTGGTGGCGGTGGCGATCCTCTACCGGCTCTTCGCCGGTGCGGAGGCGGCCACCGGCACGCTCACGCTGCCGCAGCCCGCCCCGGACGCCGGGCAAAAGGCCCCGACCTTCACGGCAGAGAGCGCCTCGGGCAGGCCGTTCAGGCTCACCAGCCGGGGCACCTACGTCCTGGTCTTCTGGGACTCGCTGGATTCCCAATTCTCGCAGGCGCGCCGGAGCTTCACCCGGCTCGCCCGCCGGTTCGACGGATCCCGGGTCTCCTTCGTGGCGGTGTACATAGGTCAGGCACCGGACTCCGGAAGAACCCCCTATACCGTCCTGACCGACAGGGGCGGCCGGCTCTCGGCAATCTACAACGTCAAGCGGGTCCCGAGGCTGTTCCTCATCCACGACGGTAGAATAGTGCTCGTGCAGAACGGCTACTACGAGGCGAACTCAAAGCTCCTCGCCCGTAGCCTTAAGGAGATACTCTCCGGTAAAGCCGTAAGACACGGCCCAGAGAAGAGCTGACAGGCGAAACTACTACAAGGGAGGTCCGCAAGGAATGTCAAGGGAGACGGCGGTCCAGATCCTCGGTGCGATCGTTGCAGTACTCACGATAGCGGTGACGATCGCGGCTCTGGTCGACATCTTTACGGCCTAACCCACCCCCACACCGCCGGACAGCAGGGCCTCCTTCGCCAGCCTGGCCGCCGCACGCGAGGCCCTCCTCCAGTCCGGTTCCGCGCCTCTCTCATAGGCGTAGAGCACGCCGCGGCTACTGTTGACGAGCACCCCCGCCCCCCTCTCGTTCAGCAACGGCACAACCTCCCGCACCCCGCCGCCCTGGGCGCCATACCCCGGAACCAGGAAGAGGTGTCCCGGCAGGAGCTCGCGCACCCTCTTACCGACCTCCGGCCGTGTAGCCCCGACGACGGCCCCGGCATCAGGATATCCCCCCTGTTCTACCCCCAGCCTCTTCACCAGCCGGGCCGAAACTTCGAAGAGCGGGGGGGTCGTCGAAGACTGTACGCCGGAGGCCGAGGGGTTGGAGGTCGCGACGAGCACGAATACTCCGCCTCCGCGCCCGAGCTCCCGCACCTTCTCCAAGAACGGCACTACGGCATCCTCACCCATGTAGGGGTTCACGGTCACGCAGGAGGCGCCGTAGACCTCCAGGTGGGCCTCGGCGTAGGCGGCGGCGACCTCACCTATGTCGCCGCGCTTGACATCGGCTATGACCGGAAGCCCTAGATCCGCAGCAGCCTCTATGAGCCGGTGGTAGAGGCTCATGCCCTCAGGCCCGAGGCGCTCGTAGCAGGCGGCCTGCAGCTTGACAGCTGCAACTTCCTCCGAGACGGATTCGAGAACCCCGAGACAGAACCTCCCGACAAGCTCCACCTCGGCCTCTCCGCGGGCGAGCAGCGAGGCTGGCAGCCTGCCGGGCATGGGGTCGAGGCCGACTACGAGCGGGCTACCCCTGCTTCGGGCGGATTCGATCAGGGCTTCCAAAGCCCCCTCACGGGGCGGCGCGACCAGCGCCGGATGATGCTACTTGATCGCCTCCTTGAGAGCGTTGCCGGCGGTGAACTTCGGTACCTTGGAGGCGGGGATGTTGATCTTCTGCTGTGTCTGCGGGTTTATCCCCTGTCGGGCCGCCCGCTCCTGCACGTAGAACTTCCCGAAACCGGTGATCTGAACCTCGGAACCCTTCTTGAGCTCGGAGGTGATCACCTCGGTGAAGGCGTCGAAGAACCTCTGGGCCTCGCTGCGAGAGCCGTTGGCCCGCTCTGCGATCTCCTGGATGAGCTGGGTCTTGTTCATGCGCTGGTTCCTCCCTCTCCTCGTCACTTCCTCTTGCTACCAGCAACTACATCTTGCGGACTATACCAGAGAGACATACCAGCCTCAAACCGGCGTGTCTACCCCGAGATCTCCCATCCGGAGCAGAGCCTCGAAATGGAAGCGCCCGAGCCTCTCTTCGGGACGTTCCCTGCGATCGAGCACCGCGACGATCCTCTCCACCCGACATCCCAGCGCGCACAGCCTCTCCGCCGCGGCGAGAGCCTGTGCTCCGGTCGTCACCACGTCCTCGAGCAGGACGACGCTCTCCCCCTCCTGAAGGCGGCCCTCGATCTCCCTGGCAGTCCCGTAACTTTTGCCCGAACGACGGACGATGACGTAGGGCAGCCCGCTCTGCAGCGAGACGGCGACCACCAGCGGCACGGCCCCCAGCTCCACCCCGGCGAGCCTGTCGACGCCGCCCGGGATCCTGCCGGCCAGCTCCCGCGAGATCTCCCCGAGCAACCCGGGCTCGGTTGAGAAGAGGTACTTGTCCACGTAAAAGCGGCTCCTCCTGCCGCTGGAGAGGACGAAATCCCCCTCCAGCAGCGCAGCCTCCCTCACCCGCGCAGCGAGGTCAGCCACCACCGTCCTCCGGGCGGCGCTCGAGCTCCCGCAGGGCCTCATCGATTGAGCCAAGGTCTATTCCCTCCAGGACGCTGCCAACCTCTCGCTCACCCTCCTCCAGCTCCCCGAGCCTCTCCTCTATTTCGGCTCCGACCTCCTGCAAAAGCCCGAGGGCGCGATCCAGAACCCCCGAGACCTCCTCGGCGGAGGCCTCTTCGAGCCTGTCGGCGAGGCGCTCGAGGCGGGAGATCTTGTCCTCCAGTTCTCCGCTGCGTGTCTCTTCTCTATCCCGATTCATGACCCGCAAGACTATACAACAGCCAACAGCCCTAGTCTCCACCTCCCCTTCCGGCCACCCGTGCGAACATGACGCCCAGCACGACGACCGCCACCATGAGCCCGGCAAACGGGACCAGCCCACCCACGAGTACACCGTAACCGGCCCGGAGCAGGAAGAAGGAGGCGGCCCCGGCGAGCGCGACGAGCAGCGGGACGAGCGCCGCGAACAGGGAGAGCAGACCTCTCGGCCCCACCGTACGCTACCTGGTCACCCGGTCTATGGCCTTCACGAGGTCCGAGATGAGCTCCTCAGAAGCCCCCTCCTGACCGGCGCGCTCCTCGACGAAATCCTTGAGCAGGAGCGTGTTTATCCTCCTGATGGCCGAGAAGATGGCGTTGGTCTGCTGCACGATCTCGGCATAGCCGGCCTCTCCATCTTCGACCATCTTCTCCACCCCCCGCACGTGCCCCTCGACGCTCTTCAGACGTCGGAGCACCTCGTCCTTCGCCTCCCTACGCATGCCGCTATTCTGCCTCCTCGCGCCCGTCCATCTCAGCCAGAAGTTCACGCACCACGGTCGCATCGTGGAAGGGCACGTCGCCCCCAGGGAGGTGCTGCACCCGCTCGTGCCCCTTGCCCGCCACCACGACGACGTCCCCCGGCCGGGCCATCTCGAGCGCCCGGCGTATCGCCTCCCGGCGGTCGAGCACGATCTCCGTCCGCCCCGGATCCGCCCCGGCCGCAACCTCCCCGGCTATCCTGCGCGGATCCTCCGAATAGGCGTCGTCGGTGGTGATCACGCTCCAGTCGGCGAGCCTGGAGGCGACCTCGCCCATGAGCGGCCGCTTCGCCCTGTCGCGCTCGCCCGCGGCCCCGAAGACGCAGATCACCCGGCCACGGGCCATCGGGCGCACCGTCCCGAGCAGCTCCTCCAGCCCCACCTCGGTGTGCGCATAGTCCACGACGACCTCGAAGCCCCGGGAGCCGGGGATCCGCTCGAGCCTGCCCGGAACCTGGCGCATCCCTTCGAGCGCCCGCGCCACCGTCTCGAACCCGACCCCGATCTCGAGCGCAAAAGCCGCGGCCCCGGCCGCGTTGAGCACGTTGTAGCCGCCGGGGAGCGGGATCCTGAGCCTCCCTTCCCCCCGCGGCCCGCGCAGAACGAACGAGCTCCCTCCGCTCTCCTCACGCACCTCCCCGACCCGGTAGTCGGCATCAGGATCCACCCCGAAGGTCTTCGCGCCCTCGATCTCCGAGGCCAGACGCCTGCCCCACCCGTCCGAGACGCCGACGACCCTGGGCCCCTCAGCCCAGAAGAAGAGCCTGCGCTTGGTCCTGTAGTACTCCTCCATCGTGCCATGCAGGTCGAGATGATCCCGGCTGAGGTTGGTGAAAATCGCACCAGAAAACCGCGTCCCCAAAACCCTCTTGAGCGCGATCCCGTGCGAAGAGACCTCCATGACGACCCGCCTGACCCCCCGCCGGACCATCTCGGCGAGCGTCCCCTGCACCTCAGGCGCCTCCGGAGTCGTGCGCCCGGTGTAGAGCTCCTCACCCCCCACAACGATCCCTGCAGTCCCCATGAGCCCGCACGCACCCTCCCCGAAACGTGCCGCCAGGATCTCATGCAGCATGTAGGAGGTCGTCGTCTTGCCGTTGGTCCCGGTTATGCCGTACACCTCGAGCCCGCGCGAAGGATCCCCGCAGACCGCACACGCCAGAGCGGCGAGCGCCTCCCGCGCATCCGACACCACCGCCACCGGCGCCCCCTCCAGATCTCGCTCGGCCACGACGAGTACGGCCCCCCGCCGCAGCGCCTCCGGCGCGTACCTCAGCCCGTCCTGCTTGAAACCCGGAACCGCCACGAACGCATACCCCTCCCTCACCCGCCGGGAGTCGTGCGTCACCCCCTCCACGCCCCGCACGCCCTCGGGTATACTCGTGCCCAGTATGCGGGCCAGACGTCCACTCTCCACGAACATCGCCGGTAGTTTAGCAGGAGTACGACCCGACACATCCATTTCACTCCGTGGAACCCGGTCTCTGGCCCGCCGGACAAAAATCGCCTCATGAGGTGACTGCGCCGGTGCGCTGTGTTAACCTAATCGAGTTGTGTTACAGAAATGTAACAGCGATCCATGGATGCTTCTTCGGGCAGTCAAAGTGGCCGTGGCAGCTTGGCGGCCCCGAGACAGGAGAGGAGATGGATGACGACCGAGAACGCCACCATGCTGAATGAGAGAACCGACGAACTCCTAAGCCGCGGCAGGAGTCAAGGGTTTGTCAGCACGGAGGAGATCGCCGACTTACTTCACGAAGGCGACCTCTCGGCGTCCGAGGTCGAGGAGCTATACGCGACGCTCGAGGAGGAGTCGATAGCCGTAGTAGAGGGTGAGGACGATTCTCCCGAGGGTCGGGATGCGGATATCAAAAGCCCCGGCGACAACCTGGCGGCGCAGCTGTCGCAGGCGGTCGCCACGGGGGATTCGATCCGGATGTACCTGGCGGAGATAGGGCGGGTACCGCTGCTCACGCACGCGGACGAGATAAGGCTGGCCAAGGGTATCGCGCGAGGCTGTAAAAAATCCAAGGACAAGCTGGTCGAGGCGAACCTGCGCCTGGTCGTCTCGATAGCCAAGAAGTACCGCAACCGGGGGGTATCTTTCCTCGACCTCATCCAGGAAGGCAATCTGGGGCTCATCCGGGCGGCGGAGAAGTTCGACCACACAAAAGGCTACAAGTTCTCCACGTACGCCACCTGGTGGATCAGGCAGGCCATCACGCGGGCGATCGCGGACAAGGGGCGCACCATCCGCATCCCGGTGCACATGGTCGAGAAGGTCAACAAGTACCACCGCACCCACCGCAGGATGACCCAGGCGCTGGGGCGCGAGCCAACCGACGAGGAGATAGCCAGGGAGCTCGGGGTGGAGGTCGAGGAGATCCTCCGGCTGCAGGAGATAAGCCAGAAGGCGATAAGCCTGGAGACGCCGGTGGGAGAGGAGGACTCCTCGGAGCTCGGCGACTTCCTCGAGGACCAGAGCTGCACGGCCCCCACCGACGCGGTCAGTGAGTCGCTCCTGAAGGCACAGCTGCGTGAGGCCCTCAACGAGCTCCCGGAGCGGGAGCGGCAGATCATCGAGTTGCGCTTCGGCATGAAGGACGACAGGCCGCGCACGCTGGAGGAGGTCGGGCGCGAGTTCGACATCACGCGCGAGCGGGTGCGTCAGATCCAGATGAAGACCCTCAACCTGCTGCGCGAGCAGCGCCGCACCCAGAACCTGCGTGAGTACCTCAGGTAGCGGCCCCGGGCTGCACGAGTTCGTCTGCGAGATAGCCCGACAGGCGGGAGAGCTCCAGCTCTCCCGCTACGAGCGTCCGGGCGAGGTACGGGAAAAAGCCCCGAAAGACCTGGTGACCGAGGTGGACCTCATGTGCGAGAAGCTGCTGGTCTCGCGCATCGAGGAACGCTACCCGGAGGATGCCATCCTCTCGGAGGAGCGCGGCGGTGGAATCCCCGATCGGGGTCGGGGCTGGCTCCTGGACCCGCTCGATGGGACCGCCAACTTCTCCCGCGCCAATCCGCTCTTCTGCTGCTGCGTCTCGGTGGTGGAGGACGGCCGGGTCACACACACCGCCGTCGCCGCCCCGCTCCTCGGAAGGCTCTACCACGCGAGCCTCGGCGGGGGCGCATTCTGCGACTTCGGGGACAGGAGGGTGTGCCTCTCGGTCGGAGGGGCGAGCTCCCTGGAGTACGCGTTCGTCGGCGTCGACCTCTCCCTGCCGGTCAAGCGGGGGCCGTACAGGGATGGCCTGCAGAGGGTCTTCGACGCCTGCTGGCAGATAAGGGCCCTGGGCAGCGCCGGCATCCGCGGCGCCTGGCTCGCCGCCGGACACCTGGACGTCTCCATCGGCACCCGGAATACCCTCTGGGACTACGCCCCGACCGCGCTGCTGGTCTCCGAGGCCGGGGGGAAGGCCACGGATCTCGATGGCAAAAGCTGGACCTTCGACTCGGAGGGGCTTTTGGCTACCAACGGCCTGCTGCATGAGGAGACACTGCAAATCCTGCACTCCTCCTAGGGGACGCCCGGGGAAAGCGGGGAAAAGAGAAGAACCCCCTAGCGCCCGAAGAGGCTCCCACCGAAAATACCGTTTTTACCGAAGAAGCTGCCTGCACGTCCGGAGGCCGGCGCCTGACGCCGCACGGCGCCGGGGACGTTCTGCTGTGGTGAGGCAACCACCGTCTGGGGGCTCCCGGAAGATGGCGAGCCCGCGGTTCCAGGGGCTGCGATAGTCGTCCCCCCCACCCGGGACGTGGTCGATGGAGCACTCTCCCCTCCCGGCGTGTTCTGTTTCTTCTTCGGCTTAGGCGGCGGGGGCACGTAGGCACGCCCGTTCCTCTTTATCTCGAGGTGGAAGGACGGGCTCGGGGTATCGAAGGGTACGACCTGCGGGAAGCGCTGCACGGCGAGCTGCATGTAGCGCGACCAGATGTCCAGCGGGAAGTTCTCGCCGTTCACCACCGAGAGACCATCTATGTTGACCATTGGCTTGCGCTCCTTGGGGTAACCCACCCAGACGCTCGTGGAGAGCTGCGGGATGTAGCCGACGTACCACGCGTCGACGAAGTTTTCGGTCGTCCCGGTCTTGCCCGCCGAGGGGCGTCCGATCTCGGCGTCCAGGTTGTGGTAGTAGCTCGGGGTGCCCTTCTGCACGACCTTCTCGAGAACCTGAGTCACCGCCGCCGCCTCGTCGCGCGAGAGCGCCCGGTTGCTCTTGGGCTTGTGCCGGTAGAGGACGACCTGTCGCCCGTTCTCCTCGCGGGTGACTTTCTGGATCAGGTATGGTTTCATGTGCACCCCGTGGTTGGCAAGCGTCGAGTAGGCCGATGCCATCTCGAGCGGCGTCACTCCGTAGGTGAGCCCGCCGATCGCAGCCGAGGGATATGTGTCGAGCTTGCTGGTTATCCCCATCGCGTGGGCCATCGCGACGACGTTCTTCATCCCCACGTCGAGCGCGAGCTGGACGAAGACCGTGTTGTCCGACTGCTCGGCGGCCTTCTCGATGGTTATCGGTCCGCGCTGGATGCCGCCATAGTTCTCGACGTGATAGTAGGGCTGTTTCGAGCCGCGCGGCATGGGGATGTCGAGGTTCTTGGAGACGTACATGGTCTTCGGGGAGATCCCCTGATGGATCGCGGCAGCGAGATCGAAGACCTTGAACGAGCTCCCCGGCTGCCGGTGCGCCTGGGTCGCCAGGTTGAACTTGACCTTGCTGTAGTCGCTGCCGCCAACCAGCGCCCGGACCGCGCCGGTCGACGGGTCGACGGAGACCAGAGCCGCCGAAGGGTCGCCGGCCGAAGGGTTCAGGGTCTCGTTCACCGCGCCGGTGGCCGCCTTCTGGAGGTAGGGGTCAAGTGTGGTGTAGATCTTGAGCCCGCCACCGTAGATCATCTTCTGTCCGAACCTCCGGGTGAGCTCCCGGCGCACGGCGTCGAGGAAGTACTGGTCGTCTTTTCTCGGCCTTACAGTCCCTCGCCGGAGCTCTATCGGCTGCTTTACGGCCCTGTCATGCTGCTTTCTGGTTATGTAGCCGTACTGCAGCATCTTGTCCAGTACGACGTTGCGTCTCTTGAGGGCCTCCTTGGGGTGTATGTATGGGTCGTAGGTGGTGGGGAGGTTTATGATCCCGGCGAGCAGAGCGGCCTGCGGGAGGGTGAGCTGGCTCGCGTGTTCGTCGAAGTAGGTGCGCGCGGCGGCCTCCGCCCCGTAGGCGTTCTCCCCGAAGTAAACGGTGTTGAGGTATTCTTCGAGGATCTCGCGTTTGGAGTGCTTCTTGTCGTACTGCCAGGCCAGCGCCGCCTCGTCTATCTTGCGCTGGAAGCTCGGCACGTACCGTTCCTTCGGTGAGATGTAGGTGTTCTTTATGAGCTGCTGGGTTATCGTCGAGCCACCCTCCCTTATCGAGAGGGTGGCGATATCCGCCTCGGCGGCCCGGGCTATGGCCTCGAAGTCCAGCCCTCCATGCTCGTAGAAGCGGTGATCCTCTATGGCGACGACGGCCCGCCGGAGGTGCGGGCTCATCCTGTCGAGCGGAACCACGTAGCGGTTCTGGGCCCCGTAGAGCTCGTCCACGACATGCCCGTCTTCATCGTAGACGGTCGAGGTCTGGGCGAGCTGTATCGACCTGTAGTCGCTCAGCCGCGGCAGGCTCCTGGCGACCCTGAAATACGCGTAGGCGAAGGCCGCGGTGAAGGCCGCCACCCCGAGCACGCAGGCGCAGCAGAAGAGGACGACGAGCGTCCTGACCCTGCGCCAGAACCTGCCCCGCTCCCTCCTAATGCGTCTGCGCCGCGTGAATCCGCCACCGAGCATGGAAAGGCTATTATACAAAAGAGGCAGAGGCGCCCCGAAAGAGAGGAAAGGAGCCCGCGATCACGAAGCCAGATCTCCCCCGAGAGATGTTCCCGGCCCTGAAATCCGGCGAGGTCGTCTACCTGAACTCGGGCGGCAGCGGCCCCCCGCCCCTCAGCGTGATCGAGGCCTCCCGCAGGGCGGAGGATCTCTGCTACGGGCCGGCCTACGCGGAGGGTTCGGGACTCTACGCCCGCCAGAGGGAATCGCTGGACGAGGCGCGCGAGGCCACAGCCCGCCTTCTCGGGGCGAACCCGCAGGATATAGCCCTCACCCAGAGCACCACCCACGGGATCAACCTCGCCGTCCACTCGATGGACTGGTCGGAGGGCGATGAGGTGATCTCGACCGCGACGGAGCACCCGGGGTGTCTGGTCCCGCTCTACCACCTCGGGTCCCGCTACGGGGTGAAGGTGAAGCTACTCTCCCCTCCAATTACCGCGGAGAAGGTGGCGCGGGCCATCACGCCCCGCACCCGGCTCGTCGCCCTCTCGCACGTGGACTGGACCACCGGGGCGGTCTGGCCGCTCGAGGAGATCTGCACCGCGGCGCGCGAGCACGGGGTGCTGACCGTCGTGGACGGCGCGCAGTCGGTCGGCAACATAGCCGTCGACGCGCCGGCGACCGGGGCCGACATGTACGCCTTCACCGGCCACAAGTGGCTGCTCGGCCCGGAGGGGATGGGCGGGCTCTACGTCCGTCCGGGCTGCAAGGCCTACAGTACGAACCTCGGCTACGCCTCGCTCGCCGGTCCCTTCGACTACGAGGGGCACTACGAACTGAGGGAGGACGCCTGCAGGTTCGAATCCTCGACGACGAGCCCGGCGCTGGCCGCGGGCTTCGCCCGGGCCGCGCGCGAGGCCGCCGACCGCGGAGAGGCGGGCCCGGAGGAGATCCGCCGCAGGGCCGGGCTCCTGGCTTCGATGCTGGAGGAGATCCCGCGGGTACGCCTGCGCACCCCCACGCCTCCCCCCTCGGGGCTTGTGAGCTTCGAGGTCGAGGGCCTCACCGCGGAGGAGGTGAACGAGCGGCTGCTCGAGCGGGGCTTCGTGCTCCGCTTCATCCCCGACCCGTACCCCTACGTGCGGGCGAGCGTGCACCTGTTCAATACCGGAGAGGAGCTGGAACGGCTCGCGAAGGCGGTCTCGCGGCTCTAGGCGATCCGCCCCGTACCCGCCTGCCGCGCCTCCCGCAGCTTCAGTATCACCTCGGCGGCGGAGCCCACGTCGGGGACCAGGTACTCGGGGCCCGCCTCCTTCAGGACATCCTCGGAGAACGCGCCCCAGCTCACCGCGATGCACCTCATCCGGGCGGCGTGCGCGGCGGCGACGTCGTGCGGTGAGTCGCCCACGTAGACGGCCCTCTCCGGCGGGACGCCGCCCAGGAGCTCGAGTCCCTTGAGGAGAGGGGCCGGGTGCGGCTTGTGCTCGGCGGTGTCCTCCATCGTGACGAAAACGTCGGTCACACCGCCGAGCGAGGGGATGGCCCTCAAGGCCATCTCCACCGAGGCTCTGCTCTTGGAGGTGACCACGGCCACCTTCATCCCCGCGTCCTGCAGACGCGAGAGAGCCCCGACCACGCCGGGGAACTCCCGGATCAGGGCGTCGTGGTTGGCGGTGTTGTCCCGGACGTAGACCTCCAGCAGCCGGTCAGCGAGGCGCTCCCGGTCCGGGCGGCCATCGGCGACGGTCTCGACCAGAAGCTCCATCTGGCGCGGCAGGGGCTGGCCCACGTTCGCGAGCAGCACCTCCCGCGGCGGCTCCAGACCCATCACCTCCCGCACCGCGTGGCGCATCGAGTGGTAGATCAGCTCGGTCGTGTCCACGAGCGTCCCGTCGAAGTCGAAGAGGGCGGCTTCGATCACCTGCGGCTTCCTTTCCCCTCGCTTTCCGGCAAAAGAGCATCCAGGTTCCAGGCCGAGATCTCCTCCATGGCCGCCTCGTCGGTCAGCTGCAGGTGGACCGGGGTCACGCTGATCTTGCCGAGGCTTATTGCGGCGAAGTCGGTTCCCTGCTCGTCGTGGTGGCCGGGAGGGTGGTTGTAGATGTCGTAGGCCACCCGCCCCTGATCGTCCTCGACCCTAATCAGCTCGTCCTTGTAGAACCTGCGCCCCAGCCGCGTCACCTCGGCCCCCCTTATCTCTTCCGCCGGCAGGTTGGGTGCGTTCACGCTCAGGATGCGCCCCGGCGGCAGCCCCCGCAGCGCGACCTTCGCCAGGCGCGCCGTGAACGAGGCGACCGGTTCGAAGTGCAGCTCGTGCGGCTCGGAGCGAGGATCCTCCTCGGCGCTCTCGTGCCAGGGTCGCTCGGTGCACAGCGAGACCGCTATCCCGGGCACCCCGATCATGATCCCCTCGAAGGCCGCCGCCACCGTGCCGGAATACGTTATGTCGTCGCCCAGGTTCTCGCCGTGGTTTATCCCGGAGATCACGATATCCGGCCTGAATTCCATGAGCCCGAGCGCCACCAGACGGACGCAGTCGACCGGTGTCCCGCTGCAGGCATAGCCGATCCTGCCGTCCGCCATCTCGTGCTCCTCCACCCTGAGCGAACGCCCGAAGGAGATCGCCCGGGCCACCCCGGACCGGTTGCGGTCCGGAGCCACGGTGAGCACCTCCCCGATCTCCTCCAGCGCCCGGCGGGCCGCCAGAAGCCCCGGAGCGTCTATGCCGTCGTCGTTGGTGAGCACTATGCGCATATCAACCAGCCGTTCTGCATCCCGTATGGATAAAAACCTCTCTACATCTCTGGAAGAGCATCGATTCTACCACCCCACACTCTCTACCAGCGCTTCACCCATGCTTGCTAGACAAGTGCATGAAATCGGGTTAGCATCTATCCCCATGGGCGATATCAGGGTTGACAACAGGCGTATAGAGTCCGTAAACGCTGCTGAGTGGTTTAAGCATCGTTCATATGACTACCGGCAGTTTTCGGACCTGCAAGAGCTGGCAAAACGCAAACGTGAGCTCGGCCTGACGGTGAGCCTCGTCCTGCCTTCGCGCAACGTGGCCGACACCGTCGGTGAGATAATCGAGGAGATCCACGCGGTCAACGAGGAGGCGTCCTCCCCCATCGTGGACCAGATCATGGTCGTGGACGCCGACTCGGAGGACGGCACGGCGGAGGTCGCCTCCCGGCACGGCGCGGAGGTCTACTCCGAGAACGAGCTGATGTCCTACCTGGGCGGTGCGCACGGCAAGGGGGACGCGATGTGGCGCTCGCTCGCCGTCGCGCGCGGGGATCTGGTCATGTACGTGGACGCGGATACCCGCGACTTCAAGCCGCAGTTCGTCTACGGCATCCTCGGGCCGATCCTTTTCGTCCCGCAGGTGCGCTACGTGAAGGCGGCCTACCGCCGGCCGTTCAGAAGCGGCGAGACCGTCGAGGAGGACGGCGGCGGGAGGGTGACCGAGCTCACGACCAAGCCGCTGTTCAACCTGTTCTACCCGGAGCTAACGGGCTTCGTGCAGCCGCTCGCGGGCGAGTTCGTCGCGGACCGCGAGCTGTTCAACTCCATCCCGTTCCTCACCGGATACGCGGTCGAGACCGGGATCATGATAGACGTCTTCAAACAGGTCGGGCTCGGTGCGATGGCGCAGGTGGACCTCGGCACCCGGCAGAACCGCCACCAGCCCCTGCGCGACCTCTCCCGGATGTCCTACGCCGTGCTGCGGGCCGTCGCCCGCAGGCTGCGCGAGGAGGGACGCCTGGTGCAGCAGCAGGACCCGGGCCTGCCCGGATCGCTCTACCAGTTCTCCGACTACCTGCACGCGGTCGCGACCCCCGACGGGCTCAGGCTGCAGGAGCACGTCGAGGAGCTGGTCGAGCGCCCGCCGATGGCGAAGGTGATGCGGGTTTAGACGAGCGCAAAAGACAGGAGGAGGGGGCCTTCCCGTTCCGGGAAGGCCCCCTCTCTGTCAGCCGACCTTCTGCCCGGCCTCCTCGCGCTCGTTGGCCGCGAGGACTTTCTCGACCATGTTCTGGGGGACCTCCTCGTAGTGGGAGAACTCGACGTGGAAGTTGGCCCGTCCGCCGCTGATCGAGCGGAGGTCCCTAGCGTAGGTGCGCATCTCTATCTGCGGGACCTCGGCCTGGATGAGCTGGCGCTCACCCCGCGGGTCCATCCCCATCGGCCGCCCGCGCCGCCCGGAGAGGTCCCCCATGATGTCCCCGACGAGCTCGGTCGGGGCGAGGATCTCGACCTTGACATAGGGCTCCAAGAGGACGGGACGGGCGTTCTCGACGGCGTTCTTGAACGCTATGGAGCCGGCCATCTTGAACGCCATCTCCGAGGAGTCGACCGAGTGGTAGCTCCCGTCGTAGAGCCGGACGCGCACGTCGACGACCGGGTAGCCGGCGATCGGTCCCTCGCGCATCGCCTCAAGCACCCCCTTCTCGACGGCGGGGATGAACTGCCGGGGGATGGCGCCGCCGACGATCTCGTCGACGAACTCGAAGCCCGCGCCGCGGGGCAGCGGGGAGATCTCGATGTGGCAGTCGCCGTACTGGCCCCGGCCGCCGGTCTGCTTCTTGTAGCGACCCTGCGCTTTCGAACTCGTGGAGATAGTCTCCTTGAGGGGCACCCTCGGCTCTTCAGCCTCGACCTCGACTCCATAACGGCGTCCTATGCGCTCGATCGCTATCTCCACGTGCATCTGGGTGAGCCCGGAGAAGATGTCCTCCCCGGTATCCTCCGACCGCTCGAGGCGGAGCGAGGGATCCTCGTCGACGATCCGGCGGATCGCGTCGAAGACCTTCTCCTCCTCGCCGCGGGCCTTCGCCCGTACGGCGAACGCCGCCGTCGGCTCCGGCAGCTCGACCGCCGGGAAGCGCACCGGTGCCTCCGGGCGGCAGAGGGTGTCGAAGGTGGCCGTGTCCTTCAGCTTGGCGACCGCGATGATGTCCCCGGCGACGGCCTCGTCCACCCCGACGCGTTCCTTGCCCACCAGGTGCGAGATCCCGCCGAGGCGTTCGTTCGACCCGGTGCGGGGGTTCACGAGCGCCTCGTCCGAACGACAGCGCCCGCTCACCACCCGCATCACGCTCAGCCGCCCGGAGAACGGGTCGACGTAGGTTTTGAAGACGTAGGCGGCGAAGGGCCCCTCGGGGTCGCAGAAGAATTCGCGCCCCTCCCCGTCCACCCAGCGCGAGCGGTCGAGCGGACTCGGGGCGCTCCCGGCGATCATGTCGAGCAACCGGTCCACCCCGATCATGCGCTCCGCGCTCGCCGCCAGGACCGGGATGATGACACCGTCGGCGATCCCGCGCCTGAGGCCCTCGAACATCTCCTCGGTCGAGAGCTCCTCCCCCTCGAGGTACTTCTCGAGCAGGCTGTCGTCGCTCTCGGCGATCGTCTCGAGGATCTGAAGCCGCGCCCGCTCGACCTCCTCCTCCATCCCCTCGGGGATCTCCTGGCTCTGCCCGCCGTCCACGTAGGCCGTCTGGCTGAGCAGGCCGTAGACGCCGCGGAAGTCCCCCTCGCGCCCGATGGGGAGGTTCATCGGTACGACGTGCTGGCCGAACCTCTCCCGGAGCCGCTCCAGCACCTCCCCGAAGTCGGTCCGCTCGCGGTCGAGGTGGTTGACCACGATGATGTGCGGGATGTCCTCCTTCTCGCCCCGCCGCCAGACGCGCTCGGTCACCACCTGGATCGGGTCCTGGGCGTGCACGACCAGGATGGCGCAGTCCGCCGCCCGCTGGGCGACGAACGCGTCCCCGATGAACCCCCCGTCGCCCGGGGTGTCGAGGACATTGACCTGGCGCCCCTTCCACTCGAGGGTGGCCACGTTCATGCCGAGGGTCATCCCATGCTCGGACTCCTCCTCGGTGTGGTCGAGGACCCCCCTCGATACGGACCCCCTGCCGGATGCGAGCGAGATCATGCCTTCCGCCAGAGACGTCTTGCCGCTCCCCCGGTGCCCGATGAGGCAGACGTTGCGGATGGTCGATGGTTCTGGCGCCACAGCTCCTCCTTTCCAAAAGAGCCGAAACTCCCGCCCGGAACCTCCCGGGCGGCTTGTGCTTAGAATAACCCAGCCGGAGCGATGGCGCAGAGAGAAGAAGGCGAAGTGGGCCCGGTGCACCGGGCCCACTTCGCTCGTACCGCCAGCCTTCCGCCCTCAGACCACGAGCAGCATCGGGTTCTCCAGAAGCCGCTTGACCTCGGCCATGTACTGTGCCCCCTCGGCCCCGTTGACGATGCGGTGGTCGGCGGAGAGCGTGAGCTTCATGGAGTCCACCGGCACTACGTTCCCCTCCTCGTCGAAGCCGGGGCGCCGGATGATGCTCGAGACCGCGACGATTGCGGCCTGCGGCGGGTTTATGATCGCCGAGAAGCTCTCCACCCCGAACATGCCCATGTTCGAGACGGTGAAGGTGCCGCCCTGGTACTCCTCGGGCTTCAGCTTCCCGTCGCGCGCCCGGGAGGCCAGGTCCTTGGCCTCCGCGGAGATCGCAGAGAGGGTCTTGTTCGCCGCATCCCTTATGACCGGGGTGATGAGCCCGGACTCGAGCGCGACGGCCATCGCGAGGTCGACCCTCTCGTGCACCTCTATCCCGTCGCTGGTCCACAGGGCGTTGAGCGTCGGGAACTTCCTCAGCGCCAGCGCGCACGCCTTCATCACGAAGTCGTTCACCGAGAGCTTTATCCCCTCGTCGGCGAGCCTCTCGTTGAGGTCGCGCCGCAGCTGCGCGAGCTCCCCGACGTCCGCCTCGATCGTCGCGTAGAAGTGGGGTATCTCGCGCTTGGCCTGCTGCATCCGCTCGCCGATGATCCTCTGCATCCGGCTCGGCTGCACGAGCTCGGTGCCCGGCTCGCCGGTGGGCTCCGGCGCCGGGGCCGGGCGTGGAGCGGCCTCCTCCCGCTCCTCAGCCGCCTCCGCTCCTCCCCTCTCCAGGGCCGCCCGCACGTCGCGCTCGACGATGCGCCCCTGGGGGCCGGTGCCCTTTATCTTGGAGAGGTCGAGGTTGTTCTCGCGCGCCAGGCGCCGCACGATCGGCGAGGCGCGGAAGTGCCCGTCGGTGCGCTGGGTGGAGGGGGCGGGGCGCTCCTCCTCGCGGGTGGCCGTGGCGGTCTCGGGTTCTCCGCCCGATCCACCCTCCTCGGCCGGGGTCTCCTCCCGCTCCTCCCCACCGCCGCGCTCGGGCACCTCCTCACCCTCGCCGGCGATGAAGGCTATCGCCTCGCCGACGGGGACGTCCTGCCCCTCCTCGGCGTAGAGCTCGGCCAGGGTGCCCGAGTCCTCGGCCTCGAGCTCCATCGTGACCTTGTCGGTCTCGATCTCGGCTATCGGCTCCCCGGCCTCCACCTCGTCCCCCTGGCTCTTGAGCCAGCGGAGGAGGGTGCCTTCCTCCATGGCGTCGCCCATCTTGGGCATGATCACTTCCGGCAACTTACTTCTCCTCCATGTAGAGAGCCCGCCGGGCGGCGTTCGCGACTGCCTTCTCGCTCGGGAAGGCCAGAAGCTCCAGGTTGCGCGCGTAGGGTGCGGGGGTCTCGGCCCCGCTCACCCGCTCCACGGGGGCGTCCAGGTAGTCGAAGGCCTTCTCCTGGATGATCGCCGCGACCTCGCTCGCCACCCCGAACCAGCGCCACTGCTCCTCGACCGCCACGGCCCGGTGCGTTTTCTTAACCGACTCGACTATGGCATCCTCGTCGAAGGGGCGTAGCGAGCGGAGGTCTATCACCTCCGCGTCCACGCCGTCCTCCTCTTCGAGCGTCTCGGCCGCCCGCAGGCACAGGTTGACCTGCCGCCCGTAGGCGATGAGCGTCACGTCCGAGCCCTCGCGGGCGATTCTGGCCTTGCCGAACGGCACGGCGTTGTCGCCCTCCTCGACCTCGCCCTTGGTCCCGTAGAGCGCTCCAGCCTCCAGGAAGATCACGCAGTTGTCGTCCCGGATGGCGGTGAGCATCATCCCCTTGGCGTCGTTCGGGGTCACCGGGGCGACGACCTTCAGGCCCGGGAAGTGCCCGTAGAAGCTCTCCAGCGAGTGGGTGTGCTGGGCGGAGAGCTGGACGCCCCCTCCGTTGGGACCCCGGATCACGAGCGGCACCTTGACCTGCCCGCCGGAGAAGTAGCGCACCTTGGCGGCGTTCTGGATGATCTGATCGGCCGCCAGGAACGAGAAGTTCCAGGTCATCATCTCCACGATGGGCCGCATCCCCATCATCGCCATCCCGACCGCCGCCCCGGTGAAGCCGTTCTCGGAGATGGGGGTGTCTATGACCCGCCGGGGACCGTACTTGTCGTAGAGCCCGTCGGTGATGAGGTGGGTCCCGCCGTAGACGCCGATGTCCTCGCCCATCAGGATGACGCTCTCGTCCCGGTCCATCTCGTGGACCATCGCCTCCCTGAGGGCCTCCCGGTAGGTCTTGGTCTCGGCCATCTACTCCTCCCCCTCCCCAGCGTAGACGTCGGTGTAGAGCTCCTCGGCGGGAGGCTCCTCGCTCTCTTCGGCGAACCTCACCGCCTCCTCCACCTCTCGTTTGGCCTCCTGCTTTATCTCCTCTATCCTCTCCTCGTCGATATCACCCGAATCCAGCAGCCGCTTCTCGACTATGCCTATCGGGTCTCGCTCGCGCCACTTCTCGACCTCCTCCTTGGTGCGGTACTTCTCGAGGAAGTCGGCCGCCCCGTGCGGCGCGATCCTGTAGGTGATGGCCTCGACCGCGTAGGGCCTTCCGCTCTCGCGCACCCGCTCGGCGGCCCGGTGGGCGCACTCGAGGACGGCGAGGAGGTCCATCCCGTCGACCTTCTCGTGCTCGATCGCGTAGGCGTCGAACTTGGCCGCCAGGTCGGTCATCGCGGTGGCCCGCTCGACCGAGGTGCCCATGCCGTACTGGTTGTTCTCGACTATGAACAGACAGGGGCACATCTCGTCCCTGCCCCAGAGACCGGCCAGGTTCGCCGCCTCGTGGAAAGCGCCCTGGTTGATCGCCCCGTCGCCGAGGAAGAGCTGGACGATGTGGTCGGTGTTCTGGTACCTGAGGGCGTAGGCGAGCCCGACCCCGACCGGGATGTGCCCCCCGACGATCCCGTAGCCGCCCATGAGACCGCGCTCGACGTCGAAGAGGTGCATCGACCCGCCCTTGCCCTTCACGAGCCCGGTCCGCCTGCCGTAGAGCTCGGCCATGACCTCGCCGGGCGAAGCCCCCAGGAGCAGGGCGTGCGGGTGGTCGCGGTAGGCGGTTATCACCCTGTCGCCCTCGCGGTAGGCGTCGAGGAAGCCGGTCGCCACGGCCTCCTCGCCCGTGTAGACGTGCAGATACCCGCCGATCTTGCCCTGACGGAAGGCCCTCTGACAGGCGTCCTCGAAGGCCCGGATCAGGACCATCTTCTGGTATAGCTCGGCCAGATTCTCCGGGGTTGTCGCCACGGCCCCCTCGCCGCGGGCTCCTACCTCACCGTTCTCCGAGCGTTCGTCCTTAGCCGGCATAAGGCCCCTTCCCGTTGAGAATGGTTTCTCTGCTCTCCAACCAAAGAATACCAGACTTCAAAAGCCCGAAATACGCGGCACTACGAGCCTCCGGAGAGCCATCGGCCCGCCTCCCTGAAAGCCCTCGCGCGGTGGGAGTCCTCGTGCTTCACCTCCCCCATCTCGGCGTAGGTCAGGGAGGAACCTTCGGGGACGAAGATGGGGTCCCACCCGAAGCCGCCGGCACCCCGCGGGGCGTCAGCCACCTCTCCCCGGACCTCGCCGCGGAAGGTCCTGATCCCCTCCCCCCTCATCGAGACGGCGACCACGCAGACGGCGAGCGCCCGGCGGTCGCGCTCACCGGAGAGCATCCCGAGCATCCCCTCCACCCCCACCGCCTCCAGAAACCAGCGGCTGAACGCGCCCGGGAGTCCGTTCCAGGCGCGGAAGACGATGCCGGAGTCCTCCACAATGACGGGCTCCGGCGGGTCGCCGAGGGCATCGCGGGCCGAGACCGCCTTCGCGCGGGCCACCTCGGCGAGGTCGAGGTGTTGGATCTCGTGAACCTCCGGCGAGGCGGAGAGCAGCTTCCTGCCGAGGATGCCCTCCACCTCCCGGCGTTTGTCCGGGTTGGATGTGACGAAGATCGGGTCCATGCTCCGAAGTCTACAATTGAGAAGGACGCTGTGGTAGAGTCGCGCCGTGTGCGCAGCTGTCAGTCCCTGCGATAGTGGGAAGAAGGTGATGCGGTGCCGCTCGTAGACCTCGACCGCTTCGATTTCCTCTACGCCCGGCGGGTGAAGGGGATGAAGTCCAGCGCGGTGCGCGACCTGATGGACGGCTCCTCGCGCCCCGGGATAATCTCGCTCGCCGGAGGTTTCCCGGACACCAGGGCCTTCGGCGAGGAGGCCCTGCGAGAGCTCTTCTCCTCCATCAGCCACGACTCGGCGCTGGCGCTGCAGTATGGCCCGACCGGCGGGATAGAGAGCACCAAGGACGTCATCGTCGAGGTGATGGCCGAGGAGGGCATACCGGCCCGCCAGGAGAACGTCTTCGTAACCACCGGGGCCCAGCAGGCGCTCGACCTGATCGGCAAGGCCTTCCTCGACGAGGGGGACATGATCCTCTGCGAGGGACCGACCTACGTGGGGGCTCTGAACGCCTTCGCCTCTTACGGCCCGCAGGTCGTGCACGTGCCGATGGACCGCTCGGGCATGATCGTCTCGAAGGCCCGGGAGATCCTGGAAGACGCGAGAAGGCGCGGCATCCGGCCGAAGTTCATCTATACGGTCCCCAACTTCCACAACCCCGCGGGCGTGACGATGAACGAGGCGAGGCGCCGGGAGCTGCTCGAACTGGCGCGCGAGTTTGACCTGGTCATCGTCGAGGACAACCCCTACGGCATGCTGCGTTTTGAGGGAGACCCCCTGCCCTCGCTCGCGGCGATCGAACAGGAGGAGGACGGCGAGGTCGGGCGGGTCATCTACCTGGGGACCTTCTCCAAGATCTTCGCCCCCGGCGTGAGGCTCGGATGGGTGCACGCCCAGCCGGGGATAATCCACAAGATGAACGTGGGTAAGCAGGGCGCGGACCTGTGCTCCTCGAACCTCTCGCAGATGCTCATCTCGACTTACTTCCGGGAGGGCGACTGGAAGGGCTACGTTCGGCGGCAGATAGAGATCTACCGCGAACGCCTGAGGACGATGCTCGACTCCCTGGCGGAATACATGCCAAAAGAGGTCCACTGGACCCACCCGAAGGGGGGACTCTTCGTGTGGGTCACGCTCCCCTCCTACCTGGACGCGAGCGCGATGCTGCCGCGGGCGGTCGCGGGCGGCGTCGCCTACGTACCCGGAGAGGGCTTCTACGCCGACGGCTCGGGCCGCAACTGCATGCGGCTCAACTTCTCCTTCGTCGAACCCGAGAGGATAAGACGCGGCATAGAGCTGCTCTCGGAGGTCATTAGAGACCGCATGGATCTCAAAAGCGCGCTCGAGAAGGGCGCGAAGGGCCCGCCCCGTGAGAAGAGCGCCGACCGCTCCCGTCAGGCGGCGGGCCGGGAGGATGGATAGTGGCCCGCCTCGTAGTCCTGCGCGGCGGTCGCTCGATGGAGCGCGACGTCTCTTTGGCCACCGGCAGGCGGGTGGCCCACGCCCTCGAGCGTCTGGGCCACGAGGTGCACGAGCTGGACCTCGAAGAGCGCCTGACCGAGACGCTCGTGGAGCTGGCCCCGGACGCGGCCTTCGTGTGCCTGCACGGCATCGGCGGGGAGGATGGGACGGTGCAGGCGCTGCTCGAGGCGCTCGGCATCCCCTACACCGGCAGCGGGCCGCACGCGAGCGTCCGCTGCTCGGACAAGGACTACGCCAAACGGCTGCTGCTCTCCGCCGGGCTCCCGACGCCGCCCTTCCGCACCTTCACCCGAAGGGCGATGCGCGAGATGGGCGCGGCGGCGGCGCTGGAGCCCGCCTCCTCCGGCCTGGGTTACCCGCTCGCGGTCAAGCCCTGCAGAGAGGGCTCGGGGCTGGGCCTCAGCCGGGTCGAGGGCGCGGAGGCACTCCCGGACGCCGTCTACGAGGCGTTCGGCTACGACACCAAGATCCTGCTCGAGCGCTGGGTGGAGGGGACGGAGATGGCGGTGCCGATCCTGGAGCCGCCGGGCGAGCCGCCTCGGGCGCTCGGGCTCGTCGAGATCCGACCGCCCGAGGGCGCCTACTACGACTTCCAGGCGAAGTACACCCCCGGCGCGACCGACTTCGCGATACCCGCCGAGATCCCGCCGGAGGACGCGGCGCGGGTGGAGGAGACGGCGCTAACGGCCTACCGGACGCTGGGATGCTCGTCCTTCGCGCGGGTGGATCTGGTCCTCGAGGGCGAAATCCCGTGGGTGCTCGACGTGAAGACGATCCCTGGCTTCACCGAGACCTCGACGCTGCCGCTGGCGGCGGAGGCCGCCGGGCTGGACTTCGACGAGCTGGTCGCGACGATCCTGGACGCAGCGCTATACCGGGAGACGCCGGCGAAACTTTAGACGAAGAGGGCGAGCAGGTTTGCCCGCCCTCAGCAGAAGGCAGCCCCCATTTTTCTAGTTGATCCTGCGCAGGGGACCGTTCAAATCGCCGAAGTTGCGGGTAGAGAGCGCCTGTACACCAGCCCGGTGTACCCCGTTGAATGGCGTAACCGTATTCGGACAGCCCGCTCTGGCCGCCGCCCTCGCCGAGTTGAACCACACTCCGAGATGAAAGGTGTGTACCGGGGCAAAAGCCGGATTGCTAGAGGCGTCAGGGAACGGCCCGGGCCTTGTGTGGTCCGGGCGCCGGCCCGCTTCCCGGCGCCACCGCGAAAGTCTCCACGCTGAAGCGCCCGATGAAGCGTCCCATGGCGTGCCCTCTGGCGTTGGTCCTGAGGTCTCCCTGGTACCACGACACTCCGAAGGGTGTGTTCGGGAGCTGGGTTACGAAAAGGTCGAACTCCCTGTTTGGCGGCAGCCTGTTCAGCGAGACGTTCATCACCTCAACGGGCCCCAAAGAGTGGATGGAGACGGTGCCGTTTGCGCCTTTGAGGCAACCAGCCGTAACCGCTCCGCTGGAACGAACCATCTTGAAGGTGGTGCTCGTCGTCAGGGCCAGGGCGCTCCCCGCGACGAGCGTCGCAGCCAGGAGCGCCGCGGCCAGGGCGAGGATCAGCTTCTTCTGCGGGCTCATACTCCTCCTTGTCCGTAAGGTACCCGCGCGGTCGAAGCAGTACGATCGATATATCCTCCGGTCGAGCTGCTCCTGTGAACGATCTGCCAGGGGCCTCCTCTCCGGGTTCGCGCAGGGTGTGGGTTTCCAGCAATGGTCTGTTTCCCACCTTCTCTCCATCTATCCCCCGCGATCTCCTTATGCCATCGGTTTTATGTTCTGGTTGAGGTGGAAGAAGTTGTCCGGGTCGTACTCGCGCTTGAGGGCGGCGAGACGCCGGTACTTCTCGGGACCGTAGCCGGTGCGTACGCGCTCCTCTCCCTCGTCGCCGATGAAGTTGAGGTAGATGCGCTCGTCGGTCCAGGGCCGGAGCGCCGCGTCGAGCTCCCTGGCCCAGCCCGCATGCTGCTCGAACCCGGCCGGGTCGGCCCACTGCGCGAGCGCGTGGTAGTTGTAGAGGGCACTCCGCGGCCCGAGCGGCGTATCCTCCTCCGCCACGCGGGAGATCGCACCGCCCATCGGGAAGAGCGCCAGCGCCGTCAGCGGCGAGGTCATCCGCAGCGCGCTCTCGACGGCGATGTCTATGGCCTCGTCCGGCAGCCCGTTCATGAAGCCTGCCTTCCAGTAGTGCTGCATCCCGGGAGGGTTGGCAGCGTCGAGCAGCGTCTGGACCACCGTGTAGGGCATCGGCTGGACCATGTCCATCGCCGGCGGGAAGGCCTCGCGCAGCGGCCGGATCGCCTCTTCCCCTTCCTCAATGGGTCCCGCGTGGCAGACGATGACGGCGAGGAGCTTCGTCCCCTGCACCCGCTCGGGGATGAACGGCTCCGGAGGGGCGGTGATAAACGCGCACCCCCCACCAAGCTCCTCCGGAGCCGTCTCGACGAAGTCGCGGTAGAAGCGCAGGAGATCGGGGGCCCGCTCCGCGGGGTAGAGCAGCATCCCGCCGAGTACGATCGGCCCGACCGGATGCAGCCTGAACTCGAAGGAGGTCGCGATGCCGAAGTTGCCCCCGCCTCCGCGCAAGCCCCAGAAGAGCTCCACGTTCTCGGTCTCGCTCGCCCGGACGAAAGCGCCCTCGGCGGTGACCATCTCCACCGAGAGGAGGTTGTCCGCCGTGAAGCCGAGGCTGCGCTCCAGCCAGCCGCTTCCACCGCCCAGGGTGAGCCCGGCGATCCCGGTGCCGGAGACCCTCCCGCCCGTCACGGCGAGCCCGAAGAGCTGCGTCTCGCGGTCGAACTCGCCCCAGGTAAGACCGGCCTGGGCGTGGGCCGTCCTGGCCCCCGGGTCCACCCGCATCCCCTTCATCGCCGAGAGGTCGATGACCATGCCGCCGTCGCAGGTCCCGTAGCCGGGGACCGAGTGTCCGCCGCCGCGGACCGCCACCTCGAGCCCTTCCGCCCGGGCGAAGAGGACGGCGGCAACCACGTCGGCAACACCGGTGCAGCGGACCACCATGGCCGGGCGCCGGTCGATCATGCCGTTGAAGACTTTTCGGGCCGACTCGTAACCGTCATCGCGCGGCAGGATCACCTCGCCCCGGAAACGTCCGGCAAATTCCCGAACGACCTCCTCCGCGGGCGTCCGGGCCACGGTGTTCTCTTGTTCCGCCATAGATCCGCTCTCCTTCTCTCTTTCGTTCACTTACCACCGGCTCACTGCAATGCCGCGCCCCAACCCAGGCTGATCGCCGCCGCCCAGCAGATGAGCGCCACTCCCACAGGGGCACTGATCCTCCTGCCCCAACTCACGTTCTTCTCCACTCCCATCACCGCTCCCAAAAGGACCATCCACAACAGGTTTCCTGCGCCTACCGCGAACATCACCAGCATCAAAGACCAGCAGCACCCCAGACAGAAGAGCCCGTGATGGACCCCGAGTAAAAATGCATGGGGCGCCTCGCGCCGGCCCCGCCAGTGCTCCGCGATGAAGCTGAGAGGGGAACGGCACCTCTCCAGGCATCTGTACTTCAGGGGTGCGAACTGGTAGACGCCCGCGAGCATCAGGGTACCCGCCCCTATGACCCAGGAGTTGGCTTCGAGCCAGGATGTGTGCTCGACCGCTTCGTGGATGAAGAGGTCGTTGAAGAAGGCCAGAGCACCGAAGAGCGTCCAGACGCTTATGTAGCCACAGAGGAGCAGGGCGATGAGCAGTAGATGGTCGGAACGCTGGTGGGTAAAGCGCTCGAAGAGCAGCACCAGCGGCAGGCTGGTGGGGAGCATCATGGCGACTATCATCAGCATCCAGCCGGAGACGAAGAGAGCCAGAAGCAGGGCGTACTCGAGCACGAATCGTCCCCCTATGCCGCCGAGGACGAGGTGGCCCAGTTCCTCGTGGTTCAGGTAGGGAGCGTAGGGGGAGGCGCTCCAGAGCCATAGCGCGAGCCAGGCCAGTACGATGAGCGCCGCCACAAGGACGGTAAAGACCCGGTTATGTAAGCCGCGCGGTGCTGTCCACATGGCAGGAGATCACCTCTCTCGATGAGTGGGGCGGAGCCGTCCTTCGAGCTCCGCCCCGGATGCCCTCTCAGGCCGCCTCGAAATGGAAGTGACCCTGGATGGCGTTGTTGTCCTGGATGTCTATGTCCTGCAGGCCGTAGGCGGAGGAGTTGCGCCGGTACCTGGTGGCCTTGCTCACGTAGGCGGGAGAGCCGGGGATGGTGGAGAAGATCGTCTCCTGCAGGGTGGTCGGCTTCTCGGTGGCTCCCATGTAGGAAGCCATCTCCGCCTCAACTATGAGGTTCACCCCCGAACCAACCCTGAGCGTCCCCCTCCCTTTTTCGACGGTGAAGGTGATGGGTGCCCGCTCCACCGCGACCACCTCACCGATCAGCTGCACGAGATCGGCCAGCGGTCCGCCGAGCCTGCCGGTGAAGACGTTCAGAAGAGCCTCCTGCTGCTCGTCTGTAGCCTCATCGTCTACGAATGCGACAACCCTCCAATTGCCATCGAGCACGTTGCCGGGGAGGTAGGCAAGCGCGGCGAAGGTCCGTCCCGAGACGTCCACGCCGTCTATCGTCCCTTTATCGAAGTGATAAGCCAACACCGAGTCGCAGGTGCCGTTGTCGGGGTCCTCACCGATCCAGCAGGGACAGAGCACGTTGCAGTTGCAGACCTCAAGCAATCGTCCTTCTAGTTGATAAGCCACTTTCTCCTCCTTTCACTCTCGAATTCCACCGGTTTTCCCTCCCATCGATGCTCCTCTTCTCTACCTCCTATCCCGGATCGTTCCGGTCAAAGGAGGTGTGCTCGCCGGGCTTGCCATCTCATTCGAAGCTCCATCCGAAAGCCTCCGCGCAGTCGGCTGTGGTCAGGTCCCAGGTGACTACACCCCATCCATCCGATCACTGGACGCTCTTTTCTTCCGGCCACCCGACTTCCAATCTAACCGCCGGAGAGGACCGGGAACATAGCAGAAACCTGCTGTTTTCAGGCCACGAACAAAAATTAATCCCCCATTCGGGGGATTCTCCCCGCACTAATATCCTGTTAGAATGCCTCACAACACAAGTATCAATCTCCCGGAGGAGATCGGTCCTGTCGTTTCCCAGGATGACCGGGGGTAAGATGAGCATCGGGGCACAGACCATGGCGAACGGCCTCGTCAGGGAGCGGGTCCTCGCCGGGATAAAGCGCGTGGCACACACGCAGAGGGCGCCGGAGGAGCTCCTCCGGGAGACGGTCGGTTTGCTGCGAGAGGTGGTGCCCTTCGAGGGTTATGCGACGAGCATGATAGACCCGCTGAGCGGGTTGCCTGCTGGCCCGATGGTCTTCAACAAGGAGATGGGCAGCAGAGAGGATGCGCGCTTCTTCTTCGAGTACATCTACTTCGAGGACGACGTGAACGAGTATGGCTGGATGGCGAGAAACGGACTCACCACGGCCCGCCTCTCCGACGGCACGGAGGGAAGGCTGGAGAGGTCACTCAGACACCGGGAGTTCAACCAGCCCCGGGGGTTCGGCTACGAGATACGGGCCGTGATGGCGAAGGATGGCGAGTCCTGGGGTGGGTTGTGTCTGGTGCGGGAAGAGGGTGATCCTGATTTCTCGGGGAAGGAGGTCACCTTCATAGAGCGTGTCCTGCCGCATCTCACTGCCGGTCTGCGCGTGGCGGCGCTGCGTTCCGAGGCAGGCAGGACATCGGGAGGGGAGCCCATCGGGGTTCTCGTCCTGGACCATCGCGGCCGAGTGGTGCAGAGAGCAGGGGGGATGGACCGGTGGCTGGAAGAGCTGGGGATGCCTCAGCCTTGCAGAGAAGATGGCAGCAACCTGCCGGAGGCGGTCTGGATACTCACCGGCATGCTCCGCCGCACGCTTGCCCCGCGCACCGGGGAGGACGAGGTTACGATTCCGCATCTACACGTGCGGGGGCGTTCGGGGCGGTGGATCTCGCTGCAGGCTTCGATCGGCGAGGATCAAGACGGGGCCGTGGCCCAGACGGTAGTGGTGGCCGCCCCGAGCGGGCCGAGGGAGCTCTCCAGGATCAACGTCGCCGCCTACGGGCTGAGCGGAAGGGAGAGGGAGATAGCCAACCTCGTGCTGCGCGCCTACTCGACGCGTCAGATCTCCCGCGCGCTCTACATCTCAGAGTCGACGGTGCAGGGGCACCTCTCCCATATCTTCGAGAAGGTCGGCGTGAGGAGCCGGCGGGAGCTGCTCAAGCGGCTCTTCTTCAGCAGCTTCCCGCCGGAAGAGAACGCCTCTCCTACCCGGCCGCCCTGACGCCGAGGAACTCGTCGAGGGCCGCGAGCGCCATTTGGGCCTGCCGCTCCCGGCGCTCCTGCCTGCCGAGGCGGCGCCCGTTCTCCTTCTTCGGGGCCGGGGGGACGAGCCCCCAGTTGGAGTTTATCGGCTGCAGCGTCCCGTCCTTGGTCGTGATGTAGTGGGCCAGCGCCCCTATCATGGTCTCCCGGGGCAGCTCTATCGGCTCCTCACCGCGGGCCACCCGGGCGGCGTTCACGCCGGCGATGTAGCCCATCGCGGTCGACTCCACGTAGCCTTCGACCCCGGTGAGCTGCCCGGCGAAGAACAGCGGCTCCCCGGTGCGGAGGCGCATGGTGGCCTCCAGCGTGTGGTTCGCCTTTATGTAGGTGTTGCGGTGCATCACGCCCATCCGGGCGAACTCCGCGTTCTCGAGGCCCGGGATCATGCGGAAGACCCGCTTCTGCTCTCCCCACTTCAGGCGCGTCTGGAAGCCGACCATGTTGAACAGGTGCCCTTCGGCGTCGTCCTGCCGCAGCTGCACCACCGCGAAGGGCTCCTCTCCGGTCCTCGGGTCCGGCAGCCCCACCGGCTTCATCGGGCCGAAGCGCAGAGTGTCCGGGCCGCGGGAGGCGATCACCTCCACCGGCAGGCACCCCTCGAAGTACATGTTCTCCTCGAAGTCCTTTATCGGGGCGAGCTCGGCGGTGGTCAGGGCCTCGACGAAGGCGTAGTACTCCTCCTCGTCCATCGGGCAGTTGAGATAGGCCGCCTCCCCCTTGCCGTAGCGGGAGGCCAGGTAGATCTTCTCGTCGTCCAGAGAGTCGCGGAAGAGGATCGGGCTCGCCGCGTCGTAGAAGTAGAGCCTCTCGCCGGAGAGCGCGGTGATCTTCTCTGCCAGCGCGTCGGAGGTGAGGGGCCCGGTCGCTATCACGGCGGGTCCATCGGGTATTTCGGTGGCCTCCTCGCGCACCACCTCTATGTTCGGGTGCCCCTCGACGGCCTCGGTGACGGCCCGGGAGAAGTCCTCCCGGGCGAGCCCGAGTGCACCGCCGGCCGGGACGCTGCTGGCGTCGGCGCAGCGCAGCACCACCGAGCCGAGCCTGCGGAGTTCCTCCTTCAGGAGGCCGGAGGCCGTGCTCAAAGAGAGGTTGCCCATCGAGTTGGAGCAGACCAGCTCGGCGAAGAGGCCGGTGTGGTGGGCCGGGGTCTGCTTCACGGGGCGCATCTCCCAGAGCTCCACCCGGCAGCCGGCCTCGGCCGCCTGCCAGGCCGCCTCGCTCCCGGCGAGCCCGCCGCCTATGACCGTTACATCGGGCACCAAACCACCTCCAGCCAGAAAGCCACCACGAGAGGATATTCTACGCCCGGAGAGGTCTCCGTCTACCGGCTCTAGCGCTCCCGCACCTCTGCCGCGCTGTACTCCAGCCCCAGCACCAGGAGGTAGACGGCGGTGGCGACGAAACCGGTCGCGGGCCATGCGAAGACGTCGTGGATGCCGTGCGATACCGGGTACGAGAGTACGATCGCGGCTCCGATGGAGAGGAGGTGCATGTTCCCCCACACCGCCAGCGTCCCAGGTTCCTGCCTGGGCCACGCCCCGAGCCTCCCGAAGGCCACCAACCCAGCCAAGACGTAGCCGAGCACCGCCCCGGCCATGAAGAGCAGCGCATCGATCAGACCCGGCAGGTGGTGCGCGTGGATCAGGAGTCCCCCCGAGGTCCAGATCGTGACGGTGTAGCCGTAGGGCACGCCGCTCGAACCGACCGCGACCCGCAGGTTGTTTATGTAGCGATCCCTCAAGGCACCCCTTACCAGGCCGTAGCCCCGCCGTCCACGACGACCGTCTGGCCCGTCATGTACGAGGAGGCCGAGGAGGCCAGGAACACGACCACGCCCTTTATGTCGTCCGGCTCTCCGAAGCGCCCCATCGGGATGTCGGCGAGCATCCGCTCTCCGAACATCTCCATCAGCCCGCGGGACATCTTCGTCGGGAACCAGCCGGGGGCTACGGCGTTGACCCGGATGCCGTGGCGTGCCCAGGCGGTCGCGAGATCGCGGGTCATCGAGATGACCGCGCCCTTGGAGGAGCTGTAGCCGACGGTATGCATGTACTCGGGGTTTCCGCCGACGAGTCCCGCGACCGAGGAGACGTTGACGATCACGCCCCCGCTCCCGCGTTCGATCATGCGCCGCCCGACCGCCTGAGACATCAGGAACGTCCCCCGCACGTTGACCCGCAGGACGTGGTCGAACTTCTCCAGCGGCATCTCGACCGCCGGCGCCCCCCAGGTCGCCCCGGAGTTGTTGACCAGGACGTCCACGCCGCCGAACTCCTCGAAGGCCGCCGAGACCACCCTCTCCACGTCCTCCGGCTCGGTCACGTCGCAGGCGAGGGCGAGCACCCTGCCCCCGGCCTTCTCCATCTCCCGCCGGGCCTCCTCGAGCTGCTCCATCCTGCGCGAGCAGATCACGACGTTCGCTCCCGCCTCGGAGAGGGCCTCGGCCATCTGGCGCCCGAGCCCCCGTCCCCCTCCGGTGACGAGGGCGGTCTTCCCGTCCAGGCGGAAGAGATCCAGAGCACCCACAGAGCACCTCCTCCTCTCTTTAGACGATGGGGTTGCCGCGCTTCTCGAAGATCCGGAAGGTGCCGGTGCCCAGGGCGACCAGCTCCCCGCCCCCGTCGTAGACCTTAGCCTCGGCGGTAGCCAGCCGGCGCGAACGGTGCACCACCTCGCAGCTGCAGGTTATGCGCCCCTCGCGCACCGCGCCGAGGAAGCTGACGTTCAGCGCGATCGTCGCGGTCCTGAAGCCGGCCAGAGCCGAGACCGCAAGCCCCATCGCGTTGTCCATGAGCGAGGAGTAGACCCCGCCGTGCAGCGTGCCATTGCCGTTGAGATGGATGTCTTTCACGTCGAGGTATATCACCGAGCGGCCCGGCTCCACCGACTCGACTCTGCACCCCATATATCTCGAGAAGGTAACACCCTCCTCGAAGTAGCGGGCGAGCTGCGAGAGCTGCTCACCTTCCAGAGCGTGACCGACCTCTTCCAATGTTATCCTCCCGCAGACGAGACGGCAGAACCTCTGTTCTCTCACACCGGCGGCATCGCGCCGGAGGGTTCATTATATTTCTTCCGAGCAGCGCCCTCGCGGTGGCCGCTGGTTCCGGCCGGAGATATACTGTGGCATGTCTGAAAACGAACTTTTGCCTCTGCTTGCATTGCAGTACTCCCCCTTCGAGACCGTACTCTTCCTCTCCTCGTGTATCTCCGCCGCGGCGGCGCTCTACGTGCTGCCCAGACGCCGGGTGCCGGGGGTGAAGGCGCTCACTCTCATGATGATCGCCGCAGTCTGGTGGGGACTGAGCTACGCGATGGAGATAGCCTCCTACTCGCTCGAGGCCAAGATCTTCTGGGCCAAGCTGGAATATCTCTCGATCTGCACGATCCCACTCGCGATGTACGTGTTCGCCGCCCGATACACCGGGCGGACAGCACGGTCGTCTTTTTCGTCCTGGTCACTGCTCTCCATCCCACCGCTCGTGACCTTCGGCCTCGTCGTGACCAACGAGCAGCACCACCTCATCTGGCGCAGCCTCCGCATCGGCAACCTCGACGGGGTCAGGATGCTCGTGGTCGAGCACGGGGCCGCCTTCTGGGTGTACTGGATCTACTCCTACGTCCTGATCCTCCTCGGCTTCGTCTCGTTCTTCCCACTCCTGCGCGGTGGCCTCTACCGCAAGCAGAGCGTCACCCTGCTGCTCGGCTTCCTGTGCCCGTGGGCCGGCAACCTGCTCTATGTCGCCGGTTCGGGTCTGCTGCGCAACTTCGACACCACGCCGGTTGCCTTCTCGGCCGGCGGTCTGTTCCTGTCCTGGGCCGTCTCGCGCTTCCGCTTCCTCGACGTCATCCCGGTCGCCCGTGAGGTGATCCTCGAAAACATGGGGGAGGCCGTGATAGTCCTCGACCCACAGGGTCGCATCGTCGACACGAATCCCGCGGCCAGGAAGCTGCCAGCTCTGGCCGGGGCGAACACCTTCGGCAAGTCGCTGTGGGAGAGTCTGCCGGAATGGGCGGAAGTGGAACCGGGGGAGAGCCGGGAGGTGGAGACACAGGGCGGTCACTACGCGGTCTCCCGGTGGCCCCTGCCGGAGCGCGGCCTAGAACCTTCGGGCAGCCTGCTCGTCGCCCGGGATATAACCGAGCACCGGTTGGCGGAGCAGCGGCTCGCCGAGAGCGAAGAGCGCTACCGGCGGCTCGTCGAGCTCTGCCCGGACGCCGTCGTCGTGCACAGCGAGGGCAAAGTGGAGTACGTGAACGGGGCGGGTCTCAGGCTCATGCACGCCTCCAGCCCGAACCAGATCGTGGGACACGAGGTACTGGAGTTCGTCCACCCGGACTACCGGGAGGTCGCCGCGGCCCGGATGGCCCAGGGATATCGTGACCGGAACCGGAGAGGGCTCTATACCTACCGCATCCTCCGGCTCGACGGCAAGACCCTCGAGGTCGAAGCCGCCGCGATGAGCGTCTCCTACAAGGGAAAGGCAGCCATACAGCTGGTGCTGCGCGACGTCACCGAGCGCAAGGTGCTAGAGGATCGTCTCACCCACCTCGCCTACCACGACATCCTCACCTCCCTGCCGAACCGGACCCGGTTCCTGGAACGCCTCGAGAGGGCGCTCTCCAGATCCAGGAGGAAGGGAGAGCACCTGGGCATCCTCTTCCTCGACCTCGACGGCTTCAAGCTGATCAACGACACCCTGGGGCACGAGGAAGGGGACAAACTCCTGGTCGCCTCGGCGACCCGCCTGGCCGGCTGCATACGCCCCTCGGACACAGTGGCCCGGCTCGGCGGGGACGAATTCGCGGTGCTGCTGGAGAGCATAGAGAACGAGGAACAGGCGGTGCAGGTCGCGGAGAGGATCTCCCGGGAGATGCGCGACCCGTTCATCATCGCCGGGCGCGAGGTCTTCGTCGGGGCAAGCATCGGCATAACGCTGAGTTCCTCCCCGGAGGACGCACCCCCCGACCTGCTGAGGGAGGCGGACACCGCGATGTACCGGGCGAAGAAGGAGGGCAGGGACTATGCGATCTTCGAACCGGAGATGAACCGCAGGGCGCTCGAGCTCCTGCACCTCTGTGAGGAGCTGAAGCGGGCGGTCGAGCTGGAGGAGTTCAGGCTGCTCTACCAGCCGATCATCGACCTTAGAGACGGCCGGATCCGGGGCATCGAAGCCCTCTTGCGCTGGGATCATCCCGAGCGCGGCACCCTGCTACCCGGGTATTTCCTGCCGGCGGCCGAAGAATCCGGCCTGATCCTGGAGATCGACCGACGGGTCCTGGAGGAGGCGTGCCAGCAGGCCGCCGCGTGGCAGAGAATGCGCGGCGAAGAGCATCCCGCACCGGTCTTCATCAACGTCTCGGGGGCACAGATCCGCTCGAGAGGCTTCGTCGGATACCTGGAGGATCTGCTGGAGCGTAACGGGCTGGAGGGAGGTGGCATCGTGTTAGAGATCACGGAGAAAGTCCTGGTCGAAGACTCCCCGGAGATGATAGACAGAATCAGCAAGATCAGGGCCCTGGGTGTCGGTCTCGCCCTGGACGACTTCGGCACCGGCCACTCCCCGCTCTCCCACCTGAGGCGCTTCCCCATAGACACGATCAAGGTAGACCATACGTTCGTCGAGGGGCTCGAATGGAACCCGGAGGATGCCATCCTGATCTCCGGCATCATCGGGCTGGTGCAGGCGCTAGGCAGGAATCTCGTAGCGGAAGGCGTGGAGACCCCGCACCAGCTCGCACGGCTGCGCGGCATGGGATGCGAGCTGGTGCAGGGCAACCACCTCTCCAGGCCGCTTTCGGCCGACGCCGTCTCTACCCTGCTCCTGGACGGCAGGGTGACCCCGGCTCCCGGTCCGGCGCAGGACTAGGAGGAGCGTGAGAGCGAGTAGGCGTAGCGGACGAGGTTCTCGACCCGTTCGCCGAAGGTTGCGAACCGCTCGTCCTTCGTCTGGCCGCGGACCCAGCGGACGTAGATCTGCTGCAGGATGACCGCGAGCTTGAAGTAGCCGAAGACCCGGTACCAGTGCATCCGGGAGAGGTCGCGCCCGCTCTTCTCGGCGTAGCGCTGCATGAACTCCTCCCGGGTCATGAAGCCGGGCGCGTCGGTCACCGTCGGGAGGACCCGCTTCATCTCGGGCGGATCGTCCTTCTCGACGTAGTAGGAGAGGGAGACGGCGAGGTCGAAGAGTGGGTCCCCCACCGTGGCCATCTCCCAGTCGAGCACGGCGCGGACTTCGGTGGGATCTTCGGGGTCCAGGATGAGGTTGTTGAGCTTGTAGTCGTTGTGGATGATCGTCGGCGGGGGGCTCTCGGGGATGTCGGAGGCTATCCAGCGGGTCAGGGGCTCGACCTCGGGTATCTCCCCGGTCTTCGCCCGCTCGTAGCGGGAGATCCAACCCTTCACCTGCCGCTCCAGGAAGCCCTCCGGGTGCCCGAGGTCTCCGAGCCCCGCCGCCTGGTAGTCGACGGCGTGCAGCCCGACCAGCGTGTCGCAGAGCGTCTCGGAGATGCCCCGGCAGAGCTCCGGCGTGGGCTCCATCCCTTCCGGGAAGGAGTCGTCTATGACGATGCCGCGCCTGCGCTCCATTACGTAGAAGGGCGCGCCGATGACGGATCGGTCCTCACAGTAGAAGTAGGGCTTCGGGGCAAGGGGATAGACGGGGTTGAGGCGCATGAGCAGCCTCGACTCGCGCTCCATGTCGTGCGCCTTGGGCGGTACGGGACCGAGAGGCGGCCGCCTGAGCACGCCCTCCCAGGAGCCTATCCTGAGAAGATACGTCAAATTCGAGGCCCCGGAGGGGAACTGCTCGACCTCGAGGCTGCCCTCCGGCAGCCCCTCGATGTGCCGCCGCAGGTACTCCTCGACGGCCTTCCTGTCGAAATCCTCGCCCTCGCGCACTTTTATGGTTTCAACCAATTTCAGACCCCCTGCTCGTCCTCAGCCGCCCGGGAACCTCCGCCCAGCTCCTCGACCCTGCGCAGCGTGCCGTCCCTCACCTCGAGGACGGCCTCGCTCGCCCCGACGTCCGCCGCGAAGCGCAGCGTCTCGATCCGGTCGTGCTCGACGAACCACCGGCCGGCGCGCGAGCGGGCGAGCACCTCCACCGGGTCTTCGAGCCTGCCGGCCCATTCCCGCGCCAGGATCGCGGCGTCGTTGAGGTTCCATTCCTCCACGCCGAGCCGCGAGACTATCGCCGAGGCCCCGAGGAAATCTTCGAGGTCGAACCGTCCCCCGGAGCCGGCGCACACCAGGTACACCGCCTCCGCCCCCGAGGATTCGAGGTAGCGCGCCGTGGCGGGCGCGTTGCGCAGGCAGGAGACGAGGACGATATCCGCGGCGGCGACCTCGGAGATGGCCCTCGTCCCGTTGGTCGTGAGGAAGACGACGTCCCTGCCGGCGACCTTCTCCGGCGAGTACTCCTCGGGCAGCGGGCCGAAGTCGTACCCCTCGACCCGCTCGGCGCCCTGCTCCCCGCCGCGCAGAGCCTCCGGTCCCACCCGGGCGTAGACCTCCTCGCCCTCCTGCAGGCTCCCGACCGGGAAGACGCGCCGGGCACCGTTCTCGAGGATGGTGAGCAGCGTGGTAGTCGCCATGAAGACGTCTATGACGACCGCCACCCTCCCCGGCAGACGCTCGGGTACGATCTCCTTGCGGCTCATCAGCACGCCGAGCCGCCTCAAGGTGCGTTCCTCGCTCTCTGCTTCGAACTCACCACCCAAGACATTCTACTAGCCCTCCCCCCGGCCACCCCGCGCGCCGATCCCGCCGCGCAGCTCCCGGATCAAGTCCTCCAGCCCCGCCTCGAACGCGCCGGCCTCGAGCAGATCATCTGGCGCGGCGCCCCCGCCTCCGTGATGGTCCACCACGGCGACCGGGATCCCTTCCTCCAGCGCCTCGAACGCCGCCCCGAGCACGACTCGGCCGCCCGGAGGGGAACCGCAGACGGCGACGAGATGTGCCGAGCGAGCAGCCTCCGCGTTGCGCCGCAGCACCTCGCCGGGGATGGGGGCGAAGGGCTCCGCCTCGACGATCTCCGCCCCGAGGGCGCGGGCGACGGCGTGGTCGAGGTCTCCAGGAGGGAGCACGCCGGCGGAGAACCCCACCCCTTCCTCGCTGAGCCGGCGCATCAGAAGAGCGCCGGCACCTCTGCCGCAGATCACGTGCACCTCCGGTATCCCGCCCCCGGTGACCCGCCCGGAAGCGGTACTCTGCACGATGAGATCCCCCGTCGCCGGGGAGACCAAGACCTCCGCCTGTGCCCCGAAGACCTCCCGGATCACCTCGGGGCGCAGCGCGGCGCTCGGGACACCGGCGGCGAAGACCTCACCGCCACGCATGACGACGACCCTCGAGGCGTGCCGGGCGGCGAGGTTGAGATCGTGGGCGACTAGGACCACGGTCGCCCCGGCGCGGCCCAGGCACTCCACGACCCGCATGAAGGCGAGCTGGTGCCGGATGTCGAGGTGGTTGGTCGGCTCGTCGAGCAGCAGCACCTCGGGCTCCTGGGCGAGCGCCCGGGCGAGGGCGACGAGCTGACGCTCCCCGCCCGAGAGCTCGGTCATCCTGCGGTGCGCGAGATCCCACACCCCGACGTCCTCCATGGCCCGCCCGACCGCCCCTGGCGCGCCGGGGTCCGAGGGGAAGAGCCATCCTTCGTAGGGGGCGCGCCCCATCTCGACCACCTCGCGCACCGTGTAGTCGAAGGCCGGCGCCCCCTCCTGCGGTACGACCGCGACCCGGCGGGCGAAGAGCCTCGCATCCCAACCCCCGACCTCCCTGCCGTCGAGCAGCACCACCCCCTCCCGCGGCCGCAGGGCCCGGGCGAGCGTCCGGATCAGGGTGCTCTTGCCGCTGCCGTTCGGCCCGACTACGGCGAGCATCTCCCCCTCTCCCACTTCCAGGCTCACCCCCGAGAGCGCCTCGTGCGCGCCGTAGGCGACGCGCACGCCCCGCACCTCGAAGACGATCTCACCAGAGCCGGCCACGCCTGCGGCTCCTGGAGAGCAGATACACGAAGAAAGGCGCCCCGCACAGGGCGGTTATGATCCCGACCGGGATCTCGATCGCGGGGATCGCGGTGCGCGCCGCGTCGTCGGCGGCGACGAGGAAAGCCGCCCCCCACAGCCCCGAGACCGGCAACAGCAGGGCGTGACGCGGGCCGGCCAGTATCCTGCCGGCGTGCGGCACGATGAGCCCGATGAAGCCGATCACGCCGCTGACCGCGACCGCCGCCGAGGCGCCGAGCGCGGCGAACCCTATCGCGAGCAGCTTCACCCGCTCGACCCCGACCCCGAGGTAGGTGGCCTGCTCCTCCCCGAGCGACAGTATGTCGAGCCTGCGCGAGAGGGCCAGGAGCCCAGCCGAAGAGACGACGAGGTACGGCAGCGCGTCCACCACCCTCCGCCAGTCGGCAGGCGCCAGAGACCCCAGCAGCCAGAACAGCACCGAGGAGATCCTCTGGTCGGCGAAGGTCAGGATGACGAACGAGTAGACCGCAGCGGCGAAGGCCCCGACCGCGAGCCCGACGAGCAGCAGATCGGCGATGGGAAACCGCCCGCCGCGCCGCGAGAGCCCGACCACGGCGAACGCCGCCGCGAGCCCCCCGCAGAAGGCGGCGGGCGGGACCGCGGAGAGCCCGGCCGCCCCGAAGGAGGCCCCGGAGGCTATCGCGAGCACCGCCCCGAGCGCGGCCCCCGGCGAGACCCCCACCACGTACGGGTCGGCCATGGGGTTGCGGAAGAGCCCCTGCATCGCGGCCCCGCTCACCCCGAGCGCCCCTCCGACGAGCATCCCGAGGGCTATGCGGGGCAGCCGGATCTGCAGGACTATCGCCCGCGAGACTTCGTCCCCGCCCCCGAGGAGCGTCCGCACGACCTCGCCGGGGGAGAGCCAGGCCGGTCCCACGCCGAGCGAGAGCACCGCCACCAACACCAGCGCGGCGGCGGAGGCCCCCACCCAGAGGCTATCTCTTGCTGTGGACTTTGAAGGCACCGGGGTGTATCGCCTCCGCGATCTGCTTCACCCCCTCGACTATCCTCGGCCCCGGACGGGTCGTGAGGTTGTCGTTTATGACTTCGACGTGCCCCTCACGCACGGCCTTGAGCGCCTCGAAACCGGGACGGCTCGCGACCTTCTTGGGCGTATCGCCGGAGGAGCTGCCGATCAGGTAGTAGTCCGGGTTCTGCTTCACGAGCTCCTCGAGCGAGTACTGCGGGTAGGCGCTCTTCGCCCCGGCGGCGACGTTCTTCCCGCCGGCGAGCTTTATCTCGTCGTCTATGAAGCTGCCCGGACCGGCCGTCTGGAGTGGCTTGGGGTAGACCTCGTAGAAGACCGTGGGATGAGACAGCCCCCTGACCTCCTTCCTCACCTGCGAGAGCTCGCGGCGCATGTGCCGCTGGACCTCGCGGGCCTTCTTCTCGTCCCCGACGACCTCCCCGACCGTCCCGATCGAGGCTATCGCCCCCCGGACGCTCTCCGGGTTGATCACGACGACCTTCGCCCCGGTCTTCTTCTCCAGGTCGGCCGCCTGCTGCCTGGTCGTCGCAAACGACATGAAGAGCACGTCGGTCTTGAGCGAGGCGACCTTCTCGGCGTTGACCCCTTTGTAGTCCCCGATCTTCGCGATGTGCTCGACCTGCGGCGGGTAGTCGTCGGCGGTGGTCACCCCCACGACCCTCTTCCCCGCCCCGATCGCGAAGAGCGTCTCGGTGATGCTCGGGGCCATCGAGGCGATACGCTCGGGCTTCTTCTCTATCGTGACCTTCCTCCCGAGCGAGTCGGTCACCGTGACCGGGTACCCCGAAGCACCGCCGCGGGCCTGCGTGGCGCCCCCGGAAGAACCCCCTCCAGAAACCCCGCCCGCCCCGCACCCGGCGAGCGCGAAAACCACCACGGCGAACGCCACCACGACGCGCAGGACGTAACCCATCCTAACGAACATGCCAGAGAATCACCTCCCCACCTCGAAACGAACTCGGAAATCCAGCCCGAGAGAGAAGCCCTCTAGGGCCCGGCGGGAAGCGACCAGAAAATCACCACGCCCGAACTCCTTCCTCGAAGAGCCTGCGACCTAAGCGCCCGGCAGGTCTCCTGGCTCGCGGCTCCAAAGCGCCTCCCCCGCAGCCTTCCCAGGCCCCGAAAAGGACCCAGTGACCGGGCAGAGCCCCCAGGCGGAGTGTCGCATCGCCGCTCACAGTGGCGGGACCGCGCCGGATTCTCACCGGCTTCCCTCGCACCAGACGCACCCTCTTTCGAAAAGCATAACCGAAACCACCCCACCGCGCACGTCCATTGACCGGTCCAGTCCAATAGGTTACATTAACCTAGGTTAGATTAATCCATAAAGGAGTGAGCGGTGTACACGGATATCCTGATCCTGAGCAGCGTGATCGAACGACCGCTGCACGGGTACGAGATAAAGCGGGGGGTGGGCCGGGTGCTGGGGCGGGAGTTCGCGCTCAACAACAACCAGCTCTACCCGGCGTTGCGGCGGCTGGAGGAGATGGGGGCGGTGGAGAAGGAGGTCGTGCGTCAGGAGGGCAGGCCGGACAGGCACGTCTACCGGGCGACGGGGCTGGGGCGGGAGGCTCTGGGCGAGATGCTCCGGGAGTTTCCGCCCGAGCTGGCGCGAAACGACGCGGAGTTCATGGTGAGGGTGGCGCTCTTCGAGCTGCTGGAGCCCGAAGAGAGGAGGAGCATCCTGCGGGCGAGGCGGGAGTTCCTCGAGGAGCATCTGGAACGCTCCGTCGAGATGGAGTCGCGCATCGGGGACGGGCGCAGTCCTTACGCGGCGAAGGTGGTCTCGTTCCACCGCAGCACCATCGAGCACGAGCTGGCCTGGATCTCGGAGCTGGAGAGGGAGGTGGAGGGCGCGTGAGAGACCGGGACGTCGGGCGTTTCGACCGGTGGGCGCCGACCTACGAAAAGAGCGGGCTGCAGGCCAGCTTCTTCGAGCCGGTACACGAGGCGACCCTGCGGCTCGCCTCCCGTATGGCGCCGCGGCCACACCGCGTGCTCGACGTGGGCTGCGGAACGGGGGCCCTGCTGCGCCGGGCGTCGGGGCGCTTCCCCGACGCCCGGCTCGTCGGGGTGGACGCCGCGGCCGGCATGATCGAGGCGGCCAGGGAGGGTGGGACACCGGCGAGCCTCGTCTGCGCTCCGGTCGAGCACCTGCCGTTCGATGATGGAGAGTTCGACCTCGTCCTCAGCACCGTCTCGTTCCACCACTGGGAGGACCAGCAGAAAGGGCTCCAGGAGATAGGAAGGGTCCTGGCGCCGGGAGGCTCTCTCGTCCTGGTGGACATCTTCGCCGCTTCCTGGCTGCGGGTGATGCTCCTCCCGATGAAGCTGCACGGTAAGTTCCGTACGCCCGCCGCGGCCTCTCGCATGCTACGCCCGGCCGGCCTTACTCCCGGCCGCCGGGATACGGTCCTCAAAGGTCCCCTCGGCCTCCCCGTGGTCTCGGCGGTTCCGGCGGGCAAGCCATAGCGTCCGGGCCGCGCCGCTGCCCGCTCACCCCTTCTGCCACTCGTACTTCCAGTGGCCCACCGCCCGCTCTATGTGCTCGAGCATGAGCCTCCCGGCGTCCTCCGCACGCCCCTCGGCGACGGCGGAGGCTATCTGGCGGTGCTCCGCGACGTCCTCTTCCTTCCAGTCAGAGGTGAGCATCCGCCGCGAGAGGAGCCTGCGCCCCACCTCCACGATCCAGAGCGAACCCAAAACCCTTACCAGCTCCTCGTTGCCTGTCGCCCGCGCGAGATGCATGTGGAACTGGCGGCTCGCGTCGTGCGCCTCCACCCCGTCGGCGGCGTCCGCCTCCCGCTCTATAGCCCCGTACAGGAGGTCTATGTCCCTGCCGTTCCTGCGACCGGCCGCGAGCCGTGCTATCCCCGGCTCGAGCAGCGTCCTCACCTCCAGCCGCCGCAAAACCGCCTCGAGCCCGAGATCCGCCACCCGATATCCCCGGTTCGGCTGAAACTCCACCAGCCCCTCGTCCGCCAGCCTCCTCAACGCCTCCCTCACCGGCGTCCGCGAGATGCCGAACCTCTCCGCCAGCTCGACCTGACCCAGCCTCGTCCCCGGCTCGGCCTCCCCCCCGAGCACGTACTCCCTGATCCGCTCGTACGCCCGGTCCGCGACCGAAGACGCGTCTATGGGCCCTCCACCCGCAGCACTCCTCACGTTCGACATGCATGCGATCTTAAATTGTGTGGATATTTTATTCAAGCTGAAAACTCCATTGACAATCTCCCTTCTTTTGGATACATTATCCATGATTCAGGAAGGAGGAAGGTTTGGATCTTTCGCGGGGACCGAGGGTGAGGGTTCTGGTCGAGGGCGGGCCCGTCTGGGGTCTTTTGGAGCCTGGAGGTGTGATCGCGCTGGAGGACGGCGGCAGGATCTCCGAGGAGGAGGCTATCTATCTCGCGCCTGCCGAGCCCTCGAAGATAATCGCGCCGCACCTCACCTACCGCAGCCGGGTCGAGGAGTACGGGGCCAGGGTGCCGGATCATCCCTCGTACTTCCTCAAGCCCCCCAGCTCCCTCGGCGGGCACCGGGGTGTATTGAGGCGTCCGAAGGGGACGGGGTTTCTCAACTACGAGGGGGAGCTCGCGGTCGTCGTCGGGCGCAGGATGCACGGCGTCCCCGAAGAGGAGGCTCTCTCGTACGTGGCGGGGTACACCTGCGCCAACGACGTCAGCCTGCACGACTTCCGGCACGCCGACCGCGGCTCGATGCTGCGGGTCAAGGGGCAGGACGGATTCCTGCCGCTCGGGCCCGCGGTCGTTCCGGCCGGGGAGTTCGACCCGGAGGACTTCACGCTCAGGACGTACCTCAACGGCGAGGTCGTGCAGGAAGCCACCTCGGACGACATGATCTTCGGCGTCGCCTACCAGCTCGCCGACCTGTGCCGGCTCATCACGCTCGAGCCCGGGGACGTCGTCCTCACCGGCACCCCGGCCAACTCGCGCCCCATGCAGCCCGGGGACGTCGTCGAGGTCGAGATAGAGGGCATAGGGAGGCTCTCCAGCACGGTCGAGGAGTGGGACGTCGACCTCTCCCACGGCCCCGGCGAGCGGCCGCAGGTCTCCGCCCAGACGCTGCACGTCGCGCTCGCGGTCCCCGAGGAAGACGCCGAACGTATGGTGCGGGAAGGAGAGCGGGGATGGACGGGAAGCTCGAAGTAGAGGTGGATCTCGACCTGTGCCAGAGCTGCGGCGAGTGCGCCAGGATCGCGCCGGAGATCTTCACCCTCGGCGAGGACGACGTGCTGCGCTGGAGGCCGGAGGCGGAGATCTCGCTGGAAGAGAAGGCCCGCGAGGCCGAGGAGGCATGCCCCACCACCGCGATAAAGGTCGAGGTGGTGCGGTGAAGCCCGTTCTCATAAGGCAGCACGCCGAGAGAACCCCGCCGGCGCTCCTCGCCGGGTGGCTGCACGAGAGGGGCATCCCCTTCGAGGTGAGCCGCTCCTGGCTCGACGGCGAGCCCCCCGACCCCCGGCGCCACCTCTTCGTCGCCTCGCTGGGCTCGCAGTACAGCCCACGCGACGCAGAAGAACAACCCGCCGTGGCCGCAGAACTCGATCTCGTCCGCAGGTGCGTCGAGGAGGAGGTACCGGTCCTCGGGCTGTGCTTCGGCGGTCAGGTGCTCGCGAGCGTCCTCGGCGGCGAGGTCGGTCCCCTGCCCGAGCCCGAGCTCGGCTGGTGCGAGGTAGAGACCAAAGACCCCGAAGAGATCCCGCCGGGCCCCTGGCTCGAGTGGCATTTCGAAGGCTTCGAGACCCCGCCCGGGGCAGAGGAGCTGGCGCGCACCAGACGCTCGGTGCAGGCTTTCAGGTTCGGTCCCCACCTCGGGGTCCAGTTCCACCCGGAGAGCACCGTCGAGGTGGTCGCAGGATGGGCCCGCAAGGACCTCTCCTCCGGCAGGCTCTCCCGCTACGGGGTGGAAGACCCTCTCGCGCTGCTCGAAGCCCCGCCGGAGAAAGAACACGCCGCCAAAGAAGCCGCCTTCAGGCTCTTCGACGCGTTCTTCGAGCGGGCGGTGAGAGAAAGGAGCCACAGAGCATGACACCTCAGGAGCAGAGGACGGAAGAGAAGACCACCGAGATACTCCTCGACGGATCGGTCACCTCCGTGCGGGTGATCTACCCGGACCTGCACGGGGTGGCGCGGGGCAAGGACGTACCGGTCGCGGAGTTCGGTCGGGCGACCGAGCACGGGCTCGCCTTCTGCTCGGCGGTCATGGGCACCGACCTGCGCCACGTACCGGTCGTGGGCGGCGAGGAGGGCTATCCGGACATGATTGCCTACCCCGACCTCTCGACGCTCACCCCACTGCCCTGGGAGCCCGGTGTGGCCTGCTGCATCGCCGACCTCGAGCCCGTGAGCCAGAACTCGCGGCGTCCGGCCGACCCGCGGGGGGCGCTGCGCCGGGCCGTGGCCGCCTTCGAGGAGATAGGGCTCTCCCCGGTGGTCGGGCCCGAGCTCGAGTTCTTCCTGTGCGTGCCCGACCCTCAGGCGAAGAACGGAGTGCGCCGCTACGTGGACAACCTGAGCATGGTCTACACCGCGGGCCCGCAGGCCGACCCGAGGGGCGTCGTCCGCCGGCTCGCCGAAGACCTCTCGAAGATGGGCCTCGGCGCCTTCGCCGCCAACCACGAATTCATGAACTCACAGTACGAGATCAACCTGCACCACGGCCCGGCGCTCGCCGCCGCGGACCGGGCCTTCCGGCTGAAGAGCGCCGTGAAGGACGTCGCCGCCTCCTGCGGGCTCGTCGCGACCTTCATGGGCAAGCCTTTCAACGACCAGGGTGGCTCGGGGTTCCACCTGCACCTCTCGGCCGAGCGGGAGGGCGAGAACGCCTTCGCGCAGGAGGACGACCCGGACGGGGTCTCCGGCGTGATGCGGAGCTTCGTCGCCGGCATCCTCGCCCACGCCTGCGGCGCGATGGCGTTTCTGAACCCAACGGTGAACGCCTACCGCAGGCTGGTGCCCGACTCGCTCGCCCCCACCCACGCCAACTGGGGCTGGGACAACCGCACCGCCTTCGTCCGCATCCCGGCCGAGCGCGGCCGGGCGACCCGGGTCGAGGTGAGGGTCGGGGACGGGAGCGCCAACCCCTACCTGGCGATAGCCGCGGTGCTCTTCTCGGGCCTCGACGGCGTGCGCAGGGGCCTCGAGCCCCCGCCGCCGGTCGGCGGCGACGCCTACCACGCCGCGGGACCGGAGGCCGGAGACCCACTGCCGGAGACGCTGGAAGAAGCGCTCGAGGCGCTGGAGAGAGACGAGGTGCTGGTGGAGGGGCTCGGCACGGAGATCGTCGAGACCTTCCTCGCGGTCAAGCGTTTCGAGGCCGAACGTCACCGCACCTGGGTCTCGGACTGGGAGATAGACGAGTACCTGCACCATCTCTAAGGAGGAGGAGATGACCGACGCCACCAGGACCGCAAGCCTGGAGGAAATAGACCTCTCCAACCCGGACGCCTTCGTCGAGCGGGTGCCCCACGAGTGGTTCGAGATCCTGCGCCGGGAGGACCCGGTGCACTTCAACCCCGAACCCGACGGCCCCGGCTTCTGGGCCGTGACCCGCTACTGGGACATCCGGGAGGTCCACCGCCGCTGGGACGTCTACTCCTCGGAGATAGGCGGCACCTCCCTCGAAGACCTGGAACCAGACCAGATCGAAGCCCGCAAGTCCATGATCGACCTCGACCCGCCCCGGCACAACGAGATCCGGGCGCTCATCAAGGGCAAGTTCACCCCGAAGTCGGTTCGGGGGTGGGAGGATCAGGTACGCCAGGTCGCCCGCGAGGTGATAGAGGGCGCGCTGCCGAAGGGCGAGTTCGACTTCGTGCGCGAGATCTCCTCGGAGATCCCGATGCGCGTCTTCGCGGACATCCTCGGGGTCCCGCAGGAGGAGCGGCGCTACATCATCGAGATCGGCGACCACCTGCTCGGCAACCAGGACCCGGAGTTCGCCCGGCCGCCGGAGAGGCCCGAGCACCGGCTGCTGCCGTTCTCGAGCCCGGCCGCGCTCGAGCTCTTCAGGATCGGACGCGCCCTCGCCGCCGAGCGCCGCAGGAACCCCAAGGACGACATCATCACCCAGATGGCCTTCGGCGGGCTCACCCCACGCGAGTACGACGTCAACTTCGTGCTTCTGGCCACCGCCGGCAACGAGACGACCCGCCACACGATAACCCACGGCCTGCTGGCCCTGATCGAGAACCCCGACCAGCTCGAGCGCCTCAGGCGCGACCCCTCGCTCTACCCCTCGGCGGCCGAGGAGATGCTGCGCTGGGCGACCCCGGTGCACCACTTCCGCAGGACCACGACCCGGGAGACCGAGCTCGCCGGGACGAGGATCCCCGCCGGGGCGAAGGTGACGACCTGGTTCACCTCCGGCAACCGCGACGAGGCCGTCTTCGAGAACCCGAACACCTTCGACGTCGGGCGAAACCCCAACCGGCACATGACCTTCGGCCCCGGGGGCGTCCACTTCTGCCTGGGGGCGCACCTGGCCCGGATGGAGGTCCGGGTGACCTTCGAGGAACTCATCCCGCGGCTGCGCTCGGTCGAGCTCGCCGGGAAGGTCGACCGGCTGCGCTCCAACTTCTTCAACGGCATAAAGCGCATGCCCGTCCGGGTGGAGGCCGCATGATCTCGCTGCGCCGCATAGCCCACGTCAGCCTCCTGACCCGGGACGTCGCCGAGGCCGCCCCGCGCTGGAGCGTGGAGTTCGGGCTCGCCGAGCGCGAGAGGAGCGCGGACAGGGTACGCCTGGCCTGCGACGACGAGCCCTTCTCCGTCGAGCTCGTCTACTCGGAGAAGGGCGGCCTCGGGCACGTCGCCTACGAGCTCTCCCGCTCGTGCACCCTCGACGACGCCCGACGCCACCTCGAGGAGTGCGGCGTCGGCTGGGAGGAGAAGGAGGGCGCGCTCGAGGTCGAAGATGCCGAGGGCAACCGGGTGCGGCTCCTCGGATACCGGCGGGAGGACGAGAGGATGCGCTTCACCCCGCAGGCCCGGCCGCTCGCCAACCCCGCCCCCGGCCACCCGCGCCGGCTCGGGCACGTCAACTTCCTCACCGCGAACATCCGGGAGCAGCTCGAGTTCTACACGCGGGTGCTCGGGATGAAGGTGACCGACTGGCTCGGCGACGGCGGGGTCTGGCTGCACATAGGGCGCGACCACCACGTGATGGCGCTCGTGGACAAGGGGTACTCCCACTTCCACCACCTCGCCTTCGACGTCGTCGACATCGGGCAGATGCGCGCCGCGCTCGACCACCTGGGCCGCCGCGGCAGGTGGGTGGCCTGGGGCCCCGTCCGGCACGGCATCGGGGGCAACATCGCCTCCTACGTGCGCATCGTCGAGGAGGAGTGCTTCGTCGAGCTCTACTGCGACATGGAGCAGCTCGAGGACGACCACGAGGTCCGCCGCTGGCCCGACGACCGCTTCTCGTCCAACACCTGGGGCCAGCTCCCACCCCGCTCGTACTTCCGCTTCGACGAGGCCGCGATAGCCTCCGAGCGCGAGAGCCTGGAGATGTTGGGATATCCGCTACCCGAGGAGGTCTCCACTTGAGCCTGAAAGGTTACTCGATCCCCCGCACCAGCACCGGCAGGGCGAGCCTCGTCCCCCACCCGCCCTGGCACTACGTCGGAGACCTCCTCGTCGTGGACTACTGGGCCGACCCCGACGCCGCCCGCTCGGTCCTCCCGGAGGGCCTCGATCCACACCCCGACGCGGGCCGGTGCGCGGCGGTCTTCGCCGACTGGCAGTCGTGCTCCGGGGAGGGCGAGGAGCTTCTGGACCCGGTGCGCGCCCAGTACAGGGAGTTCTTCCTCGTCGTGAACGCCCTGCTCGACGGCGAGGAGGTCACCACCTGCCCCTTCATCTGGGTGGACCAGGACTTCGCGCTCGTGCGCGGTTGGATCCAGGGGTTCCCCAAGAAGCTCGGGTCGATCTGGATGACCCGCACCTTCGGGCTCGGGGGGGTGGCCGCCGACCCGGGACTCGGGGAGGGCGCCCGCTACGGAGCGACCTGCTCGGCGCGGGGACGCATGATCTCACGCATGACCCTCACGGTGGAGGGCCCCTCGGAGGAGGGCCCGCGCCACAACGCGCCCCCCATCGTCAACGTCCGGCACTTCCCCCGCCTCGCCCGCGGCCGCCACGACGACCCGCAGGTGCACGAGCTGGTGAAGCTCCTGAGCCGGGACCGGGCCTCCTCTACGGCCGTCGAGGGCGAGGCCACGCTCGAGCTCTACCCGGCCGAGGGCGAGGAGCACCACATCCTCGCCCCGGTGAAAGTCGGGCGGGGATACCGGATGACGCTCGGCTACACCGTGGACGACCTCGAGACCGTCAAGGAGATCCAGCAGAGATGAGCGCAGGAACGCACGAGAACACCGCGAAGGTGGCCGGGGTCGAGGTCTCGACCGACCACTACATCGGCGGCGAGAGGGTGCCGAGCCGGGAGCGCTTCGAGGTGATCTCGCCGATGAGCTGCGAGCCCATCGCCTACGTCTCCCGCGGCGGCGAGGAGGAGGCCGACCGGGCTGTACGCGCGGCGAAAGAAGCCTTCCCGCGGTGGGCTTCCCTGGGGCCCGAGGGGCGGGGCACCTACATGAGGCGCCTCGCCGACCTCATAGACGAGAACGTCGAGTCCCTCGCGGCGGTCGAGTGCGAGGACATGGCGATGCTGTTGCGCTCGCTGCGGGCGCGGGTCATCCACCGCGGGGCGCGCAACTTCCGCGCCTACGCCGGGCTCGCCGCCTCCTACGAGGAGCGCGACTGGCGCTCGCAGGGGACCTGGAACCGGGTGCAGAGGATGCCCGCCGGGCCCGCGGCGACGATAACCCCCTGGAACGCACCGTTCATGCTCTCGACCTGGAAGGTCGCCCCGGCGCTCGCCGCCGGCTGCACCGTGATCCTCAAGCCCGCCGAGTGGGCCCCGCTCTCGGCCAGCCTCCTCGCGGACCTCACCGAGGAGGCCGGCTTCCCGCCCGGCGTCTTCAACGTCCTGCAGGGGATGGGCGAGGAGGCCGGGGCGGCGCTGGTGGCGCACCCGATGGTGCGGCGCGTCTCGTTCACCGGCTCTCCGGAGACCGGGCGCCTCATCGGGCAGGCCGCCGCCAGGAACCTGGTGCCGTTCACCGCCGAGATGGGCGGCAAGGGACCGCTCATCGTCTTCGAAGACGCCGACCTCGAGGCCGCGGCCAGGAAGGCCGCCGGGCAGTACGACGACGCCGGGCAGGTCTGCCTGGCCGGGACCAGGCTCCTGGTGCAGCGCTCGGTCGCCCGGGAGTTCCTGGAGCTGTTCGACCGCTTCGCCGACGAGCACGTCCTCGGAGACCCGCGCGACGAGAGGACGACCATCTCGCCGCTCATCCACCCCGACCACCTGAAACGGGTCGAGGGCTTCGTCGAACGCGCCCGCGCCGAGGGGCACGAGGTGCTGCGCGGCGGGCGCCGCTCGGAGGTGGGACCGCTCTTCTACGAGCCGACCCTCATCCGCCCGAAATCCAACGACGCCGAGATCGTCCAGCGGGAGGTCTTCGGCCCCGTGCTCACGATACAGGAGTTCGAGGACGAGGCAGAGGCGGTCTCGCTCGCCAACTCCACCGAGTACGGGCTCTCCGCCGTGATCTACACCTCCTCGCTCGGGCGGGCCGACAGGGTGGGCCGGATGGTCCGGGCCGGGGTCGTGTGGGTCAACACCTTCCTGGTGCGCGACCTGACCGCCCCGTTCGGGGGGATGGGCATCTCCGGCATCGGACGCGAGGGTGGCGACTACGCCCTCGACTTCTACTCGGACCTGAAGACGCTGCAGATCCAGGAAGGGAGCACAAGGTGAGAGGAGGAGAAAGCTGATGGCGCAGACGACAGGGGGGTCCGCCCCCTCCGGAGGAACGCGGCTCCAGCGACGCTCGCTCGGGGTCGGGCATCTGGTGTTCATGATCGTGGCGGCCTCGGCCCCGCTCACGGCGGTCGCCGGGGGTCAGGCCACGACCTACCTGGTGACCGGCAACAAGGCCGTCCCGTTCATGTTCATACCCCTGGGCATCGTGCTCGGCATCTTCTCGATAGGCTACGCAGCGATGAGCCGCCACGTCGCCAACGCCGGGGCGTTCTACTCCTACGTCTCGCGCGGGCTCGGCAAGGTCGGGGGCGTGGGTGCGGCCTTCGTCGCGCTCATCGCGTACAACGCGATGCAGATCGGGATCTACGGTCTCTTCGGGGTTGCCTTCGGGGCGTTCATGTCCGGCCGGCTCGGGATAAACGAGCCGTGGTGGGTCTGGGTCCTGGTGGGATGGGCCGTAATCGCCGTCCTCGGGGTGCTGCAGATAGACCTCAACGCCCGGGTGCTCGCGGTGCTGCTCACCCTCGAGGTGCTCGCCGTGGCGCTCTTCGACCTCGCGGTCCTGGCCAAGCCGGGCCCCGAGGGCCTCACCACGATCGGCTTCAACCCGCTCGTCGCCTTCGGCGCGGCGGCCGGGGCGACGCTCACCTTCAGCGTCGCCTCGTTCATGGGTTTCGAGTCGGCGGCGATCTACTCCGAGGAGTGCCGCAACCCGCGCAAGACCGTCGCGCGGGCGACCCTGATCGGGGTGAGCTTCATCGCCCTTTTCTACGCCCTCTCGAGCTGGATGGTCGGGGTCGCCGCCGGCCCGGACACGATGGTAGACCCGAAGGCGATGCTCAAGGCCGGCTACGCGACCGCCGGGACCCCGGATCCGACGACCGTGCTCTTCATCGCCGGGCAGGAGCGGCTCGGGGTGGCGTGGGGCGATGCGGCCTCGCTGCTCTTCATCACCAGCATCTTCGCCGCCAACCTCTCGTTCCACAACGCGGTCGCCCGCTACATCTTCGCGCTCGGGCGCGAGGGGGTCCTGCCGCGCCTCTTCGGGCGGGTGCACCCGCGGACGGGATCGCCCTGGATCGCCTCGATCTCCCAGTCGCTGCTCGCGGTGGTGGTCTTCGGGATCTTCGCCATCCTCGGGCTCAACCCGCTGCTCACCCTCTTCACCTGGCTGACCAACCTCGGGGCCCTGGGGGTGCTGCTGCTGATGTCCGTGACCTCGTTCGCGGTCGCGAGCTACTTCCGGCGCAACCCGGAGGCCGAACTCGGCCGCTGGACCACCACGATAGCACCCACCGTCGCGGGCGTGCTGCTCGTCGCGCTGCTCGTCCTCGGCGTCGCGAACTTCAACGTGCTCATCACCAGCTCCACGACGGCGCCGCTCAGCCCGCTCACCGTGATCCTGCCGGTGATCCTCTTCGGCGGCGGCCTGGCGGGGCTCCTGGTGGGCGCGTTCCTCCGCTCGCGCCGCCCGGACGTCTACGCCGGGATCGGCGAGGGAGCAGGGCCGATGGAGCCCGAGAGCGAGGAGGCGGTGCCGCAGGGTCAGGTGTCAGGGTAGGGTTACGGCTATCCGGATCGGATCCTCTATCTTCTCGTGCAGGTACCTGAGCGCGGTGTTCACCTCCTCGAGCGGGAAGGTGTGGGTGATGGAGCGCTCCAGGTCGAGCCTCCCGGCCGAGACGAGCTCGAGCAGCCGCCCGATGTTGCGCTTGGTGAACCCGTAGGAGCCGAGGAAGGAGATCTGCTTCCGCACGAAGACCGTCGGGGGGAGGATCTTGATGGGCTCGGCCCCGAGCCCGCAGACCACGACCCTCCCCCCGGAGACGACGCACTCTACGGCCTGCGCGATCGTCTCCCCGAGCCCGATGAACTCGGCCGCGACGTCGACCCCGACACCTCCGGTCTCATCCAGGATCTCCTCGACGGGGGAGGTCTCGCCGGGGTTCACGGTCACGTCCGCCCCGGCCCGGCGGGCGCGCTCGAGCTGCTCCTCGCGCACGTCGACGACGAAGATCTTCCGCGCCCCGCAGAGCCTGGCGAGCTGTACGGCGTGCAGCCCGAGCCCTCCGGCTCCGAAGATCGCGACGGTCTCGCCGGGTGAGAGCGCGGCCCGGTCGGCGAGCGCGTGGAAGGGGGTCGCGACCGCGTCGGTGACGATCGCCCCGACCTCGAACGGGACGCCGTCGGGCAGCGGGATCAGGTTGCGCGCCGGGACGGCCATGTACTCGGCCAGGGCCCCGTCGGCGTGTATCCCGACGACCTTCCTCTCCCTGCAGACCTCGGCGTGCCCGGCGAGACAGTTGGGACAGGCGCCGCAGAAATAGAACGGCGTGACCGAGACCCTCTCCCCCGGCTCCCAGCCTTCGACCCGCGAGCCCACCGCGGCGACGACCCCGGCGGGCTCGTGCCCCAGGGTTATCGGGGTGAAGGCGGTCGGCGTGATGCCCTCGAAGACGATGTGCACGTCCGAGCCGCAGATCCCGGCGGCCCGCACCCGCACCAGCACCTCGTCCTCCCGGATCTCTGGCACCGGAACCTCCTCGACCTCGAGCGGCCTCCCGACTTCGTAGAAGCGCGCCGCCTTCATCGTGGACGGAAGATCCATCCTCACCATCCTCCCCTCTTACTCTACCGGCCTCCGGCCGCCTTCTCCTCCCGCTCCTGCAAGACGCGCCAGAGGATCTTGCCGGAGCCGCTCTTGGGCAGCTCGTCGGCGAACTCGACCAGCCGCGGGTATTTGTAGGCGGCCATCCTCTCCTTCGCCCACTCTATTATCTCTTCGGCGGTGATGCCGGCGCGCGCCTCCTCCTTCGGCACGACGACGGCCTTGACCGTCTCGCCGCGCCGGGGGTCGGGAGAGCGGATGACGCAGACTTCCTGCACCGCGGGATGCCGGTAGAGGACCGACTCCACCTCGGCGGGCCACACCTTGTAGCCGCCGGCGTTGATCATGCGCTTGATCCGGTCGACCATGAAGAAGTAGCCCTCTTCGTCGTAGTATCCGAGGTCGCCGGTGCGGAAGAAGCGCTTGCCCTCCCGCCAGAAGAAGACCTTCTCGTCCTCCTCGGGCCTCCTCCAGTAACCCCGGAAGACCTGCGGACCACAGACCACGATCTCGCCCTCCTTCCCGGGCCCGAGCTCCTCCAGGGTCTCCGGGTCGACCACCCGGGCGTCCACGTCGAAGGACGGGATGCCGAGGCACTGCAGCTTGGGCCTGTCCGGCGGGTTTATGTGGGTCTGGGAGATGGTCTCGGAGAGCCCGTAGCCCTCGGCGTAGCGCAGCCCGGTGAGCTCGTAGAGCCTCTCCCCCACCGCCTCCGGGAGCGCCGCCCCTCCGCCCCCGACCAACACGAGCGAGGAGAGGTCGCGTTCGGCGATGCGGGGGCTCGCCAGGAAGTCCACGACCATCGTCGAGATGTTCGTCCAGTGGGTCACCCGGTGGCGCTCGATGAGCCCGGCGGCGACCTCCCTGTCCCACCGGGTCATGAGCACGACCGTACCCCCGGCGTAGACCGGGGCGTTCATGCTGTGCTGCATCCCGGTGACGTGGAAGAGCGGCAGCGTGCACAGCGCGACCGCCTCCTGCGTCACGGTGTTCCATACCGCCGCCCCCACGAGCGTCGCCTGCAGCGTGCGGTTGGTGTGGATACACCCCTTCGGCGCGCCCGTCGTCCCGGAGGTGTACGGCAGGAGCGCCATGTCCTCCGGCCCGGTCTCGAGCGGCCCGGGAGATCCACCCGCGGCGAGAACCTCGCCCCATGGCACGGCCCCCTCCGGCACCTCACACCCCGCCTCGACCTCCGGCGGGAGCGGCAGGTCCGTCTCCTCCTGCAGGTAGTCCGAGTAGGCCGCGACGACGGCGTGTTCGAGGTTCTCCCGCCCGAGGAGTGGGGCGAGCCGCCCGTAGAGCTCCTGCCCGCAGAAGGCGACCTTCGCCCCGCTGTCGGCGACGTAGTGCTCGAGCTCGCCGGTCGTGAGCATCGGGTTTACCGGCACGACCGCGGCCCCGGCGCGCAGAGCCCCGTAGAAAGCCGCGAAGAACTGCGGGCTGTTCTGCAGGTAGAGCATCACCCGATCGCCCCTGGCCACCCCCGCCTCGCGCTGCAGGAACGAGGCCACCCCCTCCGCCTCGGCGAGCAGGCGCCGGTAGGGGATCTCCGTGCCGTAGTAGACGATCGCCGGCTTCTCCGGGTAGCGGGCGGCGGAGACCGCGAGGTTGTGGAAGACGCCCGTCTCGGGCAGCGAGAGCGAGCGCGGCAGCCGCCTCGGCCAGAACTCGTAGTGCCTCTCGATCATCGCAAACCTCCCTTTCCCCGCAGGATTCCCCTGTGCAAGGGATGTTAGCCCCCGGGCGGTCCGGGGACAACTTGCCGCATCCCGGCTCCCGGTGCAACAATGACCGGCGAGGGAAGAGGAGAGGAGGAACCTTGGCAGCGACCGTCAACACCGTCACCGGCCCCGTCTCGTCCGACGACCTCGGGAGGACGCTCGTGCACGAGCATTTCGTCTTCGGCTACCCGGGTTACCAGGGGGACGTCACCTTCGGCCCCTACGACCGGGAGGAGGCGCTCAGGGTCGGTCTCGAGGTCGCTGAGAGGGTCAAATCCCACGGCGTCTCCACCGTGATAGACGCCACCCCCAACGACTGCGGGCGGGACCCGGAGCTCCTGCGCGAGATCTCGGAGAGGAGCGGCATCAACATCGTCTGCTCCACCGGCTACTACTACGAGGGCGAGGGAGCCCCGGCGTACTTCAAGTTCCGCCAGTCGTTCGGCGTGGCCGAGGGCGAGATCTACGAGATGATGCTGCGCGAGGTCACCGGGGGCATCGCAGACACCGGGATAAAGGCCGGGGTCATCAAGCTCGCCTCGAGCAAAGACCGCATCACCGACTACGAGGCTATGTTCTTCCGCGCCGGGGCCCGGGTGCAGCGGGAGACGGGGGTGCCGATCATAACCCACACCCAGGAGGGGACCGCCGCCCCGGATCAGGCAGAGTTGCTCGTCTCCGAAGGGGCGGACCCCCGGCGCATCCAGATCGGACACATGGACGGCAACACCGACATCTCCTACCACCTCGCCACCCTCGAACACGGGGTCAACATCGCCTTCGACCGCTTCGGGCTGCAGGGGCTCGTAGGGATGCCGCCGGACGAGATGCGCCTGGCGTGCGTCGTGGGGCTTTTGGGCCTCGGCCACACCGACAGCATCCTCCTCTCCCACGACACCGTCAACCACTGGCTCGGACGCCCCCTGAGCTTCCCCGAGGAGGTGCAGGAGCTCGTCGCGAACTGGCACATCACCCACCTCTTCGAGAACATCGTCCCCCGCATGAAGAAGGCCGGCATAACCGACGAACAGATAAAGACCATCTTCGAGGAGAACCCGAGGCGGCTCTTCGATCCCGAGTAAGAAAAGGCCGCCCGGCCGGTTTCGAGCCCCGCCCTCACTCGTCGCACGGTCCGCCACCCTCAGTTCGGGATGGGACACGAGCCGACCTCCCACAACCGTAAAAGGAAAAGATCCGCCCGGGACGAACGTTTCGTGCAGACGCGCACAGCGGCCGCGAGGTGATCACCGGAATCCTACAAATCGAGGTGAACGGGGGCAAAGACCGGGTGCCGCATGTGGTGTCTCGATGGGGAGACATCATACCCGCCGCGGGGTTTAGAATGCCTCCCGGGTGGAAAGCCATGATCGGACGCAGGATCCAGCAGAAGATCTACCTGGAGGGTCTCCTCGGGAAGAAGCCCGTGGTCCCCACCCACCCGGATGCTCTGGAGCGGGCGGCGAGGCGGAGGATGTCGCGCAGGGCGTGGGCGTACGTGGCGGGCGGGGCGGGGCTCGAGAGGACGATGGCCCGCAACCGGGCGGCCTTCGACCGCTACGCGCTGCGTCCCCGGATGCTGCGCGGGGCCGGGCCCCCATCTCTGGAGGTGGGGCTCTTCGGGCGGCGGTGGGCCGCGCCGCTGTTCCTCTGCCCGATCGGGGTGCTGGAGCTGGCGCACCCCGACGCCGACCTCGCCGTCGCCCGGGCCGCCGCCGGGCGTGGCGTCCCGGTGATCTTCTCGAACCAGAGCTCCCGTCCTATCGAGGCCGCGGCGGGGGTGATGGACGCGGTGGGCCCCGACACCCCGCGTTTCTTCCAGCTCTACCACCCCACGGAGCGGCGGGTGGTGGAGAGCTTCCTGCGCCGGGCGGAATCCGCGGGATGCGCCGGCGTGGTCCTGACGGTGGACACGGTCCAGCTCGGCTGGCGGCCCCGGGATCTGGACCTCGGTCACCTGCCGTTCCTCGAGGGGCGGGGGCTGGCCCAGTACGTGACGGACCCGGAGTTCATGGGTTCGCTGGAGGACTCCCAGGAGGGCCCATCACCCCGGATACGGCCTTCCCCCTCGCTGCTGAAGACCATGCTCGCCCTGCGCCGGCTGGGCGGTGGGAGCCTGGGGCGAGGGCGACGGGCGGTGCAGCGCTTCGTCGCGACCTACTCCTTCCCCGAGCTCTCCTGGGACGATGTGCGGCGGGTGCGGGAGGCGACGGCGCTGCCGCTGCTCCTCAAAGGCATCCTCCACCCCGAAGACGCCGCGAGGGCCGTAGAGCTGGGGGTCGACGGGATCGTCGTCTCCAACCACGGCGGGAGGCAGGTGGACGGGGCGATCTCCTCCCTGGAGGCGCTCCCGCAGGTGGCCCGGGCGGTGGGCGGCAGGGTGCCGGTCCTCATGGACGGCGGGGTACGCACCGGAGCAGACGTGGTCAAGGCCCTCGCGCTCGGCGCCCGGGCGGTCGGGATAGGACGTCCTTACGTCTACGGCCTGGCGCTGGCCGGGGCCGAGGGTGTCGGGGCGGTCATCGACCACATGATGGCCGAGCTCGAACTCACGCTGGCCCTCTCGGGGGTGGCGGGCCTGGAGGAGGTGGGCCCGGACATCCTCCTGGAGGAGAGGACCGGGCAGGAGACGATGGAGGGCATGGATGGACGGTAAGGAGATAGACCCGGTCCCGATCGGGTGGGTAAAGTCGCCGCTCACCGACAGGGCGTCGGCGCCGAAGCAGGGCTGCGAGGGGGCGCCGGACGCCTGGATCTTGCTCGAGGGGTGGGCGGTGCCGGGGCTCGAAGGAATCAGGGAGGGGGACGAGATCCTCGTTCTCAGCTGGCTCGACCGCGCCAGCCGGGACGTGCTGCGGGTGCGACCCCGCGGGGATCCTTCCGGGGGCGAGCGCGGTGTGTTCTGCACCCGCTCCCCGGACAGGCCGAACCCTATCGGGCTGCACCCGGTCGAAGTTGTCGAGATCCAGGGCGGAAGGATCCTCGTGCGCGACCTCGAGGCGCTGGACGGCACCCCGATCCTGGACATCAAGCCGGCGAGGAGGTGCTCGGAGAGGGGCGTCCCGGCCGACAACTCCGACTCTAGCGCCCGGTGAAGCGGGGATCCCGTCTCTCGAAGAACGCCTGCACGCCCTCCTCGAAGTCGCGGGTACGCCCGCAGCGCGACTGTCCCTCCGCCTCCCGCTCCAGCGCCTCCTCCAGGCCGCTCTCGAAGCTCCGCCGAAGCGCCCGGCGGGTCTCGCCGAGGGCGCGGGTCGGCATCGCGGCGAGCCTCTCCGAGAGGGAGCGGGCTTCCTCGAGCAGCCTCTCCGCCGGGACGACGCGGTTGACGAGCCCGATGCGGGCCGCCTCCTCCGCCCCGATCTCGTCGCCGAGCAGGCTCAGCTCCATAGCCCGCCCCAGCCCCACGACCCGCGGCAGGAAGAAGGTCGTCCCGGCGTCGGGCATGAGCCCGATGTTGACGAAGGCGACCGAGATGCGGGCGTCCTCGGCGGCGACCCTCAGGTCGCAGGAGAGCGCGATCCCGACGCCCGCCCCGTAGACGACGCCGCCGAGCGCCGCGACGACCGGCTTCTCCATCGAGGCAAGTAGCAGAACGGTGCGGGAGTAGGTGCGTCGCAGGTAGTCCCCGAGGTCCGCGAGCGAGCCGTCCTCGCCGCGCACGCCCTCGTCCTTCAGGTCGGCGCCGGAGGAGAAGGCCCGCCCCTCCCCGCGCAGGAGCAGGGCCCGCGCCTCCTCGTCCTCCGCGGCACGGCCGAGCGCGTCGTAGAGCTCGCGGTGCATGGTGGCGTCGAAGGCGTTCAGCGCCCGGGGGCGGTTCAGCGCGATCTCGGCGACCGCACCCCGCCTCTCGAAGATGACCGTCTCGTAGCTCAACTCTCCTCCCTCCTCGCGAGCTCCACGAACACGTCCAGAGAGCGCGGGTTCGCCAGGGCGTCGCGGCTCGCCGCCTTCTCCGGCGGGGTCCCGGAGAGGATCCTCTTGACCGGCACCTCGAGCCGCTTGCCGTTGAGGGTCTTCGGGATCTCGGGGACCGAGAGGATCTCGTCCGGGACGTGCCGGGGCGAGCAGTACTCCCTTATGCGCCGCTTTATCTCGGCTTCGATCTCCGCGGTGAGGTCCACACCCTCGCGGAGCACCACGAAGAGCGGCATGTAGGCGGTCCCGTCGGGACGCTGGACGTCGACGACGAGCGAGTCGAGAACCTCCGGGACACTCTCGACGGCCGAGTAGATCTCGGCGGTCCCCATCCTGACGCCGCCGCGGTTTATCGTGGAGTCGCTCCTGCCGTAGATGACGCACGAGCCGCTCTTCTTTATCTTGATCCAGTCGCCGTGCCGCCACACCCCGGGGTACATCGAGAAGTAGCTCTCCCGGTAACGCTCGCCGCTCTCGTCCCCCCAAAGATACAGCGGCATCGAGGGCATCGGCTCGGTGATGACGAGCTCCCCCACCTCGTCCACGAGCGGGTTGCCCTCCTCGTCGAAGGCCTCGACCTTCGCCCCCAAAGCGCGGCACTGCAGCTCGCCGGCCCGCACGGGAAGGAGCGGGCAGCCCCCGACGAACGCGGTGCACAAATCGGTGCCGCCGCTGGTCGAGAAGAGCCAGTGGTCGCGCCTGACGTGCTCGTAGGCCCAGGCGAACCCCTCGGGCGGCAGCGGCGAGCCGGTCGAGCCTATCGCCCTCAGGCGCGGGAGCCCGAGCTCGCGTCCCGGCTCTATCCCCGCCTTCATGCACGCGGTGATGTACGCGGCGCTGGTCCCGAAGTGGGTCATCCCGGTCTCCCCGGCGAAGCGCCAGAGGGCGTACATGTCCGGGTATCCGGGGTTGCCGTCGTACAGGAGCGCCGCCGCCCCGGAGAGGAGGCCCGCCACGACGATGTTCCACATCATCCATCCGGTCGTCGTGAACCAGAAGAAGCGATCGTCCTCTCCGAGGTCCATCTGCAGTTCGATCTGCTTGAGATGCTCCAGCAGTATCCCGCCGTGTCCCTGCACGATCGCCTTCGGCAGCCCCGTCGTCCCGGAGGAGTAGAGTACCCACAGGGGGTGGTCGAACGGGACGCGCTCGAAGGTGAGCGGGGCGCCCTCGCCGGAGGCGAGGAGCTCCTCCCAGCCCATCGCGTTCCCGAGAAGGGCGACGTCCGGCCTCTCGCTCAGGTAGGGTAGAAGGACGGTCTTCTCGAGGCTCGGGATCTCACGCTCTATCCTCGCCACGACCTCCATCCGGTCGTAGTCGCGCCCGCCGTAGCGGTAGCCGTCGACCGCCAGGAGCACCTTCGGCTCTATCTGCCGGAAGCGGTCCACGACGCTCCCGACACCGAAGTCCGGCGAGCAGCTGGACCAGATCGCCCCGATCGAAGCACACGCGAGGAACGCCTCGATCGCCTCGGGGATGTTCGGGAGGTAGGCGACGACCCTATCCCCCCGCCCGACCCCGAGCTCCCTCAGGCCCGCGGCGAGGGAGGCGACCCGGCTCTCGAGCTCCCCCCAGCTCTCCTGGCCGAGGGGCCTGAGCTCCGAAGCATGGACCAGCGCGCTCCTCTGCGGAGAGCCCTTGCGGAAGATGTGCTCGGCGTAGTTGAGTCGGGTCCCCTCGAACCAGCGGGCGCCGGGCATGGTGCGTTCGGCGAGGACCTTCTCGTAGGAGCCGTCGTGGAGGACCCCGCAGTACTCCCACAGGCTCCCCCAGAAATCCTCCAGGCTCTCCACCGACCACCTCCACAGCTCGTGGTAATCCTCGAAAGAGAGCCCGCGTTCCTCTCGCAGCCAGCGCATGTAGCGGGTCAGGTTGGCCCTCTCTCTGAACTCTTCGGAAGGCTCCCAGAGCAGCGTGCCCTCGGTGACGGTCTGCATCGGACGTTCCTTTCCCTCGGCTCTCCTCTCTCTGCGGCTATCCTACCAGCCTAGCGGGCGGTCGAGCCGCCGTCTATCGTGAGCGAGGCGCCGTTTATGAAAGAGGCGGCGGGTGAGCAGAGGTAGAGGACCATCTCGGCGACCTCCTCGGGCTCGACGAGGCGCTTTATCGCGGGCTCGGCGAGCATTATCTTCTCTATCACCTCGCTCTCCGGGATCCCGTGGCGGCGGGCCTGGTCCGAGATCTGACCCTCCACCAGCGGCGTCCTGACGTACGCCGGGCAGATGCAGTTGGAGGTCACGCCCTTCGGGCCGCCCTCGAGCGCGAGCACCTTCGAGAAACCCTCCAGCCCGTGCTTGGCCGCGACGTAGGCGCTCTTGTACTCGGAAGCGACGAGCCCGTGGACGCTGGAGATGTTTACGACCCTGCCCCACCCCCGCTCGTACATCCCGGGCAGCGCCTGCCTGACGAGCAGAAACGGTGCCTCGAGCATGATCCGGATGATCTTCGTGAACATCTCCGGCGGGAACTCCTCGACCGGAGCGACGTGCTGCAGCCCGGCGTTGTTGACGACGATGTCGGCGGATATACCGAGCTCTCCGACGGCCTCGAGGTCCGAGAGGTCGGCCTCGATGGCCTCCCCGCCGATCTCGCGCGCGACCTTCCGCGCCCCCTCGCCGTCGAGGTCCAGCACCGCGACCCTCGCCCCGGCCTGAGCGAGCCGGCCGGCGCACGCCCTCCCGATCCCGCTCGCACCCCCCGTGACGAGCGCCCTCTTCCCGCCGAGATCCACCTCGACCGAACGAACCCCGAACTCCTCAGCCATCCAGCGCCTCCTCGACGAAATCCAGCCGGTCGTTGCCCCAGAACATCTCGTCCCCGACGAAGAAGGTCGGGGCGGCGAAGACCCCGCGCCCGAGCGCCTTTTCGGTCGCCGCCCGGAGGGCGTCCTTCGCCTCCTGCGCGGAGGCCCCGGCGAGAAGCTCCTCCGGCTCTACCCCGATCCTGCGCGCCACCTCCGCGAGCGGGCCGTCCTCGCAGGCCTCCTCGAACCCTTTGGGGGCCCCACCCTCCTCCCAGTAGAGCGTGAACGCCTCGCGGGTGAAATCCGGAAGTTTCCCGAGGCTCTCGCAGTAGACCGCCGCGCGCATCGTCTTGAGCGTGCGGAACGGGAAGGGGTCCGGGAACCGCAGCGGCAGCCCGTAGCGGCGGGCCCAGCGCCGGATGTCCCGCTCCTGGTAGCGGGCCTTCATCGGGCTCTCCACCGGGGCCTTTATCCCGGCGGCCTTGTGCAGAGCCCCGAGCAGCACCGGCTTCAAGACGAGATCCGCCCCGTGTTTCTCGCAGATGCGCCCCACCCGACCGTACGCCAGGTAGGAGTACGGGCTCACGAGGTCGTAGTAGAACTCCACCCTGCCGTGCGCCAAAGCATCCCCTTTCCGCCGGAGACTTCTGGCTCAAAGTTACACCAGGGCACAGAGCGCCGTCAAAAAGCAAAAGAAAGGGGCCGCTCGACGCGGCCCCGGACGGTGATCTCCCGCCCTCAGGCCGGCTCGCCCTCTGCCTTCTTCTGCTCCCGCAGCGTCCAGATGGCGAAGCCTATCGCCGCGAGGCACACGACGACGATCGCGGCGTAGATGACGTTCGATACCAGGCTTCCGAGCCCGACCGCATCGAGGAACGTCTGGGCGTTGGTGACCAGTATGATCCCGGCGACCAGAACCCCCATCACCCGCGCCGGCAAAAGCCGCACCAGCCACGCCGCGATCGGGGCCGCCACGATCCCACCGACGAGCAGCGCCCCGACCACCTGCCAGGGGATCTCGGAGAGGCTCAGCGAGAGCAAAAACCCGAAGGCGCCGGCTACCGTCACGATGAACTCGCTCGTGTCGACCGTCCCGACGACCTTGCGCGGCTCCATCCGACCCGAGGAGAGCAGCGTCGAGGAGCCGATAGGACCCCATCCCCCACCCCCGGCCGCATCCAGAAACCCGGCGACGAACCCGAGCGGAACCAGAAACCTCCTCGCTATGGGCCTCACCTCGACCACCCGGTCCTTCCTCCTGAAACCGAAGCGCGCCAGAATGTAGACCCCGAGCAGGAAAAGGAAGACCGCCACCACGGGCTCGGCCACCTCAACCGCGATGTAGCTGATCGCAACGGCCCCGAGAAACGCCCCGACCGCCCCGGGTAAGGCCATCCAGATCACCTTCGACCAGTCCACGTTGCCGAAACGCGTGTGCGAGACCCCCGAGGCGAACGTCGTCGCCACCTCCGAGATGTGTACGCTCGCTGAAGCCAGAGCCGGCGCCACCCCGAAGGCGAGCAGCAAGGTCGTCGAAGAGACCCCGTAGGACATCCCCAACGACCCGTCCACGAGCTGCGCGAACAAACCCGCTATGCCGAGCAGCAGCAGCCTCCTCACGAAATATCTCTCCTTTCTCTGCCTGTATTACTTTTTTAACTTACAAAGTGGAAAAATCTTAAGTGGTTCCGGGACGGGCGTCAAGGGGCCGGGTGGCCGACATCCGGCGGGAGGGATGGGAATATATAGCGAGAGAGTCAGGAGGTTACGAATGGAAGATCAAAAACCGATAGCGCTGTGGGCGGTGCCGAGGTCCATATCCACCGCCTTCGAGAGGGTCTTCGTGGAGAGGGAGGACTTCGAGGTCTTCCACGAACCCTTCTCCGCCTCCTACTACTACAGCGAGGAGCGTCGCAGCGACCGCTACAAAGACGAGCCCCCCAGGCCCGAGTACAACTACGGGAGGGTGCTGGAGGAGATCCTGCGCCCGCGCGAGAGGCGGGTCTTCGTGAAGGACATGGCCTACCACTTACGGGGGTTCATGGACGAGGAGTTCGTCTCGCGTTTCGTCAACACCTTCATAGTGCGGGAGCCGAAGTACGTGATCTCCTCGCTGAGGAAGATGTGGCCGGACTTCACGCTGGAGGAGACCGGCTACGAGCAGGCCTACCGGCTCTTCAGGCTCGTCGAGCGCACCGGACAGAGCCCCGTCGTCGTCGACGCGATGAGCTTCAGCGAGGATCCGGAGGGGATCCTCGCCGCCTACTGCGAGCGGGTAGGCGTCCCCTTCGACCCCGGCGCCCTCTCGTGGCGGCCCGCGGAAGTCCCGGAGTGGGAGCGGTGGGAGGAGTGGCACGAGCGGGCGCAGAAAAGCACCGGGATAGAGCCCGTAGAACGCCGCGACCCGGAGCTATCCGCCGGTCTGCAGGAGGTCTACGAGCACTGCCTGCCCTATTACTACCAGCTCGCCGCAAACGTCATAAGGAGCGCGGCGTAGAACCGGCCGCGGATACATGGTAAGTTTGACCTCTCATGCATCGATTTCCGATGGAGGAAGAATAGTTTGCTGACCGAAAAGGATCCCATCGCGCCACACGGCGGGATGCTCGTCGACCGACGGGCGACAGAGGACGAGCGGGAGGAGCGGCTGGAGGAGGCGCGACGGCTGCCCCGCCTCAGGCTCGGGCCGAGAGCGCTCTCCGACCTGGAGATGATCTCGACGGGCGTCTTCTCGCCCCTCGAGGGCTTCATGAACCGCGAGGACTACGAGAGCGTCGTCGAGGGCATGCGCCTCGCCGGTGGGCTCGCGTGGAGCATGCCGGTGACGCTCGCGGCGGACCGTGAGGAGCTCGAAGGCGTGCGCGAGGGCGGGGAGATCGCCCTCACCGCCCAGGACGGCCACGTCGTGGCCACTATGGCGGTCGAGGAGGTATACCCCTACGACAGGGAGCGGGAGGCGAAAGAGGTCTACAAGACCACCGAAGAGAAGCACCCCGGAGTGGCCAGCCTCTTCCGGCAGGGGGAGCTGCTGGTGGGGGGTCAGGTCACGCTGCTCGTCGAAGAGCCCACGCCGCGGCCTTTCCCCGGTTACTACCACGAACCCGCGGAGCTCAGGGAGATCTTCCGCGAGAAAGGCTGGCGGCGCATCGTCGGTTTCCAGACCAGAAACCCCGTCCACCGGGCGCACGAGTACATCCAGAAGAGCGCACTCGAGACCGTCGACGGGTTGCTCCTGAACCCGCTGGTGGGCGAGACCAAGTCGGACGACATCCCGGCGGACGTGCGGATGCGCTCCTACGAGGTGCTGCTCGAGCGCTACTACCCCAAAGACCGCACGGTGCTCGCGGTCTTCCCGGCGGCGATGCGCTACGCCGGCCCGAGGGAGGCCATCTTCCATGCCATCTGCCGCAAGAACTACGGCTGCACCCACTTCATCGTCGGGCGCGACCACGCCGGGGTCGGAAGCTACTACGGCACCTACGACGCGCAGGCCATCTTCGACGAATTCGAGGAGGACGAGCTCGGGATCACGCCGCTCTTCTTCGAGCACGCCTTCTTCTGCCTCAACTGCGGCGGGATGGCCACCACCAAGACCTGCCCGCACGACGCCGAATCACACGTCTTCTTCTCCGGCACCAGGGTGCGCGAGATGCTCGGGCGCGGGGAGTACCCGCCGCCGGAGTTCTCCAGACCCGAGGTCGTCGAGGTTCTGATAGAAGGCATGAGAGAACGCAGAGAGAGCTGAGGAGGGAACATGTACAGGTACCTGCCGGGCGAGGAGCGCGGGTTCACGCTCTGGTTCACCGGGCTCTCGGGGGCCGGGAAGACCACCATCTCCGAGATAGTCGAGCGCGAGCTCAGGGAGAGGGGACGCAAAGTCGAGGTTCTGGACGGCGACATCGTCCGGACCAACCTCTCCAAAGGGCTCGGCTTCAGCCGCGAGGACCGCAACGTGAACGTGCTCAGGATCGGGTTCGTGGCGAACCTGCTGACGCGCAACGGGGTGGCGGTGATCGTGAGCGCCATCTCGCCGTACAAGGAGGCGCGCGACCAGGTGCGGCGCAGGATCATCGACTTCGTCGAGGTCTTCGTGGATGCTCCGCTGGAGGTCTGCGCCGAACGCGACGTCAAGGGCCTCTACAAGAAGGCTTTCAACGGCGAGATCGAGCAGTTCACCGGCGTTTCGGACCCCTACGAGCCGCCGGCCGCCCCGGAGCTGCACCTCAGGACCGACCAGGAGAGCCCGCAGGAGAGCGCGCGGAAGGTCATCGAGAAGCTGGAGTTCCTGGGTTATCTGAAGACCCCGGCGGAGATCGAGGAGGACAGCCTCAGGTAAGGGGGCTCAGTGGTGGACCCAGGCCTCCGGGTCCTCGGTAAGACTGACGACGTGCTCGGGCAGCTCCCCTCTTACCACGTCCGCGAGCGTCACCTTCTCGAGCACGGCGCGCAGGTTGGCGCGCACCGCGATCCAGACCCGCTGCAACGGCCGGGCTGCCCCGCCGTACTCGACCTCCTCCGGCCACTCACCCCGCACGTTGGCCAGAGGCCCCTCGACCGCCCGGATCACGTCGGCAAGCCGCACCTCTTCGGGTGGCACGGCGAGCCAGTAGCCCCCGGAGGCTCCGCGCTGGGTTCTCACTATCCCGGCGCGCTTGAGGTCGAGCAGGATATTTTCCAGAAACTTGCGCGGGATGTCCTGTTCCTCCGCGAGCCGCTCGCCCTTGACCGGGCCCTCGGAGGACATCGCGGCCCGCGCCAGCTCGACGGCGGCCCGCAGCGCGTAGTCCGTCTTCGCCGAGACCTGCACCCTCCCCCCTAACTACCGCGCCGGTGGTTGTTCCCTCCGGGGAGGTACACGAACCAGTAGGCCCCGACGAGGATCACCGCGAACAACACCAGAAGCACAATGAACTGTACGAGCTCCGACTCCATCGCCCTTCCTCTCCGTGGCAGATCTCACCCGGGCAGCACGGGCTTCGAGCATCCCATACGTTGTCCCGGATCATGGTGAATGTTAACATCGAACACGACCGTTTTGTGAGGGAAAGGGGCCGTCCCACGGCGGGACCGGCACGCAAGGATCAGGAGGAAGATGCGGTGAGAGGCCTCACGATGGAGTACCAGCTCACGCTCCCGGCCATGCTCCGGCGGGCCGAAGCCCTCTACGGCCCGAAGGAAATAGTCACCCGGTGTCCGGACAAAAGCTTCCACCGCTACACCTACCGGGATTTCGTCCGGCGGACGAAGAAGCTCTCCGTGGCGCTCAGAGCGCTCGGGGTGCGTCCCGGTGACCGGGTGGCGACGCTCGGGTGGAACACCTACCAGCACCTGGAGGCCTACTTCGGCATCCCGTGCGCGGAGGGTGTCCTGCACACGATAAACCCGCGCCTCTCGGCGGACGACATCGCCTACATAATCAAGCACGCGGAAGACCGGGTGCTCATGGTCGACGAGACGCTACTGGACCTCCTCGACGGCTTCAGGGACCGGGTCGAGCTGGACCACACGATCGTCTTCACCCACGGCGGCGGGGCTCCGGAGGGCATGCTCGACTACGAGCGGCTCGTCGAGGAGGCCGACGAGGGTGCCTTCTCCTACCCCGAGCCGGACGAGTGGGATGCGGCGGCGATGTGCTACACCTCGGGGACCACCGGGAGGCCCAAGGGGGTGCTCTACTCGCACCGCTCCATCTGCCTGCACTCCATCTCGCTCGGGATGAGCGACATGCTCGGGATAGCCGAGCGCGACTCGGTGCTCCCGGTCGTCCCGATGTTCCACGTCAACGCCTGGGGCATCCCGTTCGTCTCGACGCTCGTCGGGGCCAAGCAGGTCCTGCCGGGGCCGCACCTCGACCCGAAGAGCCTGCTGGAGGATTTCGAGCAGGAGCGGGTGACGATCACCGCCGGGGTGCCCACGGTCTTCCTCGGGGTCCTGCGCGAGCTGGACGCGAGCCCCGGGGCCCACGACCTCTCGGCGATGCGCGCCATCGTCATCGGCGGCTCGGCGGCGCCGGAGGGCATGATCCGGGCTTATCAGGAGCGTCACGGCCTCAACGTCGTGCACGCCTGGGGGATGACCGAGATGGACCCGGTCGGCTCGGTGTGCAACCTGCGCAGCTGGATGGACGACCTGTCCGAGGACGAGAAGTACCGGATCAGGGCGAAGCAGGGCCCTCCGGCGGCGTTCATCGAGTTCCGGGCGCGTGGGGCGGTGGACCTCGTCCCCTGGGACGGGAAGACCATGGGCGAGCTCGAGGTCAGGGGGCCGTGGGTCGCGAGCAGCTACTTCAACACCGAAGAGGGGAAAGACAAGTTCACCGAGGATGGCTGGTTCCGCACCGGCGACATCGTCACCATAGACGAGAACGGCTACATCGAGATCCAGGACCGCTCCAAAGACCTGATAAAGAGCGGTGGCGAGTGGATCAGCTCGGTGGCGCTCGAGAACGCGATCATGTCGCACGACGCCGTCGCGGAGGCCGCCGTGATCGCCATCCCGGACCCGAAGTGGCAGGAGCGCCCGCTCGCGGTGGTCGTCCTCAAGGAGGGCCGGAGCGCGACCGCGGAGGAGATAATCTCCCACATCGCACCGCATTTCCCGAAGTGGCAGCTCCCGGACGCGGTGGAGTTCGTCGAGGCGATACCGCACACGGCGACCGGCAAGTTCCTGAAGATGGCGCTGCGCGAGCAGTTCAAGGACTACTCGGTGGCGAAGAGCCAGTAGAAAACGCTCCATCCGGGCGTAAGATATCCCCGAGGAAGAACGGAGCCGCGCGCTCCTTGAGAAGGAGGGGATCCATGCCACCGCAGACCCGGGAAGTCGTCGTTCAGAAGAACGTCCCGGCCACGATGCGCGACGGGACGACGCTCTTCTCAAACGTCTACCGTCCGGCCGAAGGCGGGCCCTACCCGGTCCTCCTGACCCGTCTGCCCTACGGGAAGGACATCCCCTCCTACACCACCTTCCTCGACCCGGTACGCGCCGACGGGAGCGGCTACATCGTCGTCGTGCAGGACGTGCGGGGGCGCTTCGCCTCCGGCGGGGAATTCGAGCCTTTCGCCAGCGAGTACGAGGACGGCCACGACACCGTCGAGTGGGCCGCGCGGCTCCCGGGCGCAGACGGCCGGGTCGGGATGTTCGGGCTCTCCTACTACGGCAAGACCCAGTGGCAGGCCGCGGTGACGAAGCCGCCCTCCCTCCTGAGCATGGTCCCCGGTATCACCTGGGGGAACCACCTCAACGGCGCCCAGATGCGCGGCGGGGCCTACGAGCTCGGGACCATCTACTCCTGGGCCGTCACGACCATAGCCCCGGACATCCTCTTCCGGCGCTACCGCGACGACCCGCAGCAGCTCGGGCGTAAGCTCCCGGAGCTCGTCGCCGCGATAGACACCCTCCAGGCCGGCGGCGGATACGACGTGCTGCCGCTCACGAAGCTGCCGGACCCGGACGGCCTCACCCCGTTCGTCCGGGAGGGCTTCGAGCGTGGCGTGGACGACGGGTGGTGGGAGCAGCTGAACATCGACGGCAGGTACGGTAACGTCTCGGCGGTCACGCTGCACATCGGCGGCTGGTACGACATCTTCCTCGGCGAGACTCTGCGCCAGTACGCGGCGATGAAGGAGGTGGCGGAGCGGCGCGGCACGGCGCCGCCGCGCCTGCTCGTCGGTCCCTGGACGCACGGCAACTTCGGGAGCACACTCGGGGAGCTGGACTTCGGCATCGGGAGCTCGGGTATCCTTCTCAACTACCGGGGGGACCTCGCCGACTACCACCTGCGCTTCTTCGACGCGACGCTGAAAGGCAGGGAAGAAGCTCTCGCCGACCGCCCGCCGGTCGAGGTCTTCGTGATGGGCGAGAACCGCTGGCGCGGCTACGAGGAGTGGCCCCCGCCAGGGGCGCGTGAGGAGGTCTGGCACCTCTCGGGCGGCGGCTCGCTCACCCGGGAGGCGCCCTCCGGGGAGCCCGACGCCTACGACTACGACCCCAAAGACCCGGTCCCCACCCTCGGCGGGAGCATACTCATGCCCCAGATCTACCGGGCCGGGGCCCGCGACCAGTCCCCCAACGAGGAGCGCCCGGACGTCCTGTGCTACACGAGCCGGCCGCTGGAGCACGATTACACCGTGCTCGGGCCGGTCTGGGTGAGGCTCTTCGCCGCCTCCTCGGCCCCGGACACCGACTTCGTCGCCCGGCTGGTGGACGTGCACCCCGACGGGCGTGCGATCGGGATAGCCGACGGCATCATCCGGGCGAGCGCCCGCGAGAGCTACCCGGAGCCGGGTGTGATCTCCCCCACCGCCCCCTCGCCCATAAAACCCGGCGAGGTCTACGAGTACAGGATAGACCTCTGGGCGACCGGCAACACCTTCCGGGCCGGGCACAGGATCCGGCTCGAGGTGACCTCCAGCAGCTTCCCGCGCTGGGACCGCAACCTGAACACCGGCGAGAGCGGCGCCCGCTCCTCGCGCACCGAGGTGGCCCACCAGAGGATCTTCCACGACCCCGATCACCCGAGCAGCCTTACGCTCACCACGGTGGAGGGATGAGAATGCCAGAGCCGGTGATAGTCGAGGCGGTACGCACCCCGTTCGGAAGGCGCGACGGGACCTTACGGGAGACGAGGCCCACCTCGCTCCTGGCCCACGCCCTGAGAGGCCTCGTCAGGCGCTCCGGGCTCGCGCCGGAGGAGATCGACGACGTGATCTGCGGCTGCGTCACCCAGGCCGGCGAGCAGGGAGCGAACGTGGGCCGTCTCGCGGTGATGCTCGCCGGACTTCCGGACGAGGTACCCGCCGTGACCCTCAACCGCATGTGCGGCTCGAGCCAGCAGGCCGTCCACTTCGCCGCCCAGGCCATCGCCGCCGGTGACGCCCGCTTCGTCGTCGCCTGCGGCGTCGAGAGCATGACCCGCGTCCCGATGTTCAGCGACATCGGCGGCGGCTTCGAGAAGCTCGACCCGGAACTTCTGTCCAGGAAGGAACTCGTCCACCAGGGCGAGAGCGCAGAGAGGATCGCGGAGGCGTGGGGCATAACCCGCAACGACGCCGACTCTTTGTCCGCCGAGAGCCACCGGCGGGCCGCAGCGAGGGGCGAGCATCCCGAGATCCTGCCCACCAGAGGCCTCGATGCGGAGGGGAACGAGGTCGAGCTCACCGCCGACGAGGGCGTCCGCCACAGCGTGGACCCGCAGAAGATGGCGCAGCTTGCGCCGGTCTTCCGCGAGGACGGGATCGTCACGGCGGGGAACTCCTCCCAGATCTCCGACGGAGCCTCCGCCGTGCTCGTCGCCGCCCGCGAGACCGCTGAGGCGGCGGAGCTCAAGCCCCGGGCGCGCTTCCTGGCGCGGGTCGCGGTCGGGAGCGATCCCACCATGCAACTCACCGGGGTCATCCCGGCGACGCGGCTCGCGCTCAAGAAGGCCGGTATCTCGATCCTAGACCTCGACTGGATCGAGATAAACGAGGCCTTCGCCACCGTGGTACTCGCCTGGGCCGCCGAGCTCGAGCCGGACATGGAGAAGGTCAACCCGTGGGGCGGCGCGATCGCCCACGGCCACCCGCTCGGCGCGACCGGCGGCGGGCTCCTGGCGAAGCTGCTCTACGGGCTCGAGGCCACCGACGGGCAGCTCGGTCTGCAGGTGATGTGCATCGGGCACGGCATGTCCACCGCGACCGTCATCGAGCGGCTCTAAACCAATCCTGAGCACCACATCGACCGGGTGAGGCGACCGTCGCACCTGCCAGACGCAGGGGCGGATGTGGATCAGAGCGGCAGCGCCGCCGCGTCCTCGCTCTCGAGCCACTCCTCGAACGTCGGCCCCTCGATGCGTGCGCCGTCTCCGGGCAGGAGCGCTCCCGGGGGCGCACCGGTGGTGCTCCCGGCCGGGTGGATCTCGATCGCCTCGCCCCGGCGCTCGACGAGCCTGCGGGCGAGCGTGACGAGATCCGCCTGCTCCGGACCTGCAAGGTCAGCAGCGCGGCCGGCCGGAGCGCCCTCCGCGTGCTCGACGAGGACGCGGGCGACCGTGCGGGCGGCGACAGTCTGCACGCGCAGGTCGGGCACCCAGGCGTGCGAGCCCTCGCGCGTCCGTGAGATCATCTGCCCCGCGAACTCGTGGAACTGGGTCGCGCGGAGGATCGTACTCGGAACAGGCCCTTCTGTGGCCACCCGCTCGTGGGCGAGCTTCGCCGCGTAGTAGTCGGTCCGGACCCGGTCGATGCCCACGATCGAGAGGGTGACGATGTGTCGAACCCCACTCTCAGCGCCGATGCGCTGAAGGTTGGCTGCCACTGCGGTGAAGAAGGCGGTCGCCGCACGCTCCCCGGTGGTGCCGGCGTTCGTGACGTCGACGACGGCCTCGACGTCCTCCAGCGCGCTCGCGAGCCCCTCTCCGGTGCAGACGTCGACGCCGCGGGAGCGGCTCAGCACGACGACCTCGTGGCCCCGCCGCCCGGCGTGCTCCACCACGTGGCGCCCGACCAGGCCCGTCCCACCGGCCACCGCGATCCTCATCGCCCGGCTTCCGACCCGGCGCGGCGATAGAGCGGGCTCAGGGCCGTGGCGATCTCCTCGAAGAACGCCTCATCCGTAGCGCCGAAGGCGCTGGTCTGCGGATCCTCGACATCCAGCGTCCCGACTACCTCGCCGGCAATGATCACGGGGACGACGAGCCCGGAGCCCGTCGTCGGCTGGTTGGTCAGGCAGCGCGGGTCGGCTGCAGCGTCGTTCGAGCAGACGGTGTCGCGCGAGGCGAGGGCGGCGCCGGTGAGCCCCTGGCCGCTCGGGAAACTCGGGTGCGCGGGTGCGGCGGGGCCGCTCCAGGCGAGGTTCACCACCTCGCCGCCGCCGACGCGGTAGACGCCGACCCACCGGCGCCCACTCTCGCGGCGGACGAGGTCCGCGAGCCCGGCGGCCACGTCTTCGATCCCCGCCCCAGCCGGGACGGCGTCGCACATCCGCTCCAGGATCCCGCTCGAACCCCCCGGCCGACTCACGCCAACCCCTCCCTGAAGCCCTGCCGCCACGAGGGGTAACGCGGCTCCCAGCCGAGCTCCCGTCTGACCCTGGCGTTGGAGAAGCCGCGCCCCTCGGTCATTATCGTCACCGCCACCTCACCGGCCAGCGGGCGGGCCAGCCATCCGGGGATCCGAAGCGGCGGCTTCGCGCCCGCGCACGCCGCCAGATAGGGCAGCCACTCGCTGGCCGGAGCGGGCTCGTCGTCCACGACGTTGAACACCCCCTTCGCCTGCTGCTCCACGGCCAGGACGGTGGCGCTCGCCGCGTCGTCGAGATGCACCCAAGAGTTGTAGCCGGTGCCGCCCCCGATGAGCGGGAACTGCCGCCTGCGCACGGCCTCGACCAGGGTGTCGCTGGCGCCCGGCCCGTAGAGCCAGCCGTACCGCAGGACCGCGCCACCGGCCTCGACGACCGCGTCCTCGAGGTAGCGGATCGCCTCCATCCCCGCCTGCGCCGCCGTCCCCTTCATCAGCTCCAGCGGGTCCTCCTCGGTCTTGACCCATCCACCCTCGCGGATGCCGTTCCAGCCGGCGTAGCTCTGCGCGACGAAGCTGGATACGCCGGTCGCCTCGGCCGCGGCCAGCAGGTGGTCGGTCCCTGCGGTGCGCAGCCGGTTGGTGGTGGCGAACCAGCGGTCGAAGTGCTTCATATCGGGCCTGGCGGAGATCGAGGTCATCTGGTGCACGATTGCATCCGGACGGGCCGTGGCCACCGCCTCGCCCACCGACGCCGCATCCAGCCCATCCATCACGACCGCCTCCGCGCCCAGCCGCTCCAGCAGGGCCAACTTGTCCGGATCCGTCGTCGTGGCCGTCACCTGGTGGCCCCGGACCACGAGCTGCTCAACCAGCCGCCTTCCGATGACCCCGCTCCCGCCTGCCACGAACACCCGCACGACCGTCACCTCCCTGACTCCAGTATCAACTCTCAGCCTGAAGACGAGATTACCCCGGCTCCTGTGACATCGGGGCTCCATGCCGCCCACCCCAGTCTCCTTATCGGTCCTGAGGCCGGAAGGCGACCAGCGTCGCAGAGCGGGCGAGCCTTCGTCGCGCCTTGACCGGGTGGATCGCCCGAGAGCCGAGCGCTGCGGCCAGCACCCTCGCCGCCAGCGGATGACGGACGGTGTATTCCGTGAGAGCCAACGTACCCTTCCTCGGCGGAGAGAACCCGGTGCTCCGGCGCGTAGCGCTCCCGTCCGGTACTCACCTCGAGCGCCGGGCGTACCTCGATGTTCCTGTACCAGCCGGCCCTCCTACCGCGGTGTAACCTCTTCCAGATCACCCCGAAACCCGGGAGCCTGCGGTCGACTTTCCGGAAGACGGTGCCCTCCGGAGCACCAGCTCCGCCGCCCGGCGGGCGCTGGCCATGCTGGCGTCCAGCAGAAAGCCCTCCGGGCCCACCCAGTCGCCGGCCAGGTAGAGGTTGGTGAAGCCCGGCACTTCCGTTCCCGGCCTGCCGGCGAAGCCGCCCCGGGCGGCGGTGGGGAGCGCGCCCACGGCCTCTATGCGCGGCAGGTACTGGCGCCTCACGAGCACCTCGCGCCATCCGGGTTGCGCCGCGTCGAGAAGACCTTCGAGATCACGCTCGTCCTGGCGCGGGTCGTCGAGGCCCCTTGGATCGAGCTGCTTGAAAGCGTGGATCACGGCCCCTCCCTCGGGGGCGAGCTGTGCGTAGGCCGACTGGACGCTCATGAACTGCGGACGGTCGAGGTCCTGGACCACCGTGTAGCGGGAGGAGGGCAGGCGGCTCAGGGCGACGTCGAGGCAGGCGAGCCGGCCCGGAAGCAAACCATCCACGATTCGGCGCAGGGCTGGATTAGTGTCTCCGTCTACCAGCCCGAGGGCGTCGTGGGGCCTGGTGGCGACGATGACGGCGGAGGCGGGGATGAGGCTCCCGTCCTTCAGGCGCACGCCGCGCACGAGCCCCTCGTGGTGCTCGACGCCCAGGGCACGGGTGCCGACCAGGATGCACGCCCCGTTCCTCTCAGCGACCTCCCGCAGCCCGTCCACCAGGGTCTGCCAGCCACCCTCGACGTAGTGCACGGGGTGCCTGAGCGAGCGCCGGAGCCTGTCAACGAAAACCTCGGCGCTCACGAGGTCCAGCGCGCTGCTGTAGACCAGCGTGCGGGCGAGCCCCTCCAACAGCCGGCGCACCCGCGGGCGGCGAACGCGGCGGTCGAGCCACTCCTGCACGCTCACGTGCGCCGCCTCACCCGGCCTGGCCAGGGAGAGCGTTGCGAAGAAGCGGACGAGGTCCACCCTGTCTCTCGCGCCGAAGAGGCTGGTACGCAAGATCCCCAGAGGGTCGGCGGGGAATGTGTGCAGTACCCCCTCCCGCCGCACAAAGGTCTCTTTGGGCGGAGTGCCGTAGGCGTAGGTGACGCCGAGCTCCGCCAGGACCCGGGAGGCCGCCCCGCCGGTGTAGATGGCGTGTATGCCGCGGTTCAAATAGAAGCCGTCGAAGCTCCGGGTGGCGGCCCGACCTCCCGGCGCGGAGGCCTTCTCGACAAGCGTCACCCCCACCCCTTCTCGTGCCAGATAGCAGGCGGCGGCAAGGCCCGCCATGCCTCCGCCGACCACCACGACGTCTGTCCGATCGGTTCTCTTTTCCATGTCTACGTACGCTCCTTGCGTGGATCTCGAACCTCTACATCTCCAGAGACGCACAGCCCCGCGCGGGCGTGACATGGGGAGGGATCTTCAGGTCCCGCGCACGCGGGCCAGCTTGTCCGGATTCGCCACCAGGTGGATGGTCCGGATCCTGCCGCCCGACACGTCGAGGACCACGGCCGAGACCGTCCGTCCTCCCGAGGTCGCGACGACTCCCGGGGCTCCGTTGATCCACGCGATCCCGACCTCGACCCCGGAGGCAGGCTCCCCGGAGACCGAGCGCAGGAAGAGGGCCATCTTCTCCCGCGTGGAGATGGAGCGCAGGAAGCGGGCCACCTTCCCCGCCCCGTAGAGGGGGCGTCTGGGGGCGCGGGCCTTCCCACCCCCGTCGGCGATCAGCACCACGTCGGGGGCGAGTACCTCCATGAGGGCCTCCAGATCCCCACCCGCCACCGCCTCGAGAAAACGCTCTGTCGCCCGGAGCCGCGCCTCCGGGTCCGCCTCGAAGCGGGGGCGGCGCGCGCGGACGTGCTCGCGCGCCCGGCGGGCGAGCTGCCTGACCGCCGCCTCGCTGCGGTCGACCATCCCGGCGATCTCGGCGTAGGGAAATCCGAACGCCTCGCGCAGCACGAACACCGCCCTCTCCAGCGGCGAGAGCGTCTCCAGGACGACGAGCATCGCCATCGAGAGCGACTCGGCGAGCTCCGCATCCCCGGCGGCGTCCGCCTCGGTCGCTATCGGCTCGGGCAGCCAGGGGCCGGTGTAGTCCTCGCGTCGCGCCTTGAGGCGCCTGAGGTGGTCGATGCACAGCCGGGTGACCACCGTCGAGAGATAAGCCTGCGGGGAGCGAATCTCACCGGTCGAGGCCTCTCGCCAGCGCAGGTAGGCCTCCTGCAGGACGTCCTCGGCGTCCGTCGCGCTGCCGAGCATCCGGTAGGCGATGGAAAACAGCAGGGGCCGATGCTCCTCGAAGCCCTTCGCGACGGATGTCTCGTCACCCTTCACCGCGGCCTCCCGCCCGGACGCTGCCCTTCCCGCTCGTGATGGTACAGGCGTACTGCACCCGCGTCGAAGCCGACACCCTCATGCCAGCCTCCCTCGTATTCCTCCGAAGGTGCCTCCACACGAGAAGACGAGCCAGCAGTCCGCTCCGTGACACGTCCGGGATGGGTTCAGCCGTCCTCCCCGCGGATGCGGCGGAAGGTCAGGCGCGCGAGCGCTCCCGCGCTGATCAGGGTCCAGGCCCCCTCCAGGAGCAAAAAGCCCCACTGGTCTTCGATCACCGCTATGGCGGAGAGGATGCCCGAGCCGATCAGGTTGAGCAGCGAGTACTTCACCCCGCTCGCCGACAGCACCCCGAGCAGGTTCGCCGCGTAGGCGGCGAGGATGAGAAGGGACCCGACCACGGAAACGAGCTGTATGGCGGTTATGGACAACCCCCTCCTGCACCGGACCCGGATTCCCTCGCGGCCGTGTGGACCATCGGACTGGCTCCGACGCCCGTCACCCTTTCGAACCACCGGACCTTTCCCTTCGCCGGCGGGCCCCTGCGCCATCCTCCCGGAGCGCTGCGAGCCGGGCGATCTCCTTCGGCACCCGCACCGGCCGGCCGGTGGTGAGGTCTATACACCCATGGCGGGTGTAGCCGGTGACGAGCGTCTCACCGTCGCGCAGCAGGGTGTAGTCGAAGCGCATCGAAGCCCTGCCGACCTCCGAGAGACCGGTGCGCAGCGTAAGCTCGTCGTCGAAGAAGGCGGGCCTCCTGTAGTTTACGTGCGCCTCGACCACGACGAAGCCGTACCCGGAGCGTTCTATCTCCCGGTAGGAAACACCTGCGGAGCGCAGCCACTCCACCCGGCCGACCTCGAAGTACGAGAGGTAGGAGGCGTTGTTGACTATTCCCTGGGCGTCGGTCTCCGAGTAGCGGGCCCGGAGGATGACCTCCTTTATCACCGGCCCTCGAAGGAGGCCTCGCGCTTCTCGACGAAGGCCTTCATCCCCTCCTTCGCGTCCCGGGTGGAGAAGAGGAGCGCGAACTGGTCGGACTCGTAGTCGAGCCCGCTTATGAGGTCCACCTCCTGCGCCTTGTTCGCCGCGGCCTTCGCGTGCCGGACGGCGAGCGGGCCGTTGCCGGCGATCTCGGAGGCGATGGAGCGGGCAGCATCCAGTGCCTCTCCCTGCGGCACGACCCTGTTCACGAGCCCGATCTTCTTCGCCCCGGCGGCGCTTATGCGTCGTCCGGTGAGGATGAGCTCCTTGGCCAGGCCGGGTCCGATGAGGCGCGGCAGGCGCTGGGTGCCGCCCATGCCGGGGATGATGCCCAAAGAGACCTCCGGGAAGCCGAAGACGGCGTTCTCCGAGGCGACGCGGATGTCGCAGGCGAGCGCTATCTCGCACCCGCCGCCGAGCGCAAATCCGTTCACGGCGGCGATCGTCGGGATCGGGCTGCGGTCCAAAAGCGCCATCGCGGCGTTGCTCGTCTCCGCGAAATGCTTCGCCTCGATCGGGTCCATCTCGCTCATCGCGGCGATGTCCGCCCCGGCGACGAAAGCCCTCTCCCCCGCCCCCGTCACGATTATCGCCCGCACCTCCTTGTTCCCGAGGTCGAGCAGCGCCTGCCCTATCTCCTCCACGACCTGCGGGTTGAGGGCGTTGAGTTTGTCCTGCCGGTCCACGGTAAGAACGGCGATACCACCCTCCTCCTCCACCCTGACGTAGTCCAAAAGCTTCCCTCCTCCGGGTATCTTGCCTGCAGGAAAACCCTAGTCCCGCGCCGGGACGGCTCGCCGGACGTACTCCACGGCCTTCGACGTCGGGGTGCCGGGGGTGAAGACCTCGCCCACCCCGAGCTCCTTGAGCCTGGGGATGTCGTCTTTGGGTATGGTGCCGCCGCAGAAGACCAGGATGTCGTCGGCGCCCTGCTCGCGCAGGAGCTCCACCACCCGCGGGACGAGCGTCATATGCGCCCCGGAGAGGATCGAGATTCCTATCGCGTCCACGTCCTCCTGTATGGCGGTCTCGACCACCTGCTCGGGGGTCTGGTGCAATCCCGTGTAGATGACCTCCATCCCGGCGTCGCGCAGGGCGCGGGCTATGATCTTGGCGCCCCGGTCGTGCCCGTCGAGGCCGACTTTCGCCACCACCACCCTTATCGTGCGTTCCATGCTTCTATTCTACCCCGCCGGCGGGACGACTTTCCCGGGGTTGAGGATTCCCGCGGGGTCGAGCAGGCGTTTGATCTGCGCCATGAGCGGCACGGTGTCGGGGTGCTCGCGTCGCAGGTGGTCGATCTTGCCGTACCCGACGCCGTGCTCGCCGGTGCAGGTGCCGCCGCGCTCGAGGGCGTAATCCACGATCTCCCCGACGACCCGGCGGGCCCGCTCCTTCTCCTCCGGATCGGAGGGGTCGACGGGGAAGATGGCGTGGTAGTTCCCGTCGCCGACGTGCCCCAGGATCACGCCGTCCATCCCCCGTGAGGCGATGGCCTGTCGGGCGTGGCGCAGAGCACCAGCAAGCTCGGAGATGGGTACGCACACATCCGTGGTCATCGGGAGCCTGCCGGGATAGAGCTCCGCCACCGCGAGCGCCGCCTCGTGCCGCGCCTCCCACAGCCGCCCGCGCGCCGCCTCGTCACGCTCGGCCTCGAAGGCCAGACATCCCGCCCGGCGGCAGATCTCCTCCGCACGCCGGGCGTCGGCCTCAGCCCCCTCGACGCTGCCCGCAAACTCCAGAAAGAGCGTCGGTGCGACCTCGTAGGAGGTCCCCTTGTAGACGTTGACCGCCTCCACGGTGCGGGCGTCGACCAGCTCCACCCGCGTCGCCCCCACCACGGAGCGGACCACGGCGACGGCGGCCTCCCCGGCGTCCTCTACCCCGTGGAAGGTCACCCGTGCGGCGACCGCGCTCTCCAGGAGGGGCTGGAGCCTGAGCGTGATCTCGGTGAAGACGCCCAGGGTCCCCTCCGAGCCGACGAAGAGCGGCGTCAGGTTGTAGCCGGCGGAGGACTTCACCGCGAGCCCGCCGGTCCTGATCACCCTCCCGTCGGCCAGCACCACCTCGAGCCCGAGCACCCGCTCGCGCATCGCGCCGTAGCGCAGCGCGTTGGTCCCGCTCGCGTTGGTCGCCGCCATCCCGCCGATGGTCGCGTCCCATCCCGGGTCGGGCGGGAAGAAGAGTCCGTAGCCACTGAGGACCGCCTCGAGCGCCAGGCGCCGCACGCCGGGCTCCACCCGGGCGACCATGTCCTCCGGCCGGATCTCGAGGATGCGGTCCATCCTGCCGAGATCCAGGCTGATCCCGCCTTCGAGCGGGATGGTGTGCCCCTCCAGGCTGCTTCCCTGGCCGAAGGGGGTGACCGGGACGCGGTGCTCGTTCGCGAAGCGTAAGACGGAGACGACCTCCTCCCGGCTCTCCGGGAAGACGACGACCTCCGGCGGTCGAGGCTCGTGGTAGGTGAAGATCGCCCGCCCGTGGTGCTCGATCGTCTCCGGGTCGGTACGGACGCGTTCTGGGGGCAGGATCTGCCGCAGCGCGGCGGCGAGGTCCATCAGAGCACTTTGACCGGATTGGTGAGGCTGCCGAGGCCCTCTATCTCGACGGTGACCTCGTCACCGTCCTTGAGCCACAGCTGCGGCTCCCGCGCCATCCCGACGCCCGGGGGCGTGCCGGTCATGATGATATCCCCCGGGACGAGCGTCATCCCCTCGCTCAGAAAAGCGATGAGCTCGGCGACGGAGAAGATCATCTTCGAGGTGTTGCTCTCCTGCACGACCTCGCCGTTGAGCAGACAGCGGATCGCGAGTGACTGCGGGTCGGGAACCTCGTCGCGGGTGACGAGATAGGGTCCTATCGGGGCGAAGGTGTCGAGCGACTTGCTCCGGCTCCACTGCCCACCCTCGGAGAACTGCAGGTCGCGCGCCGAGACGTCGTTGGAGTTCATGTAGCCGAAGACGTACTCCAGCGCCTCCTCCGTCCGGACGTTCTTCGCCCGCCGACCTATGACCACGGCGAGCTCCGCCTCGTAGTCGGGCTGCTGGGTTATCGGCGGGACGACGATCGTCTCTCCGGGACCGATGATCGTGTTCGGGTACTTTGCAAAGACGATCGGCTTCTTCGGTATCTCCGCTCCGGTCTCGGCGGCGTGGTCCTCGTAGTTGAGCCCGATCGCGATGACCTTCTGCGGATCGGGCACCGGGGCGTGCAACCGTACCTCATCGAGCGCCAGACTCTCCCCGCCCGGCTGTCTCTCCGCGCCCCGGCCGTGCTCGATGTACTCGACCATACTGGAGCCGCCGAGCGGCACAACCCTGCCGTCTTCCACGTACCCGATTTTCGGCCCACCTCCATCGATGGAGTAGGTTACGAGCTTCAAGAAGCCTCCCTTCCTTCTGCCATACTCTACGCGGGCTATCTTAGCAACAAACCCGCCCGTCCCCGAGCGGTCTGGTTCATCCAGTGGTACGAGATCCAGACAAGAAGGAGGATGTCCGGAGCGCCCGCCCCTCCAGCTCAGGGCTGCAGGCGCACGACCTTCCAGCCGCCCCCTTCCCGCATGTAGAGCAGGCGGTCGTGCAGGCGGCTCTCACGCCCCTGCCAGAACTCCACGGCCTCGTGGACGACCCGGTAGCCGCCCCAGAAAGGGGGGCGGGGGATCTCCTCCCGCCCGGCGTAGCGCTCCTCCAGCTCTCGCACCCGCAGATCGAGCGCCTCCCGGCTCTCTATGGGCCGGCTCTGCTCGGAGGCCCAGGCTCCCAGGCGGTTCCCACGCGGACGACTCGCGAAGTAGGCGTCGGACTCCTCGTCGGGGAGGCGCTCGACGATGCCCTCGACCCGCACCTGTCGCTCGAGCTCTCCCCAGTAGAAGAGGAGCGCGGCGCGCGGGTTCTCCGCGAGCTCGCGCGCCTTGCGTCCGGCGTAGCTGGTGTAGAAGACGAAACCTCGCTCGTCGAAGCCTTTGAGCAGGACGGTGCGGGCGGAGGGCCGGCCGTTGCGGGTGGCGGTCGCGAGCGTCATCGCGTTAGGCTCGTAGAGGTCCGCGGCCAGCGCCTCCTCGAACCAACGGCCGAACTGCTCCACCGGGTCCGGGGCGAGGCCGTCTTCGGAGAGACCGGCGCGGGTGTACTCCCGGCGCATCCTGGACACGTCCACCCTACCGGACACAGATACCCATCCTCATACCAACCCCCATCACTTCAGGCTGGGCCGTATTCTATACGCAGCCGCTCCTTCCCGCGCATGTCCCATCTGTTGTATATTCTTTGCCCTGCACCAGCACGAGAACGCGGAGCCCGATCGACTCAAGATGGAGAGGAGAATCTTATCCCGCCTCAGACGCCTCCTCGAAAGGGGGATCCTGCGCCTGAGGGTGAACGGCTGGCCGGTCATCCAGACGGCCGCGGCGGCGAGCATCTCCTACTTCATCGCAACCTACATCCTCGGCAACACCCAGGCGTTCTTCGCCCCGGTGGCGGCGGTGGTCTCCCTGGGGATCACGCTCGGACAGCGCGGCCGTCGGGCGGTGGAGCTCACGCTCGGCGTCGCCGTGGGGCTCGTGGTCGCGGACCTCCTGGTGCTCGCCATCGGGGTCGGGGCGGCCCAGATCGGGGTGGTCGTCGCCCTGGCGATGGTGGCGGCGATGTTCTTCGGAGAGAGGAACATCCTGGTCAACCAGGCCGCGATCTCCGCGATCTTGGTCGTCGTGCTGCAGCCGCCGCAGTCGGGCTTCACCCCGAGCCGGCTGGTCGACGCGCTGGTCGGCGGCGCGGTGGCGCTCGCGATCCACTACCTGCTCCCCGTGGACCCGGAGCGTATGGTCGAGCGCCGGGCGCACCCGATCTTCGACGAGCTGGTCTCGGTCCTGCGCGAGATCGCCACGGCCCTGGCCGAGGGCGACCGGGAGCGCGCGGAGAAGGCGCTCACACGATCCCGCTGGCTGGACGACCAGATACGTGGCCTCGACGAGGCGCTCGCCGCGGGCAGCGACACCGCCCGCCTCTCACCGACCCGCCGCCGGGCGCTGCACCACCTGCGGCTCTACGCTACCGCCGCGACCCGCATAGAGCTCGCGGTGATAAACACCCGCGTCCTGGCCCGCGGCGCGACCAACGCCCTGCGCCGCGGAGACGAGATCCCGCCTCTGCTCCCCGACGCGGTGCTCGACCTGGCCCAGTCCGTACGGGCCCTGGAGCACTTCCTCGACGAGCCCGGCCCGCCGGACGAGGCCCGCCGCTACGCCCTCGAAGCCGCGACCAAAGCCACCAGGATCCTCAAAGAGCGTCACAACCTGGCCATAAGCGTGCTGGTAGGGCAGATCCGCTCCTCCGCCGTGGACCTGCTGCGCAGCACGGGGATGAACCAGGAGGAGGCACTCCGGGCGCTGGAGGAGGCGGCGGGACGTGCCTCGGAGGTGGGCTGACCCTCCACGACGATCGCCTCGGCCTCCACCTCGACGAGCATCTCCGATGATATGAGCCGACCTACCTCTACCATCGTGGCCGCCGGGCGCACCTCGCCGAAGACTTCCCGGTGCGCCCGGCCCACCTCCTCCCACAGACCCATATCCGTGACGAACATCCGCGTCCGTACCACGTCCGCCAGACGCGCCCCCGCCCCCTCCAGCGCTGCCTCGACGTTCTTCAGCGCCCGGACCGTCTGGGTGTAGGCATCCTCAGGGCCGACGACCTCTCCTTCCTCGTCCGTGGCGGTCGTGCCCGAGACGTACACGAACGGCCCGACGCGCACCGCCCGCGAGTAACCCACCTGCTCCTCCCACCGGGTCCCGCTCGATATGTTCTTTCGCTCCATCATCTCTCCGCCTCGATTCATCTGCGATCTAATCGTCTTCAATAGCACAATAGCCCGCTTCCCGCTTAAAATGCACCGTGTAGACAGAGAGAGCATGAGAGGGGGTGCGAAAGATGCCGAAACTTAAGAACAACGCCTGGCAAGCGGTGTTGTCGCGGTGAGCCAAGTCTAATTGAAGCAAGCCAGGAATAGAAAGGGGGTGAGAAAAGTGCCGGAGCTCAAGAAGAACGCCTGGTAACAACCGCATAAGTCCTGGAGCAGAGCTTCCGCCTGCACGTAGTGTTGCGTATTACATCCGTTGTGCTCTAAAATCCTTAGGGATTATGAGAGCAAAATCATTTTAGGACGGGTGGGGATGACGGTTTCTGGTCTGCCACGCTCCCAGCTCACCCTGACCTACATCTACGGGCTGTCCATCACCGCGCTGGCGGTCCTCGCGTCATGGGTGGGTCATTTCGGGCTGGACTTCAACTGGACCGCGCTGGTGGTAAGCTGCATACTCTCGGTAGTATGCGCCCTCACCCGGCGCTTCCCCGTGAAGTTCGGCAGGGTCACCGTCGAGATAGTCGAGGTGGCTATCATCACGGCGCTCGCCCTCCTGGGTCCGGTATGGGCGCTCCTGGTCGCTGTGCCGGCCATGTTTTACCGGGAGCATCTGCGCAGCGTCTACACAGCTGCCACCTATGTCCTGATCCTCTCGGCCGGAGGACTCGCCTTCCGGCTCTTCACCGAACCGTTGCTCCTCATCTCGCGCTTCGACCTCTCTTCGGTATACGCGATCCTGGCGGCAGGTCTCATCTACCACGTTCTCGATGCGCTGATAAACTGCCTGCTGCTCCGCTTCAAGTACGGGACGCCGGTGATGGAGACGCTACGAGATTGCATCCTGCCCTGCACTCCCTCTGACCTGACGGTCGTACTGACCGTCATAGCGACCTCCTGCACCGTTGCAACCTTCGGACCGGCGGCGGCGCTGGTGCTCTTCGGCGGGGCCACGGCGGCGATCATCTCGCTGCACCTGATCAAGGGGTGGCGGGATCAGATACAGGAGCTCGGTGAGAGGGTCGAGGCGCTGGAGAAGGAGAACGCCGATGCGCTCTCCTCTCCTGTGAAGTTCGCGAGCAGGCTGGTCGAGAGCGTCGGCGAGAAAGACGGGCACACCTCGCGCCGCGCGGCCGCCTCCGCCGTCTACGTCGGGGACCTGGCAAGGGAGTTCCGGCTTGATTCCAGGACCATCCAAAAGCTAGAGCTGGCGGCACTGCTGCAGGACGTGGGGCTCGTCTCGGTGCCTGAGGAGGTGCTCCTCGCGCCTCCGGAGAGGCTCAACCGCCGTGGCAGGGAGCACCTGGAGAGCCACCCGGCGCACGGCGAGAGGATACTCGCCGGGATCGAAGGCTTCGATGACGTGGCCCGGTGGGTCCGCTGGCACCACGAGAGGGTGGATGGCAGGGGATATCCGGATGGGCTGCGGGGGGAGTGGCTCCCGCTCGAGGTGAAGATACTCGCCACCGCTGCTTCCTACGCAGAGATGATGGTCGGGACCGCATACCGGGGACCGCTGCTGCCGGAGGAGGCTCGCAGGAAGCTCGCGCAAGAGGCCGGCAGGGTCTATGACGGACTGGTGGTCCGAACGCTGCTGCGTCTCATGGACCAAAAGGGAGAAGAATACGCCTCTGCCTCCGGCGAGAGATTCGTCGCCGGTACGGAGCCGGATATCCGCGGGCGGGCGGAGGGGTTCCCACACCTGCGCGCCGTAGAGTCCGCTGAGTAACTGTCTCAGCGCAGCAGGGAGACCAGGTACTCGGCGGGGTGCAGCGCCCGGCGTCCGGTGCCACCCAGGATCTGCTCCCGGCACGAGGTCCCCGGCGCGACGACGACACCATCCGACCCCCTCACCGCCGGGAAGAGCACCCTCTCCCCCATCTTCATCGATACCTCGTAGTGGCCTCTCTCGTACCCGAAGAGCCCGGCCATCCCGCAGCAGCCGGAGTCGACGACCGTGACCTCGGTGCCGGGTGCGAGCGAGAGCGCCCGCTCGGTCGGCCCGGTCCCGACGAGCGCCTTCTGGTGGCAGTGGCCGTGCAGCAGGACCGTCGAACCCTCCGCGAGCGGTAGCTCGGGCTCGAGCTCCAGGAGCGCCTCCTCGAAGAGGCGGGTGGCCGCGGCGATCTCCCTCACCCGCCCGTCGTGCGGCAACAGCTTCTCGTAGTCGTCGCGGATGGTGAGGATGCAGCTCGGCTCGAGCCCCACGATGGGTAGCCCGCGCTCGACGAAGGGGTAGAGGACGTTGACGTTGTGGATCGCGTTCCGGCGCGCCTCCTCGACGAGCCCTTCGGAGAGCATCGGGCGCCCGCAACAGGCGATGCGCGGCACCGTCACCCGCGCCCCGGCGGCCGCGAACAGGCGCACCGCTCCCTCGCCGATCGTGGGCCGCTGGTACTCGTTCCAGGTGTCGTTGAAGAGCACGACCTCCGCCGGCCCCTCACCCTGCGGGAGCTCCGGGAGGATCTGCGAGAACCTCCTGCGCGCGACCCCGGGCAGCGGGCGGCGCGGGTCTATCCCGAAGAGGGCGGAGAGGCGGCGGGCGAGACCGGTTCCGGCCACGGCGTTGTAGAGGCCGGGGGCGAGGGAGGCGGCGGCGAGCGCGCGGCGGATGTTGCCGGCGGCCCTCTGACGCAACGAGAAGCCGTGCTCTTTGCCCATCTGGTAGAGGACCTCGGTCTTCATCGAGGCCACGTCCACCTGCGAGGGGCACTCGCTCTTGCACGCCTTGCACCCGACGCAGAGGTCCATCACCTCGCGCATCCTCTCCCCGGTAAGCTCCCCAGGCGGGAGCGTCCTGTCGAGGACCGAGCGGAGCATGTTCGCCCGGGCACGGGTGGTGTCCTTCTCCTGATGGGTCGCCATGTACGAGGGGCACATCGTCCCGCCGCTCTTCTTGCGGCAGAAGCCCGAGCCGTTGCACAGCTCGACGGCCCGCGCGAAGTCCCCCTGCTTCGAGAAGTCCAAACCCGTCCTCACGGGCAGGCGGCGGTGCCCGGGGCCGATGCGCAGGTTGCGGTCCATCGGCTGGGGGTCGACGATCACGCCGGGGTTGAGCAGGCCCTCCGGGTCGAAGGTCCGCTTCACCTCCCGGAAGGCGTCGAGGAGTGTGCGCCCGTACATCTTCTCCAGAAACTCGGAGCGCGAGAGCCCGTCGCCGTGCTCACCGGAGATGGACCCGCCGCACTCGGCGACCAGGTCCGCGACCTCCTCGGCGATGCGGCGCATCCTGCGCACCCCCTCGGGGTCGGAGGTGTCGAGCGCCGGGCGGACGTGCAGCGTGCCCACGCTCGCGTGCCCGTAGAAGCAGGCCCAGGTGCCGTTGCGGCGTACTATCTCCTCGAAGCGGACGACGAACTCCTCGAAGCGCCCGGGCGGCACGGCGGCGTCCTCGACGAAGGCGACCGGCTTCTCCCGGTCGGTGGTACCCAGGAGGAGCGGCAGCGTGGACTTGCGGAGCTTCACCGTGCGCGCCATCTCCTCCCTGCCGCGCAGCGGGACGACCTCCGAGGCCCCGACCTCCCGGGCGAGCCCCTCCAGCCGGGCGAAGCGCTCGTCGAGCTCCTCTTCGGTCCCGCTCCACTCGACGAGCAGGATCGCCTTCGGCGTGCCCCGGACGAAGCTCGTCGCCTCCCGGTAGGCCGGGGCGCGGCGGGCGCGCTCTATCGCGACGTCGTCGAGGAGCTCTATCGCGGAAGGTGATTCCTCGAGGAAGCGCACCGTCGCCCGGGCCATCTCGGAGAGGGAACCGAACTCGAAGGAGGCGATGCCGCGCGCCGGGGGGAGCTCCCGCAGCGTGAACTCGGCCTGGCTGAGCACCGCAAGGGTCCCCTCCGAGCCGCAGACGAGGCGGGTGAGGTCGATCGTGTCGGGGTCGAGGAGCGCGTCGAGCCCGTAGCCCGAGACCCTGCGGACGAGCTTCGGGTAGCGACGCCGGATCTCCTCGCCGTAGCGGCCTCCGATCTCGAGCGCGTTGCGCAGAAGGCGGGCCTCGGCCCCCTCGCCACGCGCCCTCCTCTCCGCCTCCCCACGAGGGAGCGGCCGGAGCTCGACCGTCTCGCCGCCCGCCAGGATGCACCTCAGAGAGAGGATCTGGTCGGCGGTCGTCCCGTAGACGATCGAACGCATCCCGGCCGAGTTGTTCCCGACCATCCCGCCCAAAGTAGCCACGTCCGAGGTCGAGGTGTCGGCCCCGAAGACGAGCCCGTGCGGCTCGACGAGGCGGTTGAGGTCACCCTGGATGACGCCCGGCTCGACCACGCACCGGCGCCCCTCGATATCCAGGTCGAGCACCCGGTCCATCGCCGAGACGTCGAGGGCGATGCCGGGCGAGGTGGCCTGCCCGGCGAGCGAAGTCCCCGTCCCGCGCGGGGTGACCGGCAGACCCAGCTCCCTCGCCGCGGCGAGCGTGTGCTTTATGTCCTCCTCGGAGCGGGCGGCGACCACGGCGACTGGCCTTCTGAGATAGATCGAAGCGTCGGTCGACCACAGGGCGCGCGAGGCGTCGTCGGTGTGCAGGGAACCTTCCAGGTTGCCGTCCAGGAGCTCGTGCAGGCGGGCGGCTTCGGGCTGTGTCCTGATCATGTCCTAAGTGTAATACTGCGGGGGCGCGATCTCACCCATCGGGAACCGCGGATCGTCGGGGCGCGTATAACGTTGTGGCCCCGGCGTCGGGGTGATGGTTGAATGTAACGGCGCGCAGGCGACGCGGAGGTAGACCGTTGAACGGGATGGCGTGGGTGAGGATGCTCATCGGGGCGACCTGGCTCGATGGGGCGGCGGAGAAGCTGGCCAACCCCCACTTCCCGCAGCAGTTCGCCGCCACGCTGCGCTCCGGGGGTTACGTGGCCCAGGCTCCTCTCTTCTTCCAGCAGTTCATGCGCCAGCACGTCATCCCGAACGCCGAGCTCTTCGCCAACCTCACCCGCGCGGGGGAGCTCGTCTTCGGGGCGCTGCTCGTCCTCGGCCTCCTGACCAACCTGGCTGCGCTCTGGAGCATCGCGTTCAGCGGGATGCTCATCGTCTCTCAGGGTGGCCTCGGGTTCGGGGAAGGCCTCGCTCCCCCGCAGTTTTTTACGATCGACCTGATCATGGCGCTGCTCTCGCTCTTCGTGCTGCTGAGCCCGGCGGCGAAGTCGCTCTCGGTGGACGGGCGTCTCTTCAGGAAGAGCAAACTCCTGGCCCCGCTCCTGACCAACCGCCGGGCGGGCTCCCGACGCGCCACCGCCAGGTAGAAGGCCGGTGTGGCGTTGCGCCACCCCAGCAGACGGAGCGACCAGACCGACGAAGAGCTGGTGCGACGTCTGACATCCGGGGAATCACCCGGCGAGGCTCTCTCGACGCTCTACGACCGTTACGGCCGCACGGTCTACGGTTCGGGGATCAAGCTGCTCGGCAGCGGCCAGTCGGCCGAGGAGCTGGTGCAGGAGGTCTTCCTCAAGGTGTGGCGTTCGGCCGGGACGTTCGATCCCTCGCGCTCGAGTTTCTCCACCTGGCTCTACCGCATCACCCGCAGCGTGGCAGCGGACATGTACCGCAGGCAGTCCCGCAGCCCGGCCACGGCCGCCGGAGAGGACATCTCCGAGGTGCGTGACACCTCTTCAGGCCCCCAGGAGATAGTCGACGACTCCTGGCTCACATGGAGGGTGCTCGTGGCGCTCGAGGAGCTGGACGAACCGCACCGCGAGGTGCTCAGGCTCGCCTACTTCGAAGGCCTCACCCAGCGTGAGATCTCGGAGAGAACCGGGCTTCCGCTCGGCACCGTCAAGAGCCGCACCCTCAGGGCGCTCAGGAAACTGCGGGCCGGGCTCGGCCTGGCCGGCATCTCGCGGGAGGTGCTCTAGAGATGGGCTGTGAAGAAGCCCGCAGGAACCTCGGGGCACTCGCCGTGGGGGGCCTCGATCGTGAAGAGCGAGAGGAGGTCATGCGACACGTCTCCGGCTGCCCCCGCTGCCGCAGGGAGCTCGAGGAGCTCGGAGAGACCGTCGGCGTGCTCCGTTCGCTCCCGGCTTACCCCGACCCCCCACCGGACCTCAGGGCCCGGACGATCTCGCGAGCGACGGGGGATACACCGCGCCGGGGGTTCGTCTCCCGGAGGTGGCTCGTCCTCCCGGCCGTACTCGTGCTCGCGATCGCGGCGCTCGGATGGCTGCTTCTGGCCCAGCGCGGTTCCTCCACCCCGGTGGCGGTCGTGCGCCTCGAGCCGGTCTCCGCCTACCGTGCGACGCTCGCGCACCGGGGCTACTGGGGCGTGGCGAAGCTCTACCCGGCAGACCGGGGCAACCGCCGTATGGAGCTCCGGCTGTACCATCTGGGGGACCCGGGCTCCGGCTGGCGGGTCTACCAGGCGTGGCTCGTCTCGAAGGACGGGCGCACGAGCGCGGGCACCTTCGAGGCCGGCCCCGGCAGGACCGTGGTCTGGCTCAACGTCCCCTCTCGAACCCTAAACTACGACGCCGTCGTCATCACCGTCAGAGACGGTGGACGCCCGGCTGGTGATGTCGTGCTGAGGGGCAGGATGACCCGCGGAGGCAATCAGGAGTAGTACTCCGGCGCCTTCCTGAACTTGGGCCAGGCGTCCGGGTCGTGCCCCGTCACGACGGTCGCCCCGAGCCGGTCCACCTCACGGTGTATCTTGCGCACCGAGTAGGCCACGTCGGCGGCCGAGTGGATCAGACCGGGCAGCGCCTTCTCCTCGTAGTGGTCCATCGTGTAGCAGGCGTCGGCGGTGAGCATCATCGGGCCCTCGCCCTCGAGGGTGACGATGAGCGAGGTGTGCCCCGGCGCGTGCCCCGGTGTGAAGAGCGTCTTTATCGTGCCGTCCCCGAAGAGGTCGTAGCCGTCGTCGTTCGGACCGTCGAGGAAGAGCCACCTGACGTCTTTGTCGAAGTCCGGACGGATGTAGGCGGTCTTCTGGAACCAGTCGGGGGTGTAGGCGTACTCAAGCTCCCGCCGCTGCACGACGTACTCGGCGTTCGGGAAGTGGCCTATCGCGCCGGAGTGGTCGAGGTGCAAATGAGACTGCACGACGTAGCGCACCGATGCCGGGTCGATGTCCAGTCGCTGGAGCTGGTTCACCACGAAGTCGTCCTCGCTCATCACCGGCTGGTAGGCGTCCACGACCACGCCCCAGTGCGCCCGGGCGTCGCGGGCCACCTCAAGCGCGTTGCCGCCGTCGAAGAGGACGTTCCCCCGGGGATGGGTGATGAGGAAGAAGGGCACCGGGATCTCGTAGGGATCGCCGAGCCCCTGGTTCATCTTTATGTACTGCACCTGCGTCTTGAGGCTCCCGCACTCGAAGAAGTACAGCCTGAGATCGTCCGCCATCTCTCCTCCTTTCCGTGGGGCACCGGCCCCGAAAACCTTCCCTTACCAGTTCTCCATCGACTCGCGGATGATGTTCGCGAGATCCTCTTCGGTGACCTCGCGCGGCGAGCCGACGAGCAGCCGCTGCTGCTTCATGGCCCCCTCGACCAGCTCCGGGATGTCCTCCTCGGTGTAGCCGAGCTCGCGCACGCCGCTTGGCGCCCCCACGTCCTGCATCAACTGGATGAGGATCTCGGGCAGCGTGTTCTCGTCGGCCTTCTCTATCGGACGGCCGGCGAGGAGCTCCGCGACGTAGCGGTGCCGCTCGGGGGCGGCCGGGTAGGTGAACCGGAAGGAGGCCGGGGCGGTGACGATCACCGACCAGCCGTGCGGGACGAACGGGTGGTCGACCTCGTAGCCCGGCGGCCGGTAGGTGTGCTTGAGCCCGGCTATGGGATACGCGCAGGCGTGCGGGATGTGCACCCCGGCGGAACCGAACCCGACGCCGGCGAGCGACGCCCCGAGCATCATGGCCCCGCGGGCCTCGACGTCCTCGCCGTTCTCGACGGCGCGCCTGAGGTACTTCCCGCCGTACTCGAGCGCCTTGGCGGACCACATGTCCGCGATCGGGTTCGCCCCCTGGTACGGCGGCCGGTCGTCGGGGCTCTTGGGCTTCGGCCGGGCGTCGTAGGGCCTGGATAGATACGACTCGGCGGCATGGCAGACCACGTCGAGCCCGCACGAAGAGGTGACCTCCGACGGCAGGCTCATCGTCAGGAGCGGATCCACCACCCCGCGCGCCGGACGCAGGTACTGGTGCGAGATGCCGGTCTTGACCTTCTGCTCCGGGATGTCCAGGACGGCCACCGTGGTCGCCTCCGCCCCGGTGCCGGCCGTCGTCGGGACCGCCAGCAGCGGTTTGAGCGGCGAGGGCGGCTTCCTGCCCCCGCCCACCGGCGGGTTGACGTAGTCCATGATCGGAGCCGGGTGCGTCGAGACGAGGTCGGCGACCTTGGCGGTGTCGATGCTCGTCCCGCCCCCGACCGCCACGAACCCGTCGAAGTCTCCCTCGACGGCGAAGTCCGCCGCCTCCTGGAAGGAGGCCGCCGTCGGCTCCACGTGCGCCCGGTCGAAGACCTCGACCTCTACGCCTTCCGCCTCGATCAGCTCCCGGATACGCCCCGTGATCCCGACCTTCACCACCCCCGGGTCGGAGACGAGCATCACCCGGCTCATCCCCAGACGCTTCACTTCCCAGCCGACCTCTTCGGCCGCGCCGGGCCCGTACTTCAGCGGCGTGGCCTCCATCGTAAAGACGGTCTCGTTGCCGGAAGACGTGCCACCACCTCGATCAGTCATCCTGCGAGAACCTCCTCTCCCTCATCTACTCCTGGGTGATCATCTTACCAGCGCACAACCCCCGCCGCGAAACCATTCGCACCGATTGACAATCCACCCGCTGAGAAGGAAAATTACGACCCACCACAGGGAAAGAGAGGAGAAACCGCCATGCTGGTCTTCGTGGACTTCCGGGTCAACCCCAAGGAGCTCTCGCTGGAGCAGCTCTGGGAGCTGTGGGAGAGAGAAGCCGACGCCGCGAAAGGTGCCGTCGACGCCGGAAAGGTCGTCGCCCTCTACAAGGTCTCCGGCCAGCGCCGCGTCCTCGGCATCCTCGACGTCGAATCCCACGACGAACTCGACCAGATCATCATGGCCGGCCTGCCCATGGCACACTACCTCGAGATAGCCGAAATCCTCCCCGTCCGCGAATACTCCGCCTTCGCCGACGACGTCCGCCGCAGATGGAGCTGATGCCATCATATATGCCAACTGCACATAAATTCTCCGCATAGTATAATGTTTCTGCAGTTGCATCCTCGCATCAGGAGGGTTGTTTCAGTTGGCTGAGGAGAAAAGGGACCGGTCGGCGCCGGACCCGGCGGAGCTCTGGATGAAGTGGTACGAGACCGGGACCAAGGCGTGGTCTGAGATGCTCTCGGGGGGCAGGGAGCCCTATGCGGATCCGTGGGGTCTCTACCGGCAGTGGTTCGAGAGCATGGAGAAGGTGAGGGAGAACCTCGCGTGGGGGCCTTCCGACGGGGCCGAGATGGCCGAGACGGCGGCGCGGGCGGTCGAGGCGACGACCGATCCGCAGCAGATGCAGCGGTGGTTCGAGGCCGCGATGCGCTCCTGGCAGGAGGCCGCCGAGTCGTGGATGAGCATGATGAGCCTGGCGCCGCGGTGGGCCGAGGTGATGGAGAAGGCCCGGGAGAACATGTTGCGGCAGGCCGAGGGGGGGCTCCCCACCGATCCGCTGCGCTTCGCGGTGCAGTGGTACAACGCCGTGAGCGGACCGCTCTCCGAGTTCGTGCAGGAGGCGATAGAGAAGGAGGAGGTTCTCGGACCCTCCAGCCAGTTCCTGCAGAACTACGCCAGGTTCTACAGGATCTTCCGCAAGGCATCCGAGGAGTATCTGCGCACGTTGCAGATCCCGACCCGCTCCGACGTGGCGCGGGTGGCCGGGCTCGTCGTCGCGCTGGAGGACAAGGTAGACCGGATCGAGGAGGCCTTCGAGGAGTTCGAGTACGGCTACGCCGAGCCCGCCACCGCCGGGGAGGTGCGCTCGCTCGAGGAACGCATCGACCGGCTCGAGGCCAAGCTCGACCGTCTGCTCGCCTCCGTGGGCGAATCCCGCACGGAGGAGCCCCGGAACGGCTCGGGCGGTAAGGAGATAAAGGCCACCGCCGCCGCCCGGCGCAAGGCCGAGGAGCTCGGGATCGACCTCAGCGAGGTAGAAGGGACGGGGGCGGACGGTCAGATCACGGTCGAAGACGTACGCCAGAAAGGGGAGAGGTAGAAGGTGAGCGACCAGAGAAGCGCCATACCCTCCAGCCCGCAGGAGTTTCTGCGCAAGTACGGCGAGGGGGCGAGCATCGCGCTGGAGGGTGCCAGGGCGGATACCGGCCGCACCCCCAAGGAGACGATCTGGACCAAGAACAAGGCGAAGCTCTACCACTATCAGACCGGGGCCGATAATAAGTACCGCACGCCGGTCATGATCGTCTACGCGCTCATAAACCGCCCCTACGTCCTCGACCTCATCCCGGGCAACAGCCTCGTCGAGTACCTCTCGAACGAGGGCTTCGACGTGTACATGATCGACTGGGGCACCCCGGGCGACGAGGACGCCGAGATGACCTTCGAGGACTACGTCCTCGACTACATCCCGCGCGCGGCGAGGAAGGTCATGCGCAACGCCGGGACGGAGGATTTCACCCTCTTCGGGTACTGCATGGGCGGCACGATGAGCGCGATGTACGCCGCGCTCTTTCCGGAGACGCTCAAGAACCTGCTGCTGCTGACCGCCCCGATAGACTTCAGCAAAGAGAACCTCGGTCTCTACGCGCTCTTCACCGACGAGAGGTACCTCGACGCAGACCTCCTCGCCGACGCCTTCGGGAACATCCCCGGTGAGATGATCGACACCGGCAACCGGATGATGAAGCCCATAACCAACTACGTCGGCACCTACGTCAACATGTGGCAGCGCATCTTCGAGGACAAGTCGATGGAGACCTGGCTCGCGATGAACAAGTGGGTCAACGACGGCCCCCCGTTCCCGGGCGAGGCCTTCAGGCAGTGGATCCACGAGTTCTACCAGCAGAACAGGCTGGTGAAGGGTGAGATCTCGCTGCGCGGCCGACGGGTCGACCTCTCCCGCATCGACGTGCCGCTCCTGAGCATCGCGGGCAAGAAAGACCACATCTGCACCGTCCCGCAGGCCGAGGCGATCATGGACCTCGTCTCGAGCCGGGACAAGGAGTTCTACGTGCTCGACGCCGGGCACGTCGGGCTCCTCACCGGGCGCAACGCCAAGAAGACCCTCTGGCCGAAGGTGAGGGGGTGGCTCGCCGACCACTCAGATCCGGCGTAGATCGGGGAATGAGAGCACCTGGAGGGCGGGGGCCGCGCGGTCCCCGCCCTTCGTTTCGTCTACCTCCCCACCGGCACCCGCAGTACGCTCACCGAGCAGGCCGGGAACTCGTGCTCGAAGGCGCCGCCCCTCGCCTTGACGCTCCTCTCGGTCACGCCGACCCGCTCGCGGCCGAAGTCGTTCGTCGCCCCGGGGTCATCCCCCGTCACCTCCCGGGCCGTGGCGTTCCCTCCGAAGCTCCCGTCGGCGAGGCGCACCGAGGCCTCGACGCTCCTGTCGGGGTCGCGGTTCACGACGGCGAGGACGAGATCACCCGAGGACGGGTCGAGGGTCGCGGCGGCGTCGAGAACCCTGAAGGGCCCGCGGTCGGCGACCCGATGCGGCCAGGGCGAGGACTCGCGGCCCGCAAGGTCGTAGGTCTCGCACTCCAGGTGAACGTCGAGCACGGCTCCGCCCAGGTTTTCGGCGTAGAGTCGCAGGGGGTGGTAGATCGTCTGCAGGAAGAGCCCGTTCTCGTTCGTGAAGATCGGGGCTATGACGTTCACCATCTGGGCGAGGTTCGCGATCTTGACCGTCTCGCAGTGGCGGGCGAAGACGTTGAGGTAGGTCGCGACGGCGAGCGCGTCGGAGAGGGTGTAGCGCTCCTCGAGCCCGCTGTCCTCGGCCCGCTCCCGGAACCAGACGTTCCACTCGTCGTAGGCGACGTACACCGGGTGCTCGACGCCCTGCTCGTAGCGGGCCCGCTCTATGAGGGCGCGGGCGGTCGTGAGCGCCCGCTCGGCCTGGTGCGGGGCGAGGACGTTCGACCAGTGGTCGTCGCTGCCGGTGTAGAGGTGGACGCTGTGGTAGTTTACCTGGCTCACCAGTCCGTCTATCACGATGCGGTCCCACTCGCTCCAGCCGTTCAGACCGCAGCTCACGAGCTCTATCTCCGGGTCGACCCGCTTCATGACCTTGGCGAACTCGCGCGCCCGCTTCACGTAGTCCTCGGCCGAGAGCGCGCCTATCTGCCACTCGCCGTACATCTCGTTGCCGAGCCCCCAGTAGCGGACGTTGTACGGTTCCTCGTGGCCGTACGCGCGCCGCAGGTTCGCCCAGTAGGTGTCGCCGGTACCGTTGCAGTACTCGACCCATGCGGCCGCCTCGTCCATCGTGCCCGTCCCCATGTTCACGCAGATGTAGGGCTCGGTCCCTAAAGTGCGGCAGTACTCGATGAACTCGTCGGTCCCGAAGCGGTTGGGCTCCTCGGCGTGCCAGGCCAGCTCCATCCTGTTGGGGCGCTTCTCACGCGGGCCGATCCCGTCGGTCCAGTGGTAACCGGAGACGAAGTTGCCCCCCGGCCAGCGCAGGGTGGGCATGCGCAGGGGCGCGAGCGCTTCGATCACGTCGGTACGGTAGCCCCGCTCGTCGCTCAGGGGCGAGCCCTCGTCGAAGACGCCGCCGTAGATGCAGCGCCCCAGGTGCTCGATGAACCCGCCGAAGATCCGGCGGTCCAGCTCACCCAGCCTGCGGTCGAGGTCTATCTTGATCTGCGCCAAAAGAGAACGCTCCTTTCAGTCGGTGACGGTCTCACACCCGCACGTGCGCCGGCGCACCAGCTCCACCGGGAGCAGGATTCGCTGCTCGCGCCGGCCGTTTCTCTCTGCGGCCTCCTCCAGAAGCAGCCTGACCGCCGCCCCGCCCGTCTCGTAGAAGGGTACGCGCACGGTCGTGAGCGGGGGCAGGGCGTGCGCGGCCATCGGGATGTCGTCGCAGCCCAAGAGGGCGCAATCTCCGGGGACGGACAGCCCCCGATCGTAGAGCGCATGCAGCACGCCGAAGGCCATCAGGTCGCTCTGGACGAAGATCGCGGTCACATCCGGTGCACGCTCGAGCAGCCGGAGTGCGGCCCGGTATCCGCCCTCGGGTTCCCAGTCTCCAAACTCGACCAGCGACGGGTCCGGGGTGATCCCCGCCTCCTCGAGCGCCCGCTCATACCCCTTGAGTCGCGCCTTCGTCACCCGACGCCCCGGGGAGCCGGCGACGGTGGCAATCCTGCGGTGTCCGTGGTCGATGAGGTGTCCGGTAGCCAGATAGGCGGTCCTGGCATGATCGGAGCCCACGAGCGAGACCCCTCCGCCGGGGACGTGGTGGATGCTCACCGCCGGGATCTCCCATTCGCGCAGCATCCTGCCGACCTCCTCGTCTTCCTCGAGCTGCGGAGCGGCGGCGAGGATACCCCCGACCCGGTGCTCGACGAGCATCCGCAGGCAGCGGGCGGCGTCGGAGCCCTCCTCGTCCAGGCTGCAGATGAGCACACCCCGACCCATTTTGCGCGCCTCCCGCTCGGCACCGACGACGAACTGCGCCAGCACGTAGTCGCTCAGGTTGCTCGCCAAGATCCCGATCGTCGAGGTGCTCTGCGTGACCAGGTTGCGCGCGAGGGCGTTCGGCACGTACCCGAGCTCTCTCGCCGCCTCGAGTATTCTCTCCTCGGTCTGCTTCGAGACCGTACCCTTGCCGTTCAAGACCTTGCTCGCGGTCTGAAAGCTCACCCCCGCGAGCGCGGCCACGTCCCGTAGAGATACGCCAGGCAACCGTACTCCCTCTAGCCTTTGAGCCCGGTGTTCGCTATGCCTTCGACGATCTGACGCTGGAAGAAGATGAACGCGACGAGCAGCGGCAGACCGCCCAGGACGGCGGAGGCCATGATCTGGGCGTAGTGGATGCCGAAGGCGCTCTGCACGGTGGAGAGCCCGAGCGGGATCGTCATCATGTCAGTGCTCGTCACCACGATCAGGGGCCAGATGAAGTAGTTCCACGAGCCGACGAACGTGAAGATCGCGACCGCCGCGAGCGCGGGTCTGGCGAGCGGCATCCAGATCTGCCAGTAGATCCTGAGCCGGCTCGCCCCGTCGACGAGCGCGCTCTCCTCCAGCTCGCGCGGGATACCGTCGAAGAACACCTTGAGGATGAAGACGGCGAGCGCCGAGGGGAGCTGCGGCAGGATGATCCCCTGGTAGGTGTTGACGAACCCGACCGCCTGCATCTCCGAGAACAGCGGCACGATCAAGACCTGCGGCGGGATCATCAGCCCGGCGAGCACGACCCAGAAGAGCACCGTCCGGCCGCGGAAGGGGATGCGCGAGAGCGCGTAGGCGGCGAGGCTCGCCAGCAGCACGACGAAGACCGTGACGACTATCGAGACGAGCGCGCTGTTGGCGTACCAGCGCAGGATATCCCCGGCTTCTATCACCTGCCTGAAGGCGTTCAGGTTGAAGTGCGAAGACGCCCAGGTGATCGGGGTCTTCGTCGTCTCGCTCTCGGGCTTGAGCGCGGTGTCCACCGCCCAGGCGAGCGGTAACAGCCACGCCGCGGCGAGCACGGAGAGAACTGCGTAGGTGACGATCGTCCCCGCCCTGCCCCGCCGGCCTGGGACGGGCCCCTTTTGCGGTACGCGGGCCAGACCCCGCGGTGCTTCCGCTTCCATCAGACGGTCTCCTCCCTTCTGCGGCTGAACAGGAACCAGGCCACCGAGGCGGCCAGGATGATCACGAAGTAGACCACCGAGACGGCCGAGGCGTAGCCGATCTGGTAGGCGGTGAAGCCCTGGTCGTAGAAGTACTCTATTATGGGCCGGGTGGTGAAGTTCGGCCCCCCGTAGGTCATTATGTAGACCTGGTCGAAGATCTTGAGCGAGGCGAGTATCTGCAGCGCGAGCACCAGCAGTGTGGTCCGCTTGAGCAGGGGCAGCGTGATCCAACGCGCCTGCGCCCAGGCACCCGCCCCGTCGACCGCCGCCGCATCGTACAGCTCGCGCGGTATCTCCTGCAAACCCGCGAGATACAGCACGAAGTTGAACCCCAAAGTCCACCATATGGTGGTTATGACTATCGAGATCATCGCGACGTTCGGGTCCCCGAGCCAGGCGACGTTGCCCAGAATGCCGCCGAGGACGCCGTCGATGAGGCCGAAGCCGGGCTCGTACATCCAGATCCAGATGAGGCACACCACCGAGACCGGCAGCACGAACGGCGCGAAGAACGAAAACCGGAAGATCCCCTGCCCCCGCCCCACCCGGTTGGTGAGCATCGCGAAGACGAGCGCCAGGATCACCAAGGGCGGTGTCGAGAGTATGGTGAACCACACCGTGTGCCACAGCGACTGCCAGAAGGCCGGGTCCCCGAAGATCCGCCCGTAGTTCTGAAACCCCAGAAACTGCGAGCCCCCGGTCCCGACCAGGCTCTTGTTGGTGAAGCTGTACTTGAACATCAATATGACCGGCCAGATGAGAAACAGCGCGTACGCCGCCATGAACGGCAGCATGAACCCCCATCCGGTCAGGTTCCTGCGCCACCGGCCCCCTCCCCCGGTCTTGGCGACCGGCACCGCCGGGGCCCGCGCCACCTCCTGTCCTGCTTCCATCCTTCTCGTTCCTCCTTCTCAGTACGGTTTGGGCAGCGAGACTTCTTGCTGCAGGTACGCCCGGAACTGCCTGACCCCCTGCCGGGGCGACATCCTGCCGGCCATCACCGCCTGGAAGATCCCCGAGGCGTGCGCCTCCATGTCCGACCCCGACCCGCTGAACCAGGCGATCGGATCGGTGACGACGTACTTCGCCACCCCGGCGTAGTTGCTCTGCGGCTCGAGGTGCCGGTACTTCTCGCTCTGCACGACGGGCTGGTAGGCCGGGATGTGGCCGCCCTGGGCCCACACGTAGCTGTCTTTGAGCATGAAGCTGATGAACTCGAGCGCGGTCCTCTTGTGCGCCGGGTCCACCCCTTTCGGGATGATGAACGAGTGGTGGTCGGCCTGCGCCGCCTTGTAGGTGTAGACCTTCGGGAAGGGCACCATGTTGAAGTTCATCTTCGCAGCCTGGAAGGTCGTCACCTCCCACTCCCCGTTCCAGTAGAGCCCGGCCTGACCGTTCTGGAAGAGCGCAACCGAACCTCCGTAGTCCATGTTGATGGGCATCACCCTGTACCTGAGCGCGAGCCCGGCCATGAACCCGAGCGCCTGCTCGGCCTTCGCGTCGTCCATGACCACCCTCTTCGCATCGTGCGAGAGTATCGGTGCCCCCTTCTTCATCTGCCCGTAGAGCGTGAGAAAGAGCCGCCACGGCCCCGCCGAGTCGTTGGGATAGAAGGAGACCCCCCACTGTCCGGTGACCTTCTTGACCCTCTCGAGCACCTTCATGACCCGTCCCGGGCTGTCCATCGGCACCAGGCTGCCACCCGGATCGAGGACCCCCGCCTTCCTGCAGATGTCCCGGTTGTAGTACTGGACGAAGGGGTGGGTGTCGAGCGGGACCGCGTAGATCCTGCCGTCGTACTTCGCGAAATCGAGAACCTGCGGCAGGAACTTCTCCGGCCCGATCCCGTACCGCGAGAGCTCCTCCGGACGAAGCTCCTCCAGAAGCCCGGCCGGGGCGTATGCCCCTATCTTGGCAAGGTGCATGACCGCAACGTCCGGGGGACTCCCCCCGGCTATCGCCATCGAGAGCTTGGTGTAGTAGGGGTTGCCCCACGAAAGCGTCACCGCGTTGAGCTTTGTCCCCGGATGGCTCCTCCTGAACTGGTTCTCCATCTGTACCATCCGGACCCCGTCCCCACCCCCGAACAGGTTCCAGTAGTCGATGCTCCGCGCCCGCCCCCCACCTCCGGCCGCCGCAGGCCCGCACGAGCTCGCCGCGAGCCCAATCGCCGTAACAGCAGCCCCGCCCAGAAACGTACGCCTGCTGACGGACCGCCCAAGGAAAGACCGACCCTCTCCGCTCATACCACATCCCTCCTTCCACACCCCACCCGGTTTAGGCGAACGTTCGCCTAAGATATGGAAAGGCTAACACCGGCAGAGGTGGAGATCAAGCACGGGACGTGGGAGGAGGCTCAGGTCTCGGGGAGGCCGAGCTGATGGCGCAGGTTCTGCATATCCACCCAGCCTGCGTGCCGGACGAGCCTGCCGTCCCTGAAATGGTCCTGGAAGGAGGCCCTGAAGGATGCGCTGCGGCCGGTAGGCGGGTACCAGAGGACCCCGCCGCGGTCGGTTCCGGAGAACAGCAGATGGGTATCGACCGTATCATCGTGGGCGCTCTGCTCCTCTATGGAGACGTGGAGGTCCGGGAAGCTCGCGTGGAGGTCGAGGATGCTCCGTTCGAAGTTTCGTCGGCCCTTGAGACGGTGTACCTCGTCGGAGACTTCGGGATCGAGTATGTCGTCGAGGACGGAGAGGTCTTTGAGGGCGAACGCCCGCTCGTAGAACTGCCGGGCCCGGCGGAGGTTTGCCTCCTCCTTTCTCCGGCGTTCCGCCTGGAGGCACCTCCTCTCGCGAGGCAATGCACCGTAGAGCGCGGCCCCGAAGCAGAGCCAGCAAAGGGCGGCGAGTATGGAGGGCGAGCTGAGTACTACCTGGGACCATGGTCCCTGGCCGCCGGGTCCGGAGGAATCGTCGAGGTACCAGCGGAAGAGCAGTAGGCTGACGAAAGGCAAGCTCACCGCTCCCGCCGGAAGCAGGACCAGCCGCGCCGGGCCCAGGCTCCTGCGGGCGTTCAGTGCAGCCAGCCCCGCGAGGATGGCCGCGACCGGCGGGCCCCAGAACCAGAGGTAAAACATGGTCCTTACCCTACCGTCCAGAAGGCCGAGCCACAGGACCTGGTCCCTGTAGTGGAGCCACTCGCGCAGGATGTAGGCGGGGGGCACGATGCAGGTGAGGAGGGACAGCACGAGGCCGGAGAGCGCAGCCACGCGGCCTCTCCCCCGGTTTACCAGGGCGCAGACCCCGGACAGAGCGAGCGGCGTCATGAAGCTTCGCACCGGCTCAGCGACGAAGTACGGCAGGTCGTACAGGCCATAGAGCTGCTGGTAGGGGCCGTAGAGCTGCACGAAGAGGTTGGTCAGGCTCTCGAACAGCCCCAGGACACCGATGAGGGCCGCGGCCACTCCAGCGACCCGTACGACGGGAGGCTGGCGGAGGAATTCCTCCGCCAGCCTCCCTATCCGATCTCCCCTGTCTGCCAGGGACAAAACGCGCAGGATCAGCCCCCCACGCAGGAGCCCTAAGAGATGCGCTCGAAGACCGCCGCGATACCCATCCCACCGCCGATGCAAAGCGTCACCAGCCCGTAACGGCCCCCACTACGTCTGAGCTCGTGCAGGATCTTGACGGTGAGGATCGCCCCGGTGGCGCCTATCGGGTGTCCCAGGGCAACGGCGCCCCCTAGGGGGTTCAACCTCTCCTCCGGAACCCCGAGCTCACGGCCGACGGTGACCGCGATAGAGGCGAAGGCCTCGTTCGCCTCGACGATATCCATGTCCTCGACCGACAGTCCGGCCTTCTTGAGGGCCATCCGGGAAGCCGGGATCATGCCAGTCCCCATCAGCGCCGGGTCCACGCCCGCAACGGCAGCCGAGACGAGCCTCCCCGCCACCGGCAGGCCAAGCTCCTCCGCCTTGGCACTGGTGGTAACCAGCATCATCGCAGCCCCGTCGTTGATGCCGCTCGCGTTGCCCGCCGTAACGGTGCCCCCGTCACGTTTGAAGACCGGCTTGAGCCGGGCGAGGCTCTCGACGCTCGCGTTCGGACGGACGTGCTCGTCGGTGGTGAACCGCACCGTCTCACGCTTCTGCTTCACCTCGACCGGCACGATCTGATCTTCGAAGTATCCCTCCTGAATCGCCCGGGCCGCCCGCTGGTGACTGCGCGCCGCGTAGGCGTCCTGGTCCTCGCGCGAGACGCCGTACTTCTCGGCCACGTTCTCGGCGGTCATGCCCATGTGGTAGTCGTTGAAGACGTCCCACAGCCCATCGTAGACCATGTGGTCCAGGATCTCCCCGCCCGGCATCCCCATCCGGTAGCCGTAGCGGGCCTTCGGGAGCAAAAACGGTGCCTGGTCCATGCTCTCGATCCCGCCGGCGAGCACCACCTCCGCGTCTCCGAGCGCCACCTCCTGCGCCGCAGAGACGATCGCCTGCAGACCGGATCCGCACATCCGGTTGAGCGTCATGCCGGGCACGCTCACCGGGAGGCCGGCTTTGATCCCGACCTGCCGCCCCGGGTTCATCCCCTGCCCCGCCGAGAGGATGTTGCCGATGATTACCTGATCCACCCGTTCCCCCTCCACGCCCGAGCGGGAGATGACCTCCCGGGCCACCGTGGCCCCAAGCTCGGTCGCCGGCACGTCCTTGAGGGCCCCGCCGAACGTCCCGATCGCCGTCCTCAGGGGGGTGGAGACCACTATCTCCGTTCCGTTGTTCCCAAAGCTCAAGGCGGCTCCTCCTCTGCTCTCACTCCTTTTCAGGAAGGATACACCCTAGCGCCCGCTGCGCCGCTGCATGTCCTCGAACGCGTTCTGGTAGTAGGAGAACATCGAGTTGAGGAAGTTCATGTACGCGCTTATGGATTCCTGCGAAAGCTCCTGCAGAGCTTCGCGCTGCCTCTGGGACTGTTCCAGCAGCGCCTCCGTGGTCGAACGGGTGCCCTCGGCCTGACTCTGCAGCTCCTGCATCACGCTCTCGAAGAACTTCCGCGTCAGCTCCGCCCCCCTTTCCTGAGCCTCTATGGAGCGCCCGGAGACCGTCTTGTACGACTCCATTATCGCCTCGGCGAACTTCTCGGCAGCCGCGTTGACCTTCTCCATCTGCTCCCGCATCTGGCGGTCGTCCATGGAAGACCTCCTTTGCCTCTCTCCTCCTCATGCAGCATAACATACTAACGGGGGCCGGGGCTTGCGACCCGGCCCCCGCAGAAATGCCCCCTTGGCGCCAGCCTACCTGGCCACCCGGCTGACGGCCTCGAGCCCCTCCCGGTAGTAGGTGAAGGGTGCATACAGGAGGTCCAGATAGGCCTCCACTCCCTCCTCGACGAGCTGCTGGAAAGCCTCGCGCTGACGCTCGGCACGCTCCGCGAGCTCCTGGGTGAAGGCCCGGTTGCTCTCGGCCTGGTAGCGGAGCTCCTTTATCGCGTCGTCGACCATCCCCTGCATGAAGCGCACGTTCCGTTCCTGGATGCCGACGGCATGATCGAGCATGGCCTGGTAGGAGTCACGTATCCCCTCGGCCAGCTTCTGAGCAGCCTCATTCGTCCTGTTCCTGTTCGCCATCTTTTCAAGCTCCTTTCTTCTCTCTACGCCCGTCCGTGGTGCTACTCAACGTTCTCTACCCCCGCGACCCTCTTCTTCGTCTTCCTCCTCGGAACGCATCGGCTGGCCCGTGTATATCCTGAAGAAGGTGTCCATCGTCTTCTGGTACTGCTCGAGAGACTTCGCCCAGAAATCCAGATAGGCCCTGCCGGCGTCCGTGATCGAATACATCCTCCGCGCCGGCCCCCCCTCCGAAGTCTCCCAGGTGGACTTGACGATCCCGTCCTTCTCCATCTGCCTCAGCGTCCGGTACAGGGTGCCCGGGTTCATCGCCTCGAACCCGAACTTCGCCGCCCGCTCCATAAGCTCGTACCCGTAGGAGTTCCAGTCCCGCAGCGAAAGCAGGATCACGGGTACCAGCCAGTTGCGCGGCCTCGCCTCAGCCTTCCTCGGATCCGGTCCTCTTCGCTCCTCTCGCTCGTTCATCTTCCTCTCTTCCATGCTGTGTGCAGTTTACACATATATTCAGAAATGTCAAGCATGTGGGCGCACTTTCATGGATCGTGGTTGGTGTGATTTATGGAGGTGAGCTTCCATGGTCCATATATATGCCGCTCACATATTTTGAATCAGATTTTACCCGGCTGTTAGACTGGCTACACGGCGGAGAGAGAAAGGGGTTGTGGAGGTGAGCGAGCTCAGGGGATCGGTAGCGGTAGTGACCGGGGCGGGGAGGGGGCTCGGCAGGGCGATAGCGGAGGAGCTGGCGTCCGGTGGGGCGAGGGTGGTGGTCAACTACTCGCGCAGTCGGGGACCTGCGGAGGAGCTGGTCGAGAAGCTGAAGTCGGAGGGGATGGAGGCGGTGGCCATCCAGGCCGACGTCTCGGAGGCCGGGCAGGCGGCGCGTCTCATCTCCGAGTCGCTCGAAGCCTTCGGCGGGATAGACATCCTGGTCAACAACGCGGGCATCAACATAGACAAGACGATGAAGAAGCTGAGCGTCGAGGAGTGGGACAGGGTCGTCCAGGTGGATCTCAACAGCTGCTACTACACGGTCAAGGCGGCGCTTCCTCACTTCATCGAGAAGTCTTCCGGCAAGATCATAAACATAAGCTCCTTCGTCGGGCAGATGGGCAACTTCGGGCAGGCGAACTACGCAGCCGCCAAGGCGGGCATCATCGGCTTCACCAAGACCGCGGCCCTCGAGCTCGCCCGCTACAACATCACCGTCAACGCCGTGTGCCCGGGCTTCATAGAGACCGACATGTTCGCCGGCGTCCCGGAGAACGTGGTGAAGGAGAAGATTCTCCCCCGCATACCCCTCGGCCGCGTCGGGAAACCCGAAGAGGTCGCCCGCGCCGTCCGATACCTCATCGTCGACGGAGACTACATAACCGGCCAGACCCTCAACATAAACGGCGGGATCTACATGTAGATCCCGCCGGCTCCCGCCGACCCCTCGCTACATATGACCCTTTTGGTCATATCTTCTTGCGGTATATATTTTCCGCACGTATATAATTTATTCAGAGGCACCTGACCGTCTGGGCGGTCTGGTACCCGTCTGATGCAGGCTCGATAGAAGAGGTGATCTTCGTGGGAAACCTGGAGGGTCGTGTTGCGGTCGTCACCGGTGCTGCGCGCGGGATAGGGGCGGCCGAGGCCAAGCGCCTTGCCAAAGATGGTGCGAAGGTGGCGGTCTTCGACCTTTCGGCCGAAGCGTGCCAGGAGACGGTGGAGGAGATCGAGAAGCTCGGCTCGGAGGCGATGGCGGTGGCGTGTGACGTATCGCGCGCAGATCAGGTCGAAGAAGCCTTCGAGAAGGTGGCCGAGAGGTTCGGGACGGTGGACATCCTGGTGAACAACGCAGGTGTGATCCGGGACAACCTCTCGTTCAAGATGAGCGAGGAGGACTGGGACACCGTGCTCGACATCCACCTCAAGGGCAGTTTTCTGTGCTCGAAGGCTGCGCAGAAGTACATGGTCGAGCAGGAGTACGGCAAGATCGTGATGACCTCATCGGTCGTGGCGCTCGGGAACCGGGGTCAGGCGAACTACTCGGCGGCGAAGGCCGGCCTGCAGGGCCTGACACGCACGCTGGCGCTGGAGCTGGGACGGTTCAACATCAACGTCAACGCGGTTGCGCCCGGCTGGATCGAGACAGAGATGACCCGGGCGGCGGCGGAGAGGGTCGGCATGACGATGGAGGAGATGAAGGAGCGCTTCGCGAGGAGCATACCGCTGCGCAGGTTCGGCCGGGTCGAGGACATAGCCAACGTGGTGGCCTTCCTGGTCTCCGACGAGGCCTCCTACATAAGCGGGGAGACGATCTACGTCGCGGGGGGGCCTTCGAGCTCTGTCGTCTGATCCTCTCTCCGGAAGAAGTCGAGGGTGGCTGAGACGGGATACTCTCTCTGAGAGATGCCCGCGAGGTGTGAGCCGGCATCCACCACTGCCACGGTCGCCAGGCGGGCTGCTCTCCTGACGCCGTAGCGCTGGCTCACCATCACATCCCAGTCGGGCAGCATGATCAAGTACTCTGAGGGGTCGGCGCCGGGAGGCAGTGCAGAGGACGCCCCTCGCAGAGCGAAGTTCACGGCTGTCCAGTAGACGCAAGGGACCCCAGGCCGAGATCCACGACGCTGGGCACCACGACCTTTCCTGGAGGAGGGATAACGGGCACGCAACACCCGGTTGATCCTCTCCGCCACACGGGCTGTCCCGACATCATGGAAAATGAGTACCACCCGTTTCCCCGGCATCCCTGCAGACTGAAGCGCAATCCCGAACCGGCTGCCCGAAACTCGAGGTCGGGGGCTGAGGAGCCGGGTGAAAGGATCCCGACCGACGCCTTACCCCCTCTTGCACGCTAAGCTTTCGCAAGATGATAGTTAGAAGACTCCGGGAGGTCCGTGTGAGATGAGAAGTAGAATGCTGCTGGCAGCCGGGCTGATGGCGGGAGGGATCAAGATGATCAACCACAGGCTCAGGAACGCGGGGGAAGACGCGGCCGCCCACACCGTTGGGGAGGAGCGCATCTACCACTGGCGGGAAGGCAAGGTGGTGTATTCCGTGGCGGGTGAGGAGGATGCCCCTCCTCTCGTGCTCGTCCACAGCCCGCAGGTGGGTGCTTCATCCTTCGAGTTCCGCCGCAATATGTTCCCGCTCGCGCGCCGGTTCAGGGTCTACGCCCCGGATTTCCTCGGTTACGGTCGCTCAGACAAACCCCGACGCCGGTACACACCCGAAGACTTCACCGCACAGCTAGAAGACTTCGTGCGGGAGGTGATCGGACGTCCGGCCCATCTCGTCGCGAGCTCCCTCTCGTGCGCGCTCATTATGCCCGCGGCGGTGAGGAGCCCGCGCCTCTTCGGCAGGCTCGTGTTCGTCTGCCCCACCGGCTACGCCGCGCTCGCGCGGCCATCGGGGAGGCTCGGGCGCTCGATCGAAGCCTGGCTCACTCTCCCGGTGGTCGGGGAAGGCGTATACCACGCCCTGACCAGCCGCCGGGCGCTGCGCTTCTACCTCGGCAGGAGCGTCTATCACGACCCGGAACTCGTGAGCCCGGAGGTAGTGGAGAGCTACTACGCGGCGAGCCACCGGCGGGGGGCGAGGTATGCTGCGGCGGCCTTTATCTCCGGCCGGCTCAACCAGGACGCAGGGCCGTACTTCCCCAGGTTGAGGCAGCGCATCCTCATCTGCTGGGGGCAGGAGGCACGGGCGCTCCCGGCAGGACTCATTCACGATTTCCTGCTGCGCAACCCGCGCTCCGAACCGCGTTTCTTCCGCGATGCCGCGTTGATGCCACACGACGAACGCGCGGAGGCCTTCAACCGCGAGGTAGAAGAGTTCCTGACGCGGGAGTAAGTCAGGAAGAGCGGCCGAACCCTTCCTGCCGGCTTCCGGAGTCGATCTCGTCGAGGTCGACCCGGTAGAGCGTGTAGCGTTCGCTCGGCGTACTTACTCTCGTGAACCCCTTCATCCGCGAGAGCTGACCGTCGAGGCCGGAGCCGGAGTAAACCAGGACGTAGTCTACGCCGTAGCGGCGCAGGATCGCCATGGCATGCGCCACGGTGGTGCCGTGGTAGAAGTCGTAGTCGTCCCAGTCGCGTCGCGGGACGCGTATCCTGCCGTGCGTCAGGCGGCGCAGGCCATCGAGATGGCTGATGATCGGATAACCTCTCAGGCTCACCACGTTGAGCCTGTCCGAGTAGGCGGGTATCACGATGTTCTCCGGGTCCGGAGCCATGATCACGCTTCGGTGACGGATATTATGTTGCATCCAGCGGAAGACGGGATCATAGCCGAACCCCCAGCTCAGCGGCACCCGGTTCGTCGCCCAGACGCCCTTCGCCCCGGCCACCGAGGCCGGAGCGAGGCAGAGCGTGAGCGCCACCACGACGGCGAGCGGCATCAGTCCCAGGTAGCCACGCACGCTCTCCACCCTCGAGAGCACGCTCTGCACCCGGCCCATCAGATCCCAGAGCGCCCAGCCCATGGCCAGGAAGGCCAGGAGCGGCACCGGCCAGGCCAGCCGGTAGAGCTGACCCGGCCCGATGATGTAGTCCACGAAAAAGGTCGCCACCCACGGCACGTAGAGCACCACGGTGAGCAGCGCGAGCGCGCCCAGAATCATCTGCGCCGGAACACTCCCCCGGCGCACCTTCCAGAGCAGAAAAGGCACTCCTATTACGTAACCGGCCAGAATCGCCGGGGTGAGGGCGAGCGCCGGGTGCATGATGTAGAGGTCTTTCCCGACGACCAGGATCCTTTTCTTCGCATCCCAGAGGAAGACCATGTTGTTCAGAACCTCCGGCGGCGTCCCGTTGATGTCGGCCGACACCGCCACCGACCAGGGTGAGTGCCCGGTGAGGGGCAGATAGATGAGCGGGAACGCTACCACGCTCACCGTCGCCACCCCCAGCATGACCACCGAGGTCCAGGAGGAACGGCTGCGGAGGTTCCCGAGCAGGTGTGCGGCTCCGAACCCGGCCATACACAACCCGAGCATCGCGAGACCTATCGGGTGAACCGCCACCATGACCCAGCAGAGGAACCCGAAGAAGACGAGATACCGCCTCTTCCTGCTCTCGACGAAGGCAAGGGCGGCGCTGAGCGCCACGGGCAGAAAGAGGAAGCGGGTCGCGAACTTGTCCTCTGCGATGCGGGCGATGAACTCGCCCCCGTAGGTGAGCTGAGATGCCCCCAGGTGAGAGGCGAAGAAGAGCATGTACAGGCAGCTGGCGAACAACGCCGCGGAGGAGCTGCCGAACAGGTTGCGTGCCAAGCCATAGAAGGCGAGCAGGGCCACCAGAATCAGACAGGGTGCCAGATATTTGAGCACCATGACGATGGGATCGTCCCCCGAAATCCATGCCAGACCGGCCTGTTCCAGCAGCCAGCCGTTTATCTTCACCCGGGAGAGGACGTCGAGCTTCCGCCCAAAGTATGGGTCGTAGAGTCCCAGAGGACCGCCGCTCAGATGCTCCCGGACGTAGCCCAGGTAGTTCCAGATGTCATCGTTGAGCTGCGGCACCTTGAGCGTCGATACGTACGCCAGCCCGCACCCCAGCACGAGGTACGGAAACCAGAGGACGCTGATGCGAGACCCTCCATCCCCCGGCGAAGTCTCCCTCACGCCCCGCAGCACCCTCAAAAGCGCGGCGGCGAGGAACGCGGCTACCAGAAGAGCGCAACAGGCTACGTAAAAACCTATCGTCTGGTGGGTGATGAGCATGGGGACACCTATGAGGGCGAAGAGCCCAGAGCTGATGCAGAAAGCAACGGGAACGGCCGCCGCCCCGCCGAAGGCCTCCCGCAGGCACCAGCGGGTCAGCAGCGCCCCGGGCACCGAGAACAGCACCCCGGCAGCGGCGAATCGGACCATGGAGACCGGCCCGGCGCCCCCCCGCAGGAAAACATCGACGGCTGCGGCCACGATCGCCGCGATCACGACCCACACCTCGAAGGACGCAGGATACGCGCCCCGTCTACCTCTGCCCCCGAGATCGATCCGAAGTCGACGTAGCCTCTTACCGATCAAAGCTCCCCCGCGTAACAGAGATGGCTCTCCTCCGGGACTCCACACCAGGATATGACAACGAAAAACCGGCGACCCGCGATAGGTTCCCGGGCCGCCGGTCAGTGTATCAGAGTCGGGGGACTTTCGCGCTCTGAATCCTTCTTAGTTCTTCAGGTGGGGCTAGCGTTTCTCGGAGTGTTCGGGATCGCGCGGGCGCCCACCGGATTCTTCCTCGCGCTCATCTCTGAGCTCCTCACGCGCAGCCTTCACGCCCTCCTCGGCCGCCCGCACCGCCTTGGGCTTCTCCTTCTCCTCGTCCTCACTCTCGGCGGAGTTCATGCCCTGCCTGAACTCTCTCACCCCCTGCCCGAGGCCCTTGGCCAGCTCGGGGATCTTCCGGCCGCCGAAGATGAGCAGCAGGATGACGAGGAGGATCAGCAGATGTGTAGGTTGTTCAAGCCCCGCGAACATCGAAGCGCATCCTTTCCTCTCTCACGCTCTCTACGGGTATCATACCTCATTGTACCGCCGCAGGACACTTCTGGATCACCTCCCCGGCGATTTATCTTGGGGAGGGACCCGTCCCCGGGGATGGGTCCCTCCTTCGAGACCCTACTCCAGGTATTCGTAGCCGGGGAGGGTGAGGAACTCGACGAAGTCGTCCTGGGTCGAGATCCGCTCGAAGAGCTCCCGGGCCTTTCCGAACTCGAAGTCGCGCTCGAAGCGCTCGGGACCGTAGATGTCGTCCCTGATCTTGGTGAGCTCCTCCTCGACGACCCGGTGGAAGAGCTCTCTGGTCACCTCTGTGCCATCCTCGAGGACGCCCTTGGGGTGGTGGATCCACTGCCAGACCTGCGCCCGCGAGATCTCGGCGGTCGCGGTATCCTCCATGAGGTTGAAGACCGGGACCGCCCCGCGTCCGGCGAGCCAGGCCCCGAGGTACTGCAGCCCGACGCTCACGTTGTTGCGGAAGCCCCCCTCGGTGATCGTGCCCTCCGGCTTCTCCAGCAGGTCGGCGGCACTCACCTGCACGTCCTCGCGTTTTTTGGTCTCGATCTGGTTGGGCTGGGGCATGTAGCGGTCGAAGACCTCTTTCGCAGTCTGCACGAGCCCCGGATGCGCCACCCATGTACCGTCGTGCCCATCCTTCGCCTCACGCTCCTTGTCTGCGCGCACCGCGGCGAAGGCCCGCTCGTTCTGCTCCGGGTCGCCCTTCACCGGGATCTGGGCCGCCATCCCCCCGATCGCATGCGCCCCGCGCCTGTGGCAGGTCTGGATCGTGAGCTGGGTGTAGGCGCGCATGAAGGGCACGGTCATCGTCACCTGGGCCCGGTCGGGCAGGAGCATGTCGTGCTCGCGGAACTTCTTGATGTAGCTGAAGATGTAGTCCCAGCGGCCGCAGTTCAGGCCCGCGGCGTGCTCCCTGAGCTCGTAGAGGATCTCGTGCATCTCGAAGGTGGCGAGGATCGTCTCGATGAGCACGGTCGCCTTGATCGTGCCGCGCGGGATTCCGAGCTCGTCCTGCGCCATCAGGAAGACGTCGTTCCAGAGCCTGGCGTCGTGGTGGCTCTCGAACTTGGGCAGGTAGAAATACGGCCCCGTGCCCAGATCCTCCAGCAGCGCCCTGTGGTTGTGGAAGAGGTAGAGCCCGAAGTCGAAGATCCCGGCCGGCACCTGCCTGCCGTCGACGAGCATGTGCTTCTCGAAGAGGTGCCAGCCGCGCGGCCGCACCAGCAGCGTCGCCAGCTCTTCACCCAGCTCGTAGTGACGGCCTGTGTTGGGGTCGTCGTAGGTGATGGTGCGGTTTATCGCATCCCGGATGTTGTACTGGCTCTCGATCATGTTGTGCCAGGTCGGGCAGTTGGCGTCCTCGAGGTCGGTCATGTAGGTCGAGGCGCCGGAGTTGAGCGCGTTTATGAGCATCTTGCGGTCCGGAGGACCGGTTATCTCGACCCGCCGATCCTGCAGATCCTCCGGAACCGGCGCTATCTTCCAGTCCCCCTCGCGGATGTGCCTGGTCTCCGGGAGGAAATCCGGCATCTCCCCGGCGTTTATCCTCTCCTGGCGCTCCTGCCTCTCCCTGAGAAGCTCGTGGACCCGGCCGGTGAACTCCCGGGCGAGCTTTGCGACGAAGGAGACCGCCTCCGGCGTGAGCACGCTCTCGTACTCCCGCGGAACGGGCGCGGTGAACTCCACACCCTCCGGCAACCCGCTGCTACCCTCTGCCATGACGCTCCTTCCCGATCGTTCTGTCGTACTACGGAATTACTTTACCAGGAAGCAACACCGGATGCTCACGGAGGTAAGGCCACCGGCGAGCCCTTATACTCACACCAAAAGAGCGAAGCTGGTATCTGAGAGGTGAGAGATGAGCGAGAGAAGAGCGATAGTCGTGATGGAAGGAGATCAGACGGGGCAGGAGCTGCTCGAGGAGGCGCTACGGGTACTCGACCCTTCGGTCACGCGGCTGGACCTCGAGTTTTTGCGCTTCGATCTGTCCCTCGAGAACCGGCGCAGGACGAAGAACGGGGTGGTGCACGAGGCCGCGGAGGCCATGAAGAGGGCGGGGCTGGGCATGAAGGCCGCGACGATAACGCCCGAGGGAGCGGGGGACGTGGGTTCTCCGAACGCCATCCTGCGCAAGGATATAAACGGGACGGTGATCGTACGCACCGGCCGGCGCATCCCCGGCGTCAACCCGCTGCCGGGCGTCCACGCCCCCATCTCGGTGGTCCGGATGGCGGTGGACGACGCCTACGGGGCCGAGGAGCGCCGGGAGGGTGAGGGGCTCGAGGAGGTGGCCTACCGCACCGAGCGGATAAGCCGCAAGGTCTGCCGGGGGGTGGCCGAGTTCGCCTTCATCCAGGCCAGGAGGATGCACGCCAAGGTCTTCGGCGGGCCGAAGTGGACCGTCTCGCCGGTCTACGAGGGGATGTTCAAAGAGGAGCTCGACCGGGCGGCCGAGAAGAACCGTGACGTCCGCTACGAGCCGCAGCTCATCGACGCCACCTACGCCCTGCTGCTCTCCAGCTACGGAGAGCCGATGGTGATCCCTGCCCTCAACCGCGACGGCGACTGCCTCTCGGATCTGGTGCTGCAGATGTTCGGCTCGATAGCCGGGGCTGAATCGCTCCTGATCTCGCTCGACGACGACGAGAACCCGGAGATCGTGATGTCCGAGGCCCCGCACGGTACGGCCCCTGCCCTCGAAGGCAAGAACATCGCCAACCCGATGGCGATGATCCTGGCCGGTGCGGCGCTTCTGACCTTCGTCGGCTCCGAACACGCGAGCCGCGTCTCCCGCGCGATCTACGAGGCCACCTTCGAGACGATCCTCGACGGCACGAAGACCGCCGACCTCGGCGGCTCGGCGCACACCACGGAGTTCACCGACGAGGTGATCCGGCACGTGAAGAACAAGCTCGAGGTGTGGAGCACGCTGGCGTGAACGGCGCGCTCGCGGACGCGGCGCTGCTCGCCGCGGCGGGCGGCCTGAGGTCCTCCGCCGCCCCGTTTTTCCTCTCCCGGGCGGCCTCCCGGAAGCGGCTCTCCATGCCGGGGAGCCTGCCGCTGCGGCTCCTCGGGAGCCCGGGGGCCGCCACCCTGCTCTCCGTCGCCCTGGCCGGTGAGCTGGTCGCAGACAAACTCCCCTCCGTCCCGGCCCGCACCAGCCCACCCGCGCTCACCGGCAGGATGCTCTCCGGGGCGCTGGCCGGGGGGCTCGTCTTCCGGGAGATCGGACACCGTACATGGGCGGGGGCACTCTTCGGAGCGGCGGTGGCCGCGGCCGCCGCCAACGCCGGCTACCACCTGCGCGGCCTCGCCGCCAGAGGCGGACTCCCGGACCTCCCGGTGGCCCTCACGGAGGACGCGCTCACGCTCGCCTGCGGCGCGGCGTTTCTGCTGCGGCGTTAGACCCCGAAGCGACCCAGGGTGCGCCGGACGGCGGCGAGGTACCCGCCGCCGAAGAAGTACACGTGCACCAGCAACGGGTAGAGGTTGTAGAGGTCGCGTCGGACTTCGAAGAAGCCTTCCTTTATGGGGCGGATCCCGGAGTACCGCTCGAAGAACGCCTCCCCGAAGGAATCGAAGAGAGAGATGAACGCGAGCTCCACCTCGGGGTCGGCGTGATAGATGGCCGGGTCAAGGAAGGCGGCTATGCGATCTCCTTTCGCCAGCACGTTGGCGCTCCACACGTCCCCGTGGATGAGGCCGGGAGACTGCGGCGCGCCGATGAGATCATCTAACCGCTCCGCGAGCCGCCCGACCCGGCGCGCATCCTCCGCCGGGAGCTGCCCCGCCTCGCGGGCAACCCGCGCCATGTACAGCAACCTGTGTTCCCGGAAGAAGTCCACCCAGCTCTCCGTCCAGGGATTCGGCTGGGGGAGGCTCCCGATCAGGGTGTCCCGCTCGTGGCCGTAGGCCGCCCCTCCGATGTCGTGCAGCGCCGCCAGAAGCCCGGCGGCGTGGCGCTCTGCGGCCGGGGAGAAGCGGCTCTCCCCCTCCACGAACTCCATCAGCAAAAGATGCTCCGAGCAGTGCAGCACCTCCGGCACCGGGAGGCTGCTCCGCTCGCGCAGATAGCGCAGCATGTACGCCTCGCACTCCAGCTGGGCCCCGCCCTCCCTATCCACCTTGGCCACGAGCGGGGTGCCGTCGGAGAGCTCCACTTTGTAGACCTCGCCGATGCAGCCCCCGCCCAGCGGCCGGGCGGAGACCAGGCGCTCCCCCAGCGCCCCCTCCACGCCTTCCGAGAGCAGCCTATCGGACATTGCTCTCCAGGTGCTTGCGGCGGATCTCCTCCAGCAGTCCTCCGGCAGCCTCCTCGAGGAGGCGCGCGACGTGCTCGAAGCCCTCGGGGCCACCGTAGTACGGGTCCGGCACCTCCGCCTGCGGGACATCGGCGAAGTCCAGGAAGGGCCGGACTCCGGCCCGCCCATCCGGGCACAGCGAGGAGACAGCCCGGTAGTTCTCCTCGTCCATCGTGAGGATATAGTCGAAGCTCTCGCAGTCCTCCGGTGAGATCTGACGCGCCCGCTGCCCGCTTATATCCACCCCGCGCCGCAGGGCGGCCTCCTGCGCCCGCGGATCGGGTGGCTCTCCGACGTGCCAGGGGCCGACCCCGGCGGAGTCCACGAGGATCTCGCCCTCGAACCCCTCCCGCCGCACCATCTCCTCGAAGATCCCCTGGGCAATCGGCGAGCGGCAGATGTTGCCCATGCAGACGAACAGGACGCGTACCAAGCACACCTCCCGGTCGTGGACGTATACCCACAGGAAAAGGGATTTTCACCCGGGAAGGTCCCGGGATCAAGCCCCCCAGACATGCTCCAGGCATTCAAATGAGGGTCGCTTTCAGCGTCACATCCCCGGCTCACCGGGCTGGTGCGGCCGCTTGGCGGATCGTGCCGCGGGCTACGCCCCTTCTCCCGCGTCCGTGATCGCCACCGCCTCGATCTCGATGAGGAGATCATCGAGCGCGAGCGTCGATACACCCAGCCACGTGCTCGCCGGCATCCGCCCCCGCTCGAATCTGCGCCGCAGGGCATCGCCCACGATGACCGCCTGATCCGGGCTGTAGTCCTTGATGTAGATGCCAAGCTTCACGACGTCGCCCATCGTCGCTCCAGCTGCAGCGAGCGCCCTCCCGAGGTTTTCCAGCGCCACCTCCGCCTGCCGCCCCAGATCTCCCCGCCCGACGACATTCTTCTCCGCATCGACGGCGACCTGGCCCGATACATGGATCGCTCGTATGGAGCCCATCCGCGAGACCACGACCTGTGAGAACGCATCACTCCAATCCGGAAGATCGGGGGGGGTCAGGTGTTCTCTCGTCACTCGTCTGGCGGCCACTTCGATCAGTTTAACAATCACACCACCCAAACAGCAAGCAACGGGCTACAAATCGAGGTATACCTCGCGGGAAGGCAAGCGGCCGGCGACACGGTGAACCGGAGAATCGTGCAACTTTACCGGCAGGCGAAGACTTCGTCCGCCTCGCGGGTCAGAGCCAGCAGGACAACTGTCAAACATAGCCTGCGACACAACCATTGCAGTTCGGGTGCTTCGTATAACCACACAGTGGGGTAAAGCCGCAGATTCGCCGCAGCGCTGTCGACCAGGCCTCCGGAGGAATACGCCAGGGCCAAAGGAGATCAGAGCGGGGAGAACCGCCCCGTCTCGAAGGGAGTCCCCACACCTGGTCCTAATACCGGATGCATACTTTCGTACGGATTAGGGGCGGCCTTGACAATTCCTCCTTTCCAAACCCCCTGGCAGACAATAGACTTCCAAAAGGCTCCCCGTGGTTTCAGGGCCTGTTCCAAAGCCCACCGGGGAAGCCGACCATCAAGCCGGGGTCCGGCGCTACGCTCCAACCCTCCCCCTACGGAGCGCCGGGCCCGTCTGCCGTCTGCTGCGGGGTTCATATTTGCTAGACTGGGTTCCAAGTCGCGTTCGAGGTAGATCCCAAGGAGGATGAAGGCATGAGCGAGGTTCGCAGGGTCGGGATGCTCACTGGAGGGGGCGACGCGCCGGGACTCAACGGCGTGATCCGGGCGGTCACGACCCGCTGCGCCGGAGAGTACGGCTACGAGGTGGTCGGGATCAAGCGCGGATGGAAGGGGCTGCTGGCTCCCGAAGATGACTCGGTCGTGAAGCTCGGCGTGGAGGACGTGCGTTACATCCTCCAGGAGGGCGGCACGATCCTCCTCTCCTCGCGCACCAACCCCTACAAGAACGAGGGTGACGCGAAGAAGGTCGTCGATAACATGGAGCGCTTCGGGATAGACGCCCTGGTCGCCATCGGCGGCGACGACACTTTAGGCGTGGCGAGGAGGCTGCACGAGGACTTCGGGGTCAGGGTCGTTGGGTGCCCGAAGACCATAGACAACGACCTCTCGGCGACCGACACGACCTTCGGATACGACACCGCCGTCTCGATCGCCACCGAGGCCATAGACCGCATAAGGACCACCGCGAAGAGCCACGAGCGGATCATCGTCGTCGAGGTGATGGGCCGGCACGCCGGTTGGATCACCTACGGCGCAGGCCTCGCTTCCGGAGCGAACGTCACGCTCATCCCCGAGGTCGAGGTGGACATGGACGCGGTCGCGGACCTGTTCAGGAAGCGCGCCGAGCGCGGCGAGAAGTGGGGCATCGTCGCCGTCTCCGAGGGGGTGACACTCGGCGAGGAGTACATAACCCAGGACGTCGAGCGCGACGAGTTCGGACACGTCCGCCTCGGAGGCATCGCGGAGACCCTCGCCAAGGAGCTGAAACAGCGCACCGGGATAGACACCCGCCACGTCGTCCTGGGGCACCTGCAGCGCGGCGGCACCCCGACCGCCTACGACCGCATCCTCTCAACCCGCTACGGGCTGCGCGCCGCCGAGGCCGTGAAGAACGGTGAGTGGGGGAAGATGGTCGCCCTGCGCGGAAACGACGTGGTGACCGTCTCGCTCGAGGAGGCAACCTCCGAGACCAGGACCGTCCCCGAAGATCTGCAGCAGGTCCTGAGCACCTTCTTCGGCTAGAGAACGCTTCCGGAACGTAGGGGCCGGGCGCTTCGGCGCCCGGCCCCTACATCATGCCCCTCGCCCGCCCGCCGAAGACCCTCAGATGGTAGCGGGCCGCGCCGACCTTCGCGCCGGCCGCGGAGCGGAGCGCCTGCCCGAGCGGCGCACCGAGCAACCGCAGCTTCGCCCCGGCGGGGTACTTGTGCTTCTTCAAGACCCTCCCCATACCACACCCGTAGGTGTACGCGCGCCTCATCGCCCGCTCGTCGAAAGGCGGTACCGGTGGGTCGTGCATGACGATGATCTCAGGGTCGTAATACAATGATGCACCGCGATCCATGAGCTGCAAGAGGTAGTCCGTTCCCTCCCCGGAGCCCCACGGGGTCCCGGACCCGGTGCCCAGGCTCTCGTCGAACCAGAGGCGGCGGGTACTCTCCCGGCGCAGGAACATCGTCGACTCGATGCTGCGCCTCCAGACGTTGATGCGGTCGATCGGACCGGGTTCGGTATCGAAGTCGAGGATGCAGGAGGCACCCCCTCCGTCGACGAGCCTGGTGCACAGGGCGTCTACTTCCGGGTGCCGGGTGAAGAAGCGGTCCACCCTCTCCAAAAGATCGCGCGGGTACCAGCAGTCGTCGTCCGGGAACGCGACGATCTCACCCCGGCAGCGGGCGAGACCGGTATTCCTGGCCCTCGAGGCGCCGCGGCGCGGCGACCTCAGGTGGTGCAGGCGCAGGACATCCCGGTAGCGAGAGACCAGCGGATCCAGCCTCCCGTCCGGGTTCTGGTCTACGAGGATGACCTCGAAGTCGTCGAAGCTCTGTTCGAGCAAAGAGTCCAGCAGGCGTTCGAGTTCCTTCTCCCGGCCGAGGGTCGGCGTAACGAGAGAAAAGCGCACCACCACCTCCTTCCATCACGAGAGATCCACTCCGGGCGGCGCAGGAACCTGCGACGTCCCTGCGCCGGGAAGTCAGCGAGAGAGAAGCGCTCGCTCGCAGAAGACGGGTGGAGGGTGGTGCGGTGGCGCCCTCCCCTCGGGCTCGTCCACAGCCCCGTCCACGACCTTCGGGCCGCCCGGGGCGAAGACAGCTCCGGGCGCACCACGGCCGTCCGAAGTCGTGCAGGGGGAAGACGCTTCACGCATCGCATAAATTTTAAGTCATACATCAAACCCGGCCAAGAGATGCCCAGTCGTGCTAAACTGCCCCGTGAACGCTAGGGGTGCCTCGCGCAGGGGCTGAGAGCATACCCTTGGAACCTGATCCGGTCAGCACCGGCGGAGGGAAGCGTGGATAGGGGCAGCGGAACTGGCGCTGCCGCCGCGCCTCCCCGAAAAGCGGCTGGCGGTTTTCGTGCCGTCGCCGAGGGAGGCAGCAAGTTCTGGAGCACCTTTTCCAGATACACCTCATAACCGACCGCAGAAGATCGTCCCGGCCTTTGAAGGACGTGCTCGTCGCTGCCCTCGAAGGCGGCATCGACGCCGTCCAGCTGCGCGAGAAGGGAGGGCCGGCGCTCCACCTCTACGAAACGGCGCTGGACGTCTCTCCAGCGGTACACAATACAGACGCCCTCCTCCTCATAAACGACCGGGCCGACGTAGCGCTCGCGACGGGTGCCGATGGAGTCCACCTGGCTGCCAAGAGCCTCCCGCCAGAGGCGGCCAGAAGCGTCGTGGGAGGAAGACTCCTGCTCGGCGTCTCGGTGCACGGCGTAGAGGAGGCGAGAAGAGCAGAGGTCGCGGCAGACTACCTCACCTTCGGGCACGTCTACCCCACCTCCTCCAAGCCAGGGCTCCCTCCACGTGGCGTGCGGGAGCTCGCGCGGGTCGTGGAAGCCGTGGAGGTGCCGGTCCTCGCCATCGGAGGGATAGACGCATCCAACGCGCGGGAGGTCGCGGCGACGGGCGCCGCCGGGGTTGCGGTGATCTCCGCCATCCTCGCCGCAGAAGACCCCCGATCCGCCGCGGAGAAGATCAGGGAGGTGCTCGAAACCTCTCCCCACGCCCCCAGGTATCCCTTCCCGAAACCCGAGAAGAAAGGAGCCCGATGAGGATCACGGTGAACCAGAAGCCCTTCGAGATGGAGGAAGAAGAAGACCCGACCATCGAAGCCCTGCTCGCCCGCAAGGGCCTCACCGGTGAGTCCGTCGTCGTCGCGGTGGGCGGCGAGATCGTGCACCGCGAAGAATGGAAGAGCCGGCGTCTGCGGGATGGTGACGAGGTCGAGCTCGTTTACGCCGTCGCGGGAGGTAGCGACGAGCTCGTGATCGCCGGGGAGCGTCTCTCCTCGCGCCTCTTCCTCGGCACCGGCAAGTACCCGGACCCCGAGACGATGAAACAGGCGCTCGAGAGGTCCGGCACCGAGCTGGTCACCGTCGCCGTCCGCTACATAGACGCCGGGGAGCGTCCGATCCTGCATGACATCGACACCTCCCGTTACCGCCTGCTGCCGAACACCGCCGGGGCCACGACCGTCGCCGAGGCGGTCAAGCTCGCCCGCCTCGGCCGCGAGGCCACCGGCACCAACTGGCTCAAGCTGGAGGTCGTGGGCGAGCCCAGCACGCTCTGGCCCGACACCGCCGCGACCGTCGAGGCCACGAAGGTGCTCGTGGAAGAGGGCTTCGTCGTCCTCCCCTACACCAGCCCGGACCTCGTCGCCGCCCTCCGGCTCGAGGAGGCCGGGGCGGCAACCGTGATGCCCCTGGCCTCGCCCATCGGCAGCGGGCAGGGCATGCCCGATTGGGCCTCCATCCGCCGCATAGTCGAGCGGGTCTCGGTCCCGGTCGTAGTGGACGCCGGGATAGGCGTTCCCTCCGACGCCGCCCTCGCGATGGAGCTCGGCGCCGACGCCGTGCTGGTCAACACCGCCATCGCCCGGGCCGGAGATCCCCCGCTCATGGCCGAAGCGATGCGCCGCGGGGTGGAGGCCGGGCGTCTGGCGTACCTCGCGGGACGGATGGAGGCCAAACCTCTCGCCGCTCCCTCGAGCCCGACCCGGGGAGTGCCGGTCGGGAGCGGCTCCTGAGATGAACCCATCCGCCGACGTCGTCGTGGTCGGGGGCGGCGTGGTCGGGTGCTCCGTCGCCTACCACGCCGCCCGGCGCGGGGCAAGAGTCGTCCTGCTGGAGGCGGAGACGGTCGGGTCGGGGGCCTCCGGGGCGGCGGCCGGGATGCTCGCCGCCCAGGCCGAAGCCCGCGGTCCGGACCCCTTCCTCGACCTTCTCCTCGAGAGCCGGAAGATGCACCGCAAACTCGGAGCCGAGCTGTACGAGGTGACGGGTCTCGACGCGGAGTACATCTGGGAGGGGACGCTGCGGGTCGCCCTCTCCGAGGCGCACGCCGAAAGCCTCTCCGAGACGCTCCGCTGGCAGAGAGAGGCGGGGCTCTCCGCCCGGTGGCTGGACGGAGCAGAGGTACGCGAGCTCGAGCCCGCGCTCTCCGCCGGAATCTCCGGCGCCCTCTACCTCCCGGAGGACGGGCAGGTGAACTCCCCCAGGCTCGTGCGCGCTCTCGCGCTCGCGGCTGCCCGCAACAGAGCCGAGGTCGCCGAGGGAGAGCCCGCCTCGGGACTGATACGCCAGAGAAACAGGATCGCCGGCGTCCGAACGGTCCGGAGGGAGATCGCAGCGGGGAGCGTCGTCGTCTGCGGAGGGGTGGCGAGCGGCCCCCTGACCCGATCCCTCGGGGTGCGGCTCCCGGTGGCGCCGGTGAAAGGGCAGATCCTCTCCGTCGAGACCACCACTCCGCCCATCACCTCCAACGTGTGGGACGAGGAATGCTACCTGGTCCCCAAGCGGGACGGCCGCGTGATCGTGGGGGCGACCGAAGAGCCGGGCACGCACGACCGCCGCCCCACGCTCGGCGGTGTCGCCGGCCTCTCCGGGGCCGCCATCGGGTTGCTCCCGCACCTCGCCCGCAGACCCTTCGCCGGAGCGTGGGGAGGACTCCGGCCCGGAACCCCCGACGGAAGGCCGTTGATCGGGCCCGCGGGAGAACCCGAGGGGCTCCTCATCGCCACCGGGCACTACCGCAACGGGGTCCTCCTCGCCCCAATCACCGGAGATGCGGTCTCGGCGCTCGCGCTCGGGGAACAACCCGCGGTCGACCTCTCCCCCTTCTCCCCACTGCGTTTCGAGGAGCGGCGATGAAGCTCGTGGTGCCGGAGACCATCCTGCGCGAGATCCTCGAAGAAGCCCGCGGGCATGCCCCGCGCGAGGTCTGCGGCCTGCTCGCCGGGCAAGCGGGCAGGGTGATGCGGCTCTATCCGATCCCGAACGTCTCCCTCAACCCCGAGACACGGTTCGAGATGGAGCCGGAGGCACAGCTCACGGCGATGCGCGAGGTCCGGCGGCTGGGGCTCGAGCTCCTCGGGACCTACCACTCCCACCCGAGAACCCCCGCCGCTCCCTCCCCCCGCGACCGCCGGCTCGCGCTCTACCCGGACGTGGCGCACGTGATCGTCTCCCTCGCGGATACGGAGCCCGAGGTGAGAGCGTTCCGGATAACGCCCTCGGGGAACACACCGGTCTCGATAGTCCAGACCGGACGAGAGGCGAAGACCGCAGGAGGACGGACATGAAAGCGGGCGATCTCATCGGGAACCACAGCAGAGCGTGGGAGGGCGCGACCCGCCACCCCTTCCTCGAAGGTGTGAGGGACGGCACCCTGCCAGAGGGGGCGTTCGAGCGGTGGCTCGTTCAGGACCACATGTTCGTCGAGGGGGAGCTCGGTCTTCTCCGCCGCCTCCTCCCGGGCGCTCCGCGCCGGGATCAAAACCTCCTCGAGTCCGGCATCGCCGCCCTGGAGGAGGAGCTGGGTTGGTTCGAGGAGCAGGCGCGCCGCAGGAACCTCACGCTCTCGGCCCGGCCCGAACGCGCGACCGAATCCTACCTGCGCTTCCTGCGCGCCCTCGCCGACGAGCCATACCCGGCCGCGCTCACCGCGCTCTGGGCGATGGAACGCGCCTATCTCGAGGCGTGGCGGGGCGCTTCCCCCGGGGCCTGCGGGTACCGGGAGTTCGTCGAGCACTGGAGCACCCCGGAGTTCGCCGACTTCGTCGCCTCGCTCGAGGAGGCCGCAGACCGGGCGCTCGCGACCGGAGAGGCCGACGAACGGGCCGACGCCCTCTTCCTGGAGGTGGCCGATCTGGAGCGGAGGTTCTGGGAGATGGCGCTCGGTGAAGGGCGCAGCGGGTGAAGGGACGCCCGGGATAGAAGCCGGCGTGGTGGCGCGCTAGCGGGCGAGCGAGTCCAGGAACCTTTCCACCTCGTCCACCGAGCGCAGCAGGTAGTCCGCCGCGGTCGTCCTGCCCGTGGCCTCCGGGTCGTCCGGCTCCCCGACGTAGATCCCCACCCCCCTCCCCGAGAGCGCCCGGAAGGCATCCTCGTCCGTCACGTCGTCCCCCAGGTAGATGGGGAAGTAATCCTCGAGGCCGAGGGTTTGGATCAGGTACAGCACCGCCCGCCCCTTGTCCCACTCCAGGTTCGGCTGCACCTCGTAGACCATCTTGCCCGGCGTCACCTTCAGCTCCCCGGGACGCGAAGCGAGGAGAGCATCGACCACCTCCCGCACCCGGGGACGCTCCTCAGCTGCGACGTGCCGGTAGTGGACCGCGACGGAGGCCCGCTTGGGTTCGATCACGACGCCCCCGATCCCCCCGAGCTCCTCGCGCAGCCTGCCCTCCACCTCCCCGATCAGCTCCTCGTACCCGGCTGAAGCCTCGTGGCCGATCTCGCCCCTCTCGGGGCTCCAGATGTCGAAGCCGTGACTGCCGGCGACGACGAGATCCTCGAGGCCCATCAGGCGCTGCAGGACGCCGCGGTCGCGCCCGCTCACGACGCAGACCTGACAGCGCCGGGCGAGCGAGCGCACCACCTCCCGCATGCTCCCGGAGATCACGGCCTCTTCGGGGTTATCGACGATCGGGGTGAGCGTCCCGTCGTAGTCGAGGAAGACCGCCGGGGGACGTCTCCCCATCCGGCGTTCGATCTCTGCCCGGTACTCGAGGGCACAGGGCAACCCGGAGACGGGGCGGTCAGCCATCGCTAATCGCGCCCGCGGGATGTATGGTGCCCGTTCCTGCCGGCCTCGAGAGACTTCGGGGCCCCGATCGCCCGGTAGCGCCGGTAGCGCATCTCGAAGAGCGCGGCGGGGTCGATCCCCTCCAGCCTCTCCAGCGCCCGCCCGATCGCACCCCCCACCGCCTCGACGACCGGAGCAGGATCCTTGTGGGCCCCTCCGAGGGGTTCCGGGATCACCTCGTCCACGATCCCGTGCTCCGCGAGATCCTCCGCGGTGATCCTCATCGCCTCCGCCGCCTCCTCGGCGCGAGAGGGGTCCCGGAAGATGATCGACGCGCAGGACTCCGGGGCGATCACCGAGAGGTAAGAGTTCTCGAGTATCCCCAGGTAGTCCGCCAGGCACATCGCGAGAGCGCCACCCGAGCCTCCCTCGCCCGTGATCACCGAGACGACGGGCACCGGCGAGCGGGCGAGCGCGAGAAGATCCTCCGAGATCGCCCACGCCTGCCCCCTCTCCTCGGCCCCGCGCCCGGCGAACGCCCCGGGCGTATCCACGAGCGAGACGACCGGGAGCCCGAACCTGGCGGCGAGCGCGTAGAGCCGCCGGAGCTTGCGGTATCCCTCCGGGTGCGCCATCCCGAAGTTGGTCCGAACCCGGCTCTTCACGTCCCTGCCCTTGTCGTTCCCGACCAGGACCACCCGGCGCCCACCTTCCTTCAGCCGGGCGAGGCCTCCCGAGACCGCGACGTCCTCCCCGTAGTGCCGGTCTCCGGAGAGCTCGTAGAAGTCCTCCGTCAGCGCCTCGACGTAGGTCCGGAAGTTCGGCCGTTCGGGATGGCGGGAGATCTGAACCCGCTGGTAGGGGGTGAGGTTGAGGTAGATGCGTTTTCTAGCCGTCTCGAGCGCTCGCTGCAGGTTCGAGATCTCATCCTGCAGCTCCTCACTCTCCCCGGCGAGCCGCTGCAGCTCCAGGATGCGGTCCTCGAGCTCCTTTATCGGGCGTTCGAAATCGAGGATCATGCGAGAAGCTCCAGAAGACGCCTCACATCCTCCCTGAGCTCGAGCCGGTGCACGATCCTGTCGACCATCCCGTGCTCGCGCTGGAACTCGGCGGTCTGGAATCCCTCAGGCAGCCTCTCCTTGGTCGCACCTTCGATCACCCGCGCCCCGGCGAACCCCACCCGGGCGCCGGGCTCGGCGAGGATCACGTCGGCCGCGGTGGCGAAAGAGGCCGTGACCCCTCCGAAGGTCGGGTCGGTGATGACCGAGACGTAGGGCTTCTTGCGCTCCCGCGTGTAGCGGACCAGCTCGACGCTCGTCTTGGCGAGCTGCATGAGCGAGTAGATCCCCTCCTGCATCCTGGCCCCCCCCGAAGAGGAGACGATGATGAGCGGGAGATCCTCCTCCAGCGCCGCCTCCATCGTCAGGGCGACCTTCTCCCCGACGACGCTCCCCATCGACCCCCCGATGAACCTGAAGTCCATCACCGCGAGCGCCACGGGCCTGCCCCCGATAGTGGCCCTCCCGGCGACCACCGCCTCACCGAGCCCGCTCTTCTCCCGCGCCTTCTCGAGCTGCCCCTCGTAGCCCTCGAAGGAGAGCAGATTCTCCGCCCGCATCTCCCGGGCCATCTCCGTGAAGCTACCCGGGTCGGCGAGCAGCTTTATCCTCTCCGGCGCAGAGATCGGATAGTGATAGTCGCAGTTGGGGCAGACGTTGAAGCGGCTCTTGAGGTCCTCCTCGTAGACGGGCTTCTTGCACCCCCTGCACTTGGTGAAGACACCGTTTATCTGCCCGAGACCGCTCTCGGTCTCGGGGGCGCTGCGGGAGTACTCCCTCCGTTTGCTCAGCCAGTGCCTAATCGCCGGCCCCCGCCCTCTCGAGCTCGAGAGCCTCCCGGATCCCGCGCAGCCACTCCCCGGCCGCACGCGCCCCGCCCTCCTCGACGAGCCGCATCAGCCGGCTCCCGATGATGACCCCGTCGGCCTCCGCAGCCGCCTCCGCCGCGGCCTCCGCGGAGCTGATCCCGAACCCGAGCGCCACGGGAGCACCCCCGCTCTTCGCCTTCACCCTCCGCAACAGCGCGAGCGCCCCTTCTGGAAGCCTCTCCCGCTCGCCGGTCACCCCGGCGACCGAGACGCAGTAGACGAACCCGGTCGCGACCCTGCCTATCTTCTCCAGACGCTCGTCCGTCGAGGTCGGGGCCGCGAGCGGACACACCGCCACCCCTCGCTCTGCAGCGAGCCTGCCGAAGTCCCCGAACTCGTCCACCGGCAGGTCCGGGACCACGAGCCCCGCCACCCCGGCGTCCGCCGCCTCCTCCAGAAAACGCCCCACACCCCGGGCGAAGATCACGTTGTAGTAGATCAAAAAAACGACCGGCACGCGCGAGGATAGACCGCGCGCCAGATCGAGGCAGTAGTCGAGGTTCGCCCCCTCCTCGATCGCGCGGGCGGTCGTCCCCTGTATCACGGGCCCGTCCGCGAGCGGGTCGGAGAAGGGCACCCCGATCTCGACGATGTCCGCCCCGGCCTCGACGTACGCCTCGCCGACCTCCCGCGCCCCTTCGAGCGTCGGGAAACCGGCCGTCAGGTAGGGGATGAGCGCCGCCCTGCCCTTCCTGAAGGCCCCCCTTATCTTCCCGCTACCGTCCATCGCGCTCCGCGAGGGCCTTGGCCGCCTCCTCGACGTCCTTGTCGCCGCGGCCCGAGAGGTTCACGACCAGGTTCTTCCCCGGTCCGAGCTCCTTCGCCACTTTCTCGGCGTAATGTATCGCGTGCGCCGTCTCCAGGGCCGGGATTATCCCCTCCACCCTCGAGCACAGCTCGAAGGCGGCGAGCGACTCCTCGTCGGTCGCGCTCACGTACTCGGCGAGACCCTCGTCCTTGAGGTAGGCGTGCTCGGGTCCGGTCGCCGGGTAGTCGAGACCGGCCGAGACCGAGTGCGCCTCGCGCACCTGCCCGTCCCCGGTCTGCAGCACGTAGCTCTTCGCGCCGTGCAGCACCCCGAGCCGCCCCTCGGCCAGCGACGCCCCGTGCTCCCCAGAGGCGAGGCCACGCCCCGCCGCCTCGACGCCTACGAGCCGCACGTTCTCGCGCCCGATGAACGGGTAGAACGCACCGATCGCGTTCGAGCCCGCCCCGACGCAGGCCACGATGGCGTCCGGATCCGATCCGAAGCGCTCGCGCGACTGCACCTCTATCTCGCGCCCTATGACCGCCTGGAAGTCACGCACGATCCTGGGGTAGGGGGCCGGCCCCACCACGCTCCCGATGATGTAGTGGGTGTCCTCGACGTTCGTGACCCAGTCCCTTATCGCCTCGTTCACCGCGTCCTTGAGCGTCTTCGACCCGCTCCCGACCGGCGCGACCTTCGCCCCCAGAAGCTCCATCCGCACCACGTTGAGCCGCTGGCGGACGGTGTCCTTCTCGCCCATGTAGACGACGCACTCCTTGCCGTACATGGCCGCCACCGTCGCCGTCGCCACCCCGTGCTGGCCCGCCCCGGTCTCCGCGATGATCCTCCTCTTGCCCATCCGATCGGCGAGCAGGATCTGACCGAGGGCGTTGTTGATCTTGTGCGCCCCGGTGTGCGCCAGATCCTCGCGCTTGAACCACACGTTCGCCCCGCCCCACGTCCTGGTGAGCCGGGCGGCGAACATCAGCGGCGTCGGCCGGCCGACGAAGTCCCGGGAGAGGGAGTCGAGCTCCTCCACGAACTCGGGGTCGGTCCTGTAGCGCTCGTAGGCCTCCTCGAGCTCCTCCAGCGCGTGGATGAGCGTCTCCGGCACGTACCTGCCGCCGTAGGGGCCGAAGTACCCGGCCCTCACCTCTTCACCGCCAGCCTTTTGCTGCACCTACGAACCTCCGGATGCGCTCACCACTCTTCTTGCCGGGCCTCTCCTCGAGTGAGCTCGAGGCGTCCACGCCGTACGGGCGGAAGAGCTCGACCGCCTCCCGCACGTTCTCCGGCGAGAGCCCCCCTGAGACGAAGATGTTAGCACAGCCCCTCACCTCGTTGGCCACCTCCCAGTCGAACGTCCTCCCGGTCCCTCCCCGCGCCACCCCGTCGTACGCGTCGAGCAGGAAGAAGTCGGCCGGGCAGGAGCCCATCACCGCGAGGGAGGCGGCGTCGCGCACCCGGATGGCCTTCATCACACCGAGGTCGCCCCGGCGGAGCTCCTGGATCTCCCCGGGCCCTTCGTCGCCGTGGAGCTGCGCGAGGTCGAGCCCGACCGACTCCGCGATCTCGAGGATCCTCCCCGGCTCCTCGTTCACGAAGACCCCGACCTTCAGGATGCCGCCGGGCAGCGCGGAGGAGATCTCCCGCGCCCGTTCCACCCCGACGCGTCGCGGGCTCTCGGCGAAGACGAACCCGACGGCGTCCGCGCCCGCTCCGGCGGCGGCCAGCGCGTCCTCGACGCCGGTGATCCCGCAGATCTTCACCAGGACCATCTCAGGAGGCACCCTTCCGAACTGCGGTCTCGAGCGGGACGAGCCCCGCCTCTATCTCCCGGCGATGAGGCTCCAGGAACGGAGGGAGCGAGAGGTGCTCGCCCAGGTGATCCGGGTCCTCGTCCACCGCGAAGCCGGGGCCGTCGGTCGCGATCTCGAAGAGGACCCCACCGGGCTCGCGGAAGTAGATCGAACGGAAGTAGTAGCGGTCTATGACCGGGGTGACCCCCAGGCCCGCCCGCGCGAGCCTCTCGCGCCAGGCGGCGTGCTCTTCCTCGTCCGGAGCCCGGAAGGCCACGTGGTGCACGCCACCAGCACCCACCCTGCGGTGGCGCGCGAGATCGGGGCGTTCGACCAGCCGCACCTCAGTCCCCGGCCCTCCGGGACCGACCTCGAGCGTCACCACCCGGTGAGAGTCCTCCGTGTGCTCCGCCGCCCTGCGGAAACCCATGACCCGGGTCATCAGCTCCAGCGTCGGCCCGAGCTCAGAGAGCGCGAGGCTCACCCCCTCGATCCCCCGGATGCCGCGCGAGGCCTCCACCGGGCTCTTCTCCCACGGCACGCCGGGCTCGGTGCCGCCCCCCGTATCGTCGACCAGCTCCAGGCTCTGCCCCTCGGGGTCGGTGAACGGGAGCACCGCCCGTCCCTCCCGCTCGCGCACCTCACTGGGGGAGATGCCATGCTCCTCGAGGCGTTCGGCCCACCACCCGAGCGCCTCCCGTCCCGAGACCCGGAAGGCCGTCGCCGAGACGAGGCCCGCTCCGGGCCGATGCGGGGCGGCGAAGGACCAGTCGAAGAACGTCATCTCGGTGCCGGGGCGTCCGATCTCGTCGGCGTAGAACAGGTGGTACGCCGAGACGTCGTCCTGGTTGACGGTCTTCTTGACGAGCCGCATCCCGAGAACGCCGGTGTAGAAAGCGACGTTCCCGGAGGCGTTCGCCGTGACCGCCGTCACGTGGTGTATCCCGCCCAGCTGCATCTCGCTCACCCCTCTCGCTCGCCCTCGATACGGGATATTACCCCATCGCGCAGCCACACCCCGGCCTCCTCGATCTCGGCGCGAGTAAGCCCGTGCCCGGCCTCCTGCCAGCGCAGCTCCACCTCCGCCCCCGCCTCCCGCAGGATCTCCGCGAGCCGGGAGGTACTCCCGCGTGGGATCATCGGGTCGAACCTGCCGGCGGAGAGGAAGACGCTCCGGCTGGAGAGGTCCGGCAACTCCCGCGGCTCGAAGGGGACCATCGCGCGCAGCAGCACCGCGGCGCGCAGGGTCTGCGGGCATCTCAACATGACGCTCGCGGCGACGTTCGCCCCGTTGGAGTAGCCGACTGCGACGACCCGGGAAGGGTCGAAGCCGTACTCCCGGGAGGCCTCCCCGACGAAGGCGGCGAGCTCGCGCGTGCGCAGGCGAAGATCCTCCTGGTCGAAGACCCCCTCGGCGAGCCTCCGGAAGAAGCGCGGCAGGCCGTTCTCGAGCACCTTCCCCCGCACCGAGAGCAGCGAGGCGCCGGGCGCGAGCTCTCTGCCGAGCGGGATCAGGTCGCTCTCGTCCCCCCCGGTGCCGTGCAGCAGGAGCAGCGTCACGCCGGATCCGCCCCTCCCGCCGATGAAGCGGTGGACGAAGCCTGGGTGCGGCCCCTCGCCTACCACGGCATCGAGGAGATCCTGCGGACCAGCGACGGGTCGCGCACCGCCGCCTCGCCGACGAGCACCGCGTCCGCCCCGGCGTCGCGCAGCCGGCGGGCATCGGCGACCTCCCTCACCCCGCTCTCGGCGACCAGCACGACGTCCCCGAGCAGCGGGGCGAGCCTCTCGGTCGTCGCGAGATCCACCGAGAAGTCCCTGAGGTCGCGGTTGTTGACCCCTACGATCCCGGCCCCGGCCTCGAGCGCGAGAGAGGCCTCCCGCTCGTCGTGCACCTCGACGAGCGCGGCGAGGCCGAGCTCCCCGGCGAGCGAGACGTAACGCGAGAGCGTCTTCGCGTCCCTGAAGAGCGCGACGATGAGGAGCACCGCATCCGCGCGGGTCGCCGCTTCTATGACCTGCGCCTCGTCCACCGTGAAGTCCTTGCGCAAAACCGGCAGGCCCGTCCTCTCGCGCGCCGCGTCCAGGTCGAGCATCGAACCCCGGAACCTCGAAGGCTCGGTGAGCACCGAGAGGCATCTCGCCCCCTCCCGCTCGTAGCGCTCCGCCCACCCGGCCGGGTCGAGCTCCCGGATGTCCCCGGCAGAGGGCGAGGCCCGTTTGACCTCGGCTATCACCGAGACGCCGGGGGCCTCGAGCGCGGCGGCGAAGGGCCTCTTCTCGAAGCGCAGCGCCTCCTCGTAGAGGATGTCCAGGTCCGCGCTCCTCCTGAGCTGCGCGGCACGCTCGCGCGCCACCTCCGCGAGGGCTCCGAGTATGCTCGGGACGCTACCCCTCACAGGACACCCCCGGCGAGGCGGCGGGTCGTGCGCACGAAGCTCTCGAGCGCCGAGAGCGCCTCCCTTCCGTCGACCGACTTGGCCGCGATGCGAACCCCGGAGGCGAGGTCCGGACAGAGCCCGGCGACGTATATAGCGGCGCCGGCGTTGAGCAGGATCACCTCGCGCGCCGCCCCCCTCTCCTCGCCCGAGAGCACGTCGCGCAGGATGCGGGCGTTCAGGTGGGCGTCGCCGCCCAAAAGGGCGTCGGGCCCACGCACCTCCATCCCGAAGTCCTCCGGCGAGATCTCGTACTCCCTTATCCCGTCATCTCCGACCTCGGCGACGAACGTCTCGCCGCACAGCGTGATCTCGTCCATCCCGTCCGAGCCGTGCACCACCAGCGCCCGCTCGGCCCCGAGCCGGAGCAGCGCCTCGGCGACCGGCCTCAGGTATTCGCGGCTGAAGACCCCGACGAGCTGACGCCTCGCCCCGGCCGGGTTGGTCAGCGGGCCGAGCAGGTTGAAGACCGTGCGGAACGGCAGTTCCGCCCGAACCGGGGCCACGTATCGCATCGCCGGGTGGTGGGTGCGGGCGAACATGAACCCGATGCCGGTCTCGGCGATGCAGCGCGAGACCTGCCCCGGGGAGAGCTCTATCTCCGCCCCCAGGGCCTCCAGCACGTCGGCCGAGCCCGAGCGGCTGGTCGCGGCCCGGTTGCCGTGCTTGGCGACCTTCACCCCAGCCCCGCACGCGACGAAAGCCGCGGCGGTGGAGACGTTGATCGTGCCCTTCGCATCCCCACCGGTGCCGCAGGTGTCCACCACCTCCGGCGGGGCCTCTACCTTCTGGGCGAAACGGCGCATCGCCCGGGCGAAGCCCACGATCTCGTCGACAGTCTCCCCCCGCAACCTGAGCGCTGTGAGGAGCGCCGCGGTCGCCGCCTCGGAGGCCACCCCCTCCATCACCGTCTCGAGCGCCCGCTCGGCCTCCCCCTCGGAGAGGGTGCCGCCTGATGCCAGGGTGCGCAACGTATCGCGAAGCACTAATCGTCCAACAGGAAATTCGAGAGGAGTCTTCTGCCGCTCCCGGTGAGCACGCTCTCGGGGTGGAACTGGACACCCTCCACGGGGGATCCCCGGTGGCGCACACCCATGATCACGCCGTCTTCCGTGCGCGAGGTCACCACGAGGCACCCCGGCACCGAGGAGGGCTCGATGACGAGTGAGTGGTAGCGGGTCGCGGTGAAGCCCTGTTCTAGCCCCCGGTAGACCCCCTCGCCGTCGTGCAGGATGCGCGAGGTCTTGCCGTGCACCGGCTCGCCCCGGACGACCTCGGCCCCGAACGCCCGGCCTATCGCCTGGTGCCCGAGGCAGACCCCGAGCAGCGGCACGCCCTCTCCGGCCGCCTCCCGCACGAGATCGACGGAGATCCCGGCATCGTCCGGCGTGCACGGTCCCGGCGAGACTACTATCCTATCCGGATGGAGGGCCAGGGCTTCGCGGGGTGAGATCTCGTCGTTGCGGCGGACGACCACCTCGCCTGCGCCCAGCTCGCCGAGGTACTGCACGAGGTTGTAGGTAAAGGAGTCGTAGTTGTCCAGGACGAGAACCCGCATCGCCAGGAGAATTTTAGCAGGTGGGGAAGGAGGGGCGCTTTGACCCTGCTCCTCACCGAATCCGACGTCGAGAGCGTGCTCGACTTCCCGAGCGTGATAGAGTCCGTCGAGCAGGCCTTCCGGCAGCAGGCCGGGGGCCTGGCGACGAACCACGCCCGCCGCCGGGTGATGACGCCCTCGAGCGGCCTGAACGTGATGTTCGCCGGCGCACCCGAGATGGGGTCGATGGGCCTGAAGGCCTACTCGATCTCGCGCTCCGGGGCACGCTTCTACGTGATGCTCTTCGACGCCTCGACCGGCGAGCTGCTCGCGATCGTCCAGGCCGACCGGCTGGGGCAGATGCGCACCGGAGCGGCGAGCGCGGTGGCCACCCGGTACCTCGCCCGGCCGGACGCCAGGACGCTCGGCATCTACGGGGCGGGCTGGCAGGCCGAGGCCCAGCTCGAGGCGATAGCCTGCGTGCGTGATCTGGAGCGCGTCGTCGTCTACAGCAGAACCGGGGAGTCGCGCCGGGCGTTCGCCGAGAGGATGAGCGAGAGGACGGGCCTCGAGGTCGAGCCGGTCTCCTCCGCCGAGGAGCCCGCCGCTCAGGACATCGTGGTCACGATCACCTCCTCCCGCGAGCCGGTGCTGCGCGGCGAGTGGCTCTCCCCCGGATCCCACGTCAACGCCGCCGGCTCGAACTTCCTGTACAAGAGCGAGATCGACCGCGACACGGTCCGTCGCTCGAGCCTGGTGTGCATAGACTCCCGCGAAGAGATCGGACTAGAAGCCGGGAGCCTCCTTCCCTCGCTGGACACCGGCGTCCTCTTCCCGGAGGCCGTGCACGAGCTCTCGGAGGTCGTCGCCGGACGCATCCGGGGCCGGCGCGGCCCGGAGGACGTGACGCTCTTCGTCAGCCAGGGGATAGCGCTCGAGGACGTCGCGACGGCCCGGCTGGTCTACGACCGGGCGCTGGAGCAAAACCTCGGTCGCGACGTGGATCTCTGAGAGGAGGAGGCTTGTTCGAGGAACCGGAGAGGTTCAAGACGCCCTTCGAGGAGGGCTATCGCCCGCTGGGGCGGGCGGAAATGACGGATGGCCAGAAGGGCGGCGTACGGCTGCGGTGCGGAGATACGACGGTGGAGGTGTCCGCGCCAGCCCCCGGCATCTTCCGGGTCGGGATGTTCCCGGGGGGACACCCGGTGGAGTACGGCTCCTGGGCCGTCGTGGAGGGAGCGTGCGATCCACCGGCCACCGAACTGCGGGAGTCGGAAGGCGGGATCGTCCTGCGCGCCGGGGACCTCGAGGCGCACGTCTCGCTCGATCCGCTGCGGGTGGGCTTCGCCGATGACTCGGGCAGACCCTTCGCCGCGGACGACGCGAGGCTCGGGATGGGCACCCTCCGGGACGGCAGGCTCCGGCTGTACAAGCGGCGGGAGGAGGGAGAGCGCTTCTTCGGCTGCGGCGAGCGCACCGGCGGCCTGGAGAAGACCGGCTCTCGGCAGATCTTCTGGAACGTCGACCCGCCGCTCGGGCACACCGCGGCGCTCAGCAACCTCTACTCTTCGATCCCGTTCTACCTCTCGCTGCGGGGAGGGGGGTCCTACGGCCTCTTCCTGGACAGCCCGCGCCGCTCCGTCCTCGACCTGGCGAAGGAGGACGGAGAGCTCGTGGCCTACGAGGCGGACGGAGGCGACCTCGTCTATTACGTCCTCGCGGGACCAGCGCCACGCGACGTCGTCGAGCGCTACACCGCGCTCACCGGAAGGACGCCGATGCCGCCGCTGTGGGCTCTGGGCTACCAGCAGAGCCGCTGGAGCTACGAGCCCGAGACCAGGCTGCGCGAGGTGGCGCGGGAGTTCCGCGAGCGGGACATCCCCTGCGACGTCCTCTACCTGGACATAGACTACATGGACGGCTTCAGGGTCTTCACCTGGGACGAGGAGAAGTTCCCCACCCCTGAGAAGCTCATCTCCGACCTGGCGGAGGACGGCTTCCGCGTCGTCACGATCGTCGACCCCGGCGTGAAGGTCGACGGGGACTACCCGGTCTACCGCGAGGGCCGGGAGAAGGGCTTCTTCTGCCTCGCACCTGACGGGGAGGAGTACCGCAACGTCGTCTGGCCAGGGGTGTGCGCCTTCCCGGACTTCACCGACCCCGGGGTCAGGGCGTGGTGGGGCGAGAAACACCGGGCGCTCGTGGACGCCGGGGTCGCCGGCATCTGGTGCGACATGAACGAACCCTCGCTGGGCATCCCCCGCCAGTCTACGATGCCGCCCGAGGTCGTACACCCGGGTGGGGGAAGGCCGAGGGAGCACGGCGAGGTCCACAACGCCTACGGGATGCTGATGGCGCGGGCGACACGGGAGGGGCTGTTGAGGCTGCGCCCGGAGGAGCGCCCGTTCGTGATCACCCGCTCGGGTTACGCCGGGGTGCAGCGACACGCGCTGCAGTGGACCGGGGACAACTCCTCGTGGTGGGAGCACCTGTGGATGGCGATGCCCCAGCTGCAGAACATGGGTCTCTCCGGGGTCGCCTGGGCCGGGGTGGACATCGGAGGCTTCGGCGACGACTGCGACGGGGAGCTTCTCGCGCGCTTCACCGAGTTCGGGGTGCTGCAGCCGTTCTGCCGCAACCACTCGGCTAAGGGCACCCGCGAGCAGGAACCGTGGGTCTTCGGCGAGCCCTACGAGTCGGTGTGCCGCAGGATGATCAAGCTGCGCTACCGCCTGCTGCCCTACCTCTACTCGCTCTTCGAGGAGTGCCACCGCACCGGCGCGCCGATCCTGCGTCCGCTCTTCTTCGAGTTCCCCGAGGACGGGCGCACCCGTACCACCGACGACGAGTTCATGCTCGGGAGCGCCCTGCTCGCTGCCCCCATCACCCGTCGCGGCGCCTCTCACCGCCACGTCTACCTGCCGGAGGGCGCCTGGTTCCACCTCTGGAGCGGCGAGCGCATCGAGGGGCCGGCCGACGTCCTCGCCCGCGCCCCGCTCGGCGAGCCGCCGCTCTACGTGAGGGCGAACCACCCCCTCCCGCTCGGGCCGGAGATCAGCCACACCGGCGAGCGCTCGCCGGAGGACCCGCTGACGCTCCTGATCCACGCGGCCGACGGATCGGGCTCGACGACGCTCTACGAGGACGAGGGCGACGGCTTCGGCTACGAGGAGGGCGTCTACGCCCGGCGGAGGATCTCCTGCGAGGGCGCCGGCGGGCGCACGACCGTCCGGCTCGGGGAGCGCGAGGGCTCCTACGAGCCGGGACCGCGGGAGGTGCTCCTCGACGTGCGCGGCGCGGGGGAGGTACGCGAGGTCAGGGTGGACGGCGAGGAGCGGGGGTTCCGAACCGGAGACGGGAGGCTCCTCGTGCAGCTCGGGGAGCGGCCCGGGGAGACCGTAATCGAGATCGAAGCTACTTGAACTCCGCGTAGCCGTCGTCGACCATCACCACCGAGCCGTTTATCGCGTCGGCCTCGTCGGTGGCGAGCAGGGCGACGGCGTCGGCGATCTGCTCCGGGGTCAGTATCCTGCGGCGCATCTGACCGCGGGCGAGCTCCTCGTCCAGCCCCATGTCCTTGTATCCCTGGATGATCGGGGTGTCCACCCCGCCCGGGGCGATCGCGACGACCCGTATGCCGTAGCGGGCGAGCTCGAGCGCGGCGGCCTGGGTCATCATCTTTATCGCGCCCTTGGAGGCGTGGTAGCCGATCACGCCGGGAGAGGCGAGGAACGCGTAGACGGAGGCGGTGTTGATGATCACGCCGGGGTTCTCCAGCTCGGCCATCTTCCTGCCGGCGGCGAGGATGCCGTGGTAGACACCGTACTGGTTGACCTTCACCACCCGGTCGTAGTGCTCGGGCTCGTGCTCCAGAAGCGGGGCGTAGTGCCCGATGCCGGCGTTGTTGAACATGACGTCCAGCGTCCCGTACTCCTCTACCGCCCTCTCGACAGCGGCCTCGACCTGGTCGAACTCCGAGACGTCCGTGCGAACGAAGAGGGCCTCGCCGCCGGACTCCCGCACGTCGCGGGCCGCGGCCTCCCCCCTCTCCTCGTCCAGCTCGGCGACGACGACCTTCGCGCCCTCGGCGGCGAACTTGCGCGCGGTGGCCCGCCCTATGCCGCTCCCGGCCCCGGTGATCACGGCGACCTTCCCCTCGAGCATCATCTCAAAGGCTCCTCCTGATTCTGACAGCCGGTCGGAGGAGAGTATAAGGGAGCTAGCCGTGGAACAGGAAGAGGTTTATGGCGCGGGTGGCGATGAGGAGAGCCCCCAGGTAGAACAGGATGAAAAGCTCGCCCCAGGAGTTCCCGCCCCGGCGCACCGGTCGCGTCCTGTACTCGACGAGCCCGGTCATTATCCCGACGGCGCAAAGACCCCAGATCCAGTAGAACGTGAGGTAGCGGGCGAAGTCCCCGGGGGCGGGGAATGCTATCGCCCAGGCAAACGCCGCCGTTACGAAGGCGGCGACCGCGAGCGAGACGACGAACATGGTCTTGTTCACCCGGCTGCGCCTCTTCCATGCGAGCCAGTCCCGCAGCGGGTTGGGCCGCCCGTTCTCCGGAGCCTTCTCCATACCCCGAGATATTAGCAGGAAGGTGCGGGAGACAAAGGTGATAGGCTTCGCAAAACGCGCCCTATCTCCTGCTGACCCTGGCCGCCTTCGCGCCGGTGATCCGGAGGAGCTCCTCCGGATGCAGCCCGAAGACCACGTGGGTGTGTCCGGCCGCGGCCCATACTTCGTCCTCCTCGAGCAGATCCTCGTCGAGGATGGTCGGCGGCTGGCCACCGGGGATGACCGGCGGCACACCGCCGATGGAGAAGCCAGTCTCCCCGCGCACGAAGTCGGCGTCCGCCTTCTCGAGCTCTTCTCCGAAGAGCGCCGACACCCGCTTCTCGTCCACCCGGTTCGCCCCACCGGCGAGGACGAGCAGGGGCCGGCCGCTTCTCTTCCCCCTGAAGACCAGAGACTTCACGATCTGCTCGACCCTGCGGCCGAGCGCGGCGGCGGCCTCGCGGGCGCTGCGCGCGGTCTCCTCGAGCTCGACGAGCTCCGCTTCCACACCCCGCTCCTCGAGCGCCTCGCGCACCTTCACCACGCTCGCCCTCTCCGTGTAGGCCAAGACCCTAGCTCCCGAGAAGCCGCCCGAGATCTTCTTCGCTCAGGTGAGGCTCCCACTCCTCGTCGGAGAGGGGCAGGAAGTGCGCGCCGACGACCTCGAGCTTGCCGTCCCTGGCCGCCCTGACCTCGACGAGAGATCCCTCGGCGTAGACGTTCCCGCCGAGATCCCTCACCTCCCGCGTGAGCCTCACCTTCACGAGAGCCAATGATAGCAGAAGGAGGGGGCGGCCCGTAGGGGCCGCCCCCTTCACACACTCCGCGGCGTCGGCTACGAGCCGGGCTTGAGGATGACCTTGGTGTATCCGTCGATGCGCTTGTCGAACTTCTGGTAGGCGTCGGGGGCTTCCTCCAGCGGCACCTCGTGGGAGACCACGAACGAAGGCTCGGCGCGCCCCGAGGTGATCAGATCGCGCAGGTAGTGGTTGTAGCGCTTGACGTTGCACTGCCCGGTGCCCATCCGCAGCCCCTTCTCGAACATCCGCCCGATGGAGACCAAAAGCTGTCCCCGCTTGGCGGCGTCGTCCGGCGCACCCGGGTCGGAGGGGACGTAGAGGCCGGGGACGCCCAGCGCGCCGGTAGGCCTGACGCACTCGATGAGGGTGTTCAGGACCACCGCTGGCTCCTCGCGCTCGCCGCCGCGGGCGTGGGCCTGGTACCCGACGGCGTCTATCCCCTTGTCAACCCCGCGGTTGGCTTCGTTGTCGACCGAGAGGGTCGAGAGCCGGTTGCCCGGCGTCTGATCCTTGATGTACTCGACCGGGTCGACCTCGTCGAAGTTGACCGGGATGCAGCCTATCTGCTCGGCCTTCTCCAGCCGCTCCCTGACCCGGTCGACGACGAAGACCCGATCGGCGCCGCGGATCATCGCACTGTAGGCCGCCATCAGGCCGACCGGCCCGGCCCCGAAGACCGCGACCGTCTCACCGGGCTTAACGTCGGCGAGCTCGGTGCCGTGGTATCCGGTCGGGAAGATGTCGGCGAGGAGCGCGTAGTCGGCCTCGTGCTCGTCGCCGGGCGGGAGCTTGAGACAGTTGAAGTCCGCGAAGGGCACCCGCAGATACTCGGCCTGCCCGCCCATGTACGGCCCCATCGCGACGTACCCGTAGGCCCCGCCGGCGAAGCCCGGGTCGGGGTTGACCGTCAGGCAGAAGCCGGTGTAGCCCCGCTGGCAGTTGCGGCAGAACCCGCAGGCGACGTTGAACGGCATCACCACCCGGTCGCCCACCTGCAGCGAGGCTACGCCGGGACCGACTTCCTCGACGATGCCCAGGTTCTCGTGCCCGAAGACGATCCCCGGCTCGGCTGCCGTGCGTCCTTCGTACATGTGCAGGTCCGACCCGCAGATGCAGGTCGAGGTGATTCTGACGATCACGTCGTTGGGATCCTGTATCCTTGGATCCTCCACGTTCTCCACGGCGACCTCGAAGGGTCCCTTGTACACGACCGCTTTCACGGCTTACCTCCTTTTCCCCGAGAGACTCCCACGCTTGTTCAGCCCGTTGCCGGGGCACGACGAAACCGGGCCCGCCCAGAGGCCCCGCAGCTTCCGAGGACTCCGTTGTGGCGTACGGGCGCAGCGCCCGGCGAAACGGTCGCCCCGCGGTGTCCTGGTCCACACACCAGCCGGTCCGTCGAGATCTTCCTTTCCCCAGCCCTTCAGGCTCCACCATGCTACTCCGGGTGCCAGCCTCACGCAACGCGGATTCCCAGATAGCGGGAATCCATCCTCCCGCCACGCTCAGAGCGCGGGCCCGGCGGTCTCGGGAAGGGCGCGGCTCAGGATGGGGTCGAGGTCAAGCCCGGCCGGGAGGGTGCCGAAGGCGTGCCCCCAATCCCCGGCGAGCCGGGAGGCGCAGAAGGCGTCGGCGACGGCCGGGTGGGAGTACCGGACGAGGAGGGCCCCCTGCAGCGCGAGCGCCATGCGCTCGACGAGCCCCCGGGCGCGCAGCTCCACCTCCTCCGGGCGGGCGAGCTCGCGTCGCAGCGCGCGCACCGCTCCGTCCAGCCGGCGGTCGGCGCCGGAGGCGGCCTCGAGCTCGGCGGAGAACGCCTCGACGCTCGCGGGCTCGCGGGTCATGGCGCGCAGCACGTCGAGCGCGGCGACGTTGCCCGAGCCCTCCCAGATGCTGTAGAGGGGCGACTCGCGGTAGAGGCGCGGCATCCCGGACTCCTCCACGTAGCCGTTGCCCCCGAGGCACTCCAGGCACTCGACCGCGTGGGCGGACCAGCGCCTGGTTACCCAGTACTTGGAGACGGGGATGGCGAGCCTCCCGAACGCCGCCTCGGCGGCGTCGCCGCCGAGCGCGCGGTCCATCGACCCGGCGAGCCGCAGAGCGAGCGTGGTCGCGGCCTCGGACTCGACTGCGAGGTCAGCGAGCACGTTGCGCATCAGGGGCTGCTCGACGAGACGCCGGCCGAACGCCCTGCGGTGGCGGGCGTGGTGGACGGCTTGGTGCAGCCCCCAGCGCATCCCGCCCGCCGCGCCGATGACGCAGTCCATCCGGGTCACGTTGACCATCTCGATGATGGTGCGCACGCCGCGCCCCTCCTCCCCGACGCGCCAGGCGACCGCGCCGTCGTACTCGACCTCGGCGGAGGCGTTGGAGCGGTTGCCGAGCTTGTCCTTGAGCCGCTGCAGGTGCATGCGGTTGCGCTCCCCGCCGGGCAGGACGCGCGGCAGGAGGAAGCAGGTGAGCCCTCCCGGGGCCTGCGCCAGGACGAGGAAGACGTCGCTCATCGGCGCCGAGCAGAACCACTTGTGGCCGGTCAGGCGGTAGGTCCCGTCGCCCGCGGGCTCGGCGCGGGTGGTGTTGGCCCGCACGTCGGAGCCGCCCTGCTTCTCGGTCATCGCCATCCCACAGACGAGGCCGCGTTTTTCCTCCGGGGGCCGGAGGCCGAACTCGTACTCGGGGGAGGTGAGGAGGGGCTCGAGGCGTCCGGCGAGTTCCGGCTCGGAGCGCAGGGCCGGAACGGCGGCGTAGGTCATCGTCACGGGGCAGCAGTTGCCCTGCTCGGGCTGCGTCGCCCAGACCAGGTACTTCGCCGCGCGCACGAGGTGGGCGCGGGGGACGGGGTCGCGCCACGGCCCTCCCGAGAGACCGAGCGAGACCGCCGTGCGCATGAGCTCGTGCCACGCCGGGTGGTACTCGACCTCGTCGATGCGGTGGCCGTAGCGGTCGTGGGTGTGGAGGACTGGCGGGTACTCGCTCGCCAGGCGCACAAGCTCCTGGATGCGGGCCGATCCGACGAGCCGGCCCAGCTTGCGCACCTCCGCCTCTCCTGCACCCTCGCGGCGCAGCGCCTCGAGCAGCGCCGGGTCGTCGGAGGCGTCGTAGTCGACGAGGGGTGGGACCTGGTTGAAGACCTCGTGCGTCTTGCTCATCCTCACCCCACCGGGATCAGCTCACCTCGCACATGAACAGCGGCGGCAGGTGCATGTAGGTGATCTCGGGGCTCGGCCCGACGGTGTCCTCCGCCATCTCAAGCGCCTCGGCGATGGTGTCCGCGCGCCTCAGGCCCATGCGGGAGGCGGCGTTCGGGTTCGCGCCGACCACGATCACGTCCCCCAGATGGTCGAGGGCGTGGGCGCCCCAGTAGAGGACGGTGAAGGGGTGGGCGCCGTGGTAGGCGTAGGAGTTGCGGTAGAGGGTGCGGTACCAGGGGTCGGTCGCGTACTTCTCCTCGTAGCGGCGGGCGATCTCGCGGATGTCGTGGGTCTCGGAGAACGCCTCGTTGTAGAGGTCCAGGTAGGCCGGGTGGTGGATCTTGTGGAACTGCTCCGGCATGGGGTGGGTGCCGATGAGGACCCCGCCCTTTCGCACCAGCGGCTTGCCCCTGTAGAGGTTGAAGAGGTAGCCGAGGAGCATGTTGAATACGAGCAGCGGGTTCATGATGGAGTTCACGTTGTACGGGCCGAGGTAGGGTATGCCCATCAAGAGCACGTCGGCCTGCCCCTCGACGGGGACGAGCTGCTGGCGGTGGCAGTTCTCGAGGGTCCTCTCGTGCACCGGCTCCGTGGCCCCGGCCTGGATGCTCGTCATGCGGTGGGGGGCTTTTATGGAGTGGAAGATGCGGTGCGGGATCGCGTTCGGCAGCCTCTTCGTGGCGGCGTGGTTGGCCAGGAAGTTGGCCTTCGTGATGGGGCTCCACTCGTGCTCGGGCTTCTCCATGAAGTCGAAGACGGGCGGGAAGGCTGCGTTGTTGAGGGTCGTCTCGATGTGGAAGACCCTGACGTGCTCCTCGAAGAGGCGCCCCATCCGCGCGACGGAGGCGTGCAGTGCGGAGTTGGGCGGGTCCATCAGGGAGCGGCTGTGGTGCAGGGTTTCGGGGTTGTGGTGGTGGCGGATCGAGGCGTAGGGCGAGAGCCCGGTGTGCACCGATTTGTGCCCGCCGTCCATCGGGATGTAGTTGATGTTGACGTAGACGAGCAGGTCGCTCTCGGCGACCCGGCGGCTCACGACGACCTCCTCGCCCTTCTCGGTCTTCCCTATCGGGACGTTGCCCTCCGGGTCTTCGGCGTCGTAGTTGTAGAGCCTCTCGGGGTAGAAGGCGCTTATTATCTTCTTGCCCAGGCAGTGCTCGAGCTCCTTGCGGGTCATCCTGCGGTGGAGCCCCAGCGCCGCGATCAGGTGTATGTCCTCGACCCCCCTGGCGTAGGCCTTCTCGAGCACCTTCTCGATGACGAGCTGCCTTATGTCGGGCTGCTGCATCGGCGGCAGGGGCAGCGAGATGTCGTCGAAGGCGATGGTGAGCTTCATGCCGGGGTGTAGAAGCTCGTGCAAAGGCTCCATCTCCAGCGGGGAGAGCAGCGCGCGCTCTATGGCGACGTTCTCGTCGGGCAGCGGCTCCAGCGGTCCCGGGGCGTAGATGACGCGGGTGCCCTCGGGCAGCTTCTCGTAGTGGAAGCCGTCCCCGGCGTTGAACATCATCGGCGGGCTCGTCTTCTCCAGGTATATCGTCTGGCTGGGCCGGCTCATCTCACCTCCACGTCTTCTCTCGGGCGGACCTTATTCTGAGGCCGCAGTCCCCGGCTGGCAAGGTCCTGGTTCAGACGGGCCCTTCGAGCCTCTCCGCGCGGCGTCCTCCTCCATCCCGGCGAGCCGGCGGCGGAGGTCCCTCCGCCAGGAGGTCGGTACCCAGCGGCAGGACAAAAGGTTTTCGATCCCCTCCGCATCGTCCCGGTCCCGGTGCATGACCCTGTTCGCCTCCTCCACGCTCACGGTCCCCGGCGGACGGTCCAGCAGGAGGAGTGCGTCGCCGGCTCTCACCTCTCCCTCCTCCAGGACCCGCAGGTAGAAGCCGGTCATCCCGCTCTGCTGGGTGAGGAGGGCGATGTTCCGGACACCGTGGCGCCAGGCGGGCTTGTAGCAGGGGCGTCGCGGCTGGCTCACCTGCACCACCGCCCCCCCGAGCCGGCAGACGTCCCCTAGGTGGACGTCCTCCTCGGTGACACCCCGGGTGGAGAGGTTCTCGCCGAAGGCGGCGAGGCCGATCTCCCGGCCGAGCATCCTCCGCCAGCGTACGTAGTGCTCCGTGGGGTAGACGAGCGCGGCCTTCTCGGGCCCGCCGTGGTTCTTGCGGTCGGCCTGCTCGTCGCCGGCGAAACCTTCCCGCCTGAGCCACACCGCCCCGGGGGCGGGCGCCTTGAAGATCGCGCTCGGCACGCTCTTTCGACGCCCCTCCAGACGGGCCACGCGCCCGAGGTTCACGCCCAGGACCCGGGCCGCGTAACCCGTCATCCGGCGCTCGCGGCGAGCGCGGCGACCCGCGGGGCGACGATGCGGGCGGCATCCTCGAGGAGTGTCTCGTCCTCCTCGCCGAAGGCGCCGACCTCGTCGCTGTCGACGTCGAACTGGCCGACGATACGGCCCGCGTGGCGGATCAGGACCACGATCTCCGAGCGGGTGCTCAGCGAGCAGGCCAGATAGTTCTCGACCTCGCGCACGTCGCCGACGAGCTGGTTCTCGCCCTCGGCGACGGCGGTGCCGCAGACGCCTTCGCCGACTGCGATCCTCTCGTGCGAGGCCGGGGCGCTGCAGGGCCCGAGCACGAGCTCGTCTCCCTTCAGCAGGTAGATGCCGGTCCAGTGCCAGCGCGGGTGCGACTCGTGCAGCAGCCGCACCACCTCCTCCAGGACCTCTCGGTCTGGCGCGCTGGAGGAGACGAGGTGCGAGATCCTCTCCTTGAGCTCGCGGTCTTCGCTCCCTGCCACAGCCATGTGAGACCTCCTGCAATTGCCGCTTCCAGGCTCCTGCAGAGGTTAGCCCTTCCCCGGCGGAGGCGCAAACCCCGCAGGGTCGCTCAGCGACCCGTCCGGCGCAGTTCGATCGGGCGCAGGATCACGTAGACGACCGCGGCGAGGACTATGCCAAGCTCGAAGCCCACGTCCACGCCGTAGGGTTTGTTGACGAGGTCTGCGACCGGCCCGACGAAGTACTCCTGCGACATCCCGAGGAACGCGCCGAAGAGCCCGACGGCCATCGCGCAGAGCGCCGCCCAGCCGAGCGGCAGCCGCGAGCGGCGGTTCCAGTCATCGGCGTTGTAGCTGCCGCGGCGGAAGAGCAGGTGCTCCAGGATGAGCACTATCGACCAGGGCCCGAGCCAGTAGGCGATGATCAGGAGGAATCCGTCGAGCGTAGCACCAAAGCTCTGTGACGCCGGCAGCGCGATGAGGACGTAGAGTATGGCGCCGGCGAGCGTCCACACCCAGCGGGGAACGCGCTGGAACGAGCGGCTTATGACCTGCATCGAGAGCCCAAGGCTGTAGTCGTTGGGGATGTTGTTCGCGACGACGCTCAGGGCCAGAAGCCCGACGAGCACGTCTCCGAAGCCACCGAGCGGAGCCACCGCGCCAGCGAGCAGCTCCCCACCCTCCTTGCCCTTGAGTGCGGGAACCGTCGTGAGGAAGAGGCCAAGCGTCTCCAGCAGGACGCAGGCGAGGAAGACACCCAGATAGGTCATCGCGAAAACCCGGCGGGCTGGGGTATCCTCCGGCTGATTGACGTTGTAGTCGGCGGCGTAGGAGCTCCAGCCGGTCGCGAAGCCGTAGATCGCACCCCCGAAGGAGACCATCGAGGCTATCTCGGCGGTATGCAGCGCGGGGGTGGGGACGATCCTGAAGTGCGGTGCGGCGACGGCGGTGATGATCAGGAAGATTATCGCCATCGGGATCCAGGCGTAGCGCTCGTAGCGGTGGACGTAGCGGTAGCCGTAGATACTCACCAGGGTGGTCAGCGCAGCGATGATGAGTACCCCCGCCCAGCGGGGAACCGCATCGTGCGTGACCGCGGCGACGAGCTGCCCGCCGATTATCACGTTCACCGCCGACCAGCCGATGCACGCGGCGACGTTGAAGCATGCCATGATCGCGGCACCCACCCAACCGAAGGAGAATCGTGAGATCGTCATCTGCCTGAGGCCCAGCTTGGGTCCCAGCGTGGAAAAGAACGCGACCGGCAGCACCCCGAGCGCGTTGAACAGCACTATGATCACGATGCTGTCCCAGAACCCGAGCCCAAAGAGCGGTATCGCGAGAGCACCCAGCGACACAGTCGAGAGGACCAGGTTCGCCGAGAACCACATCGTGAAGTTGTCCAGTATCCTGACGTGCACCCGAGCTTTGGGTGAGACACGCTCGATGCCGTGGGTCTCTATGCCTTCTTCTTCTGGAATCTCTACGACGTCTGCCATGCGGTTCCTCCACAAAACAGGCCGTCCCAGCGGGAGCGGCACGACGCACACTCTCCCCACCGAAAACTCCCCGAAAACCTGCACAGGTTGTTCCGGCGGGCGATCGACGGGTGAAGTTTAAACCCTCGGTCCACGCGGGTCATCAGCCATCCAGGGTAGAGGACGCCAGGCCCCCACGCCTTGTACGGCGGGCCAGAGATCATCCACCGTACACCCGCAAGATCAGGCCTGGTGTAGAAGACGAGAATATGCCCCGCGCGGAGACTACCGTCGGGACGAGCCGTGCACTATCATGTGGATCCGTGAGAGTCCCAGAGGACAAGATAGAAGCCTATTACGACGCCCTCTCGGCCTTCTGGCATCCCGTAGCACGCTCCGCAGACCTGGTAGAGAGTCCGCTCGGAGTGAGGCTGCTCGACCGGCGGCTGGTCCTCGCCCGCCTCGAAGGAGAGGCGGTGGCGTTCGAGGATCTGTGCCGCCATCTCGGCGCGGCGCTCTCGATCGGGGACGTCGTCGAGGGGTGTCACCTGCGCTGCCGCTACCACGGCTGGAGCTACGATCGCACTGGCCGTTGCGTGGACATCCCGGCCAGGCGCGGACGCCCCATACCTCGCGAGGCGAAGGTGAGGCGCTTCCACACCCGGGAGGCGTACGGGATCGTCTGGGTGTGCCTGGCCGGCGAACCGCAGCACGATATCCCGCCGTTCCCCGAGTACAGGGACGAAGAGTTCCACAAAGGCCCCTTGAGGACATACGGACCGTGGCGGGCGAGCGTGCCGCGGGTGGTGATGGCCGCGCTCGACGATACCCACTTCCCCTGGGTGCACCCCGGCATCCTGGGTGACCCATCCCAGCCCGACCCCCCTGAGCACGAGGTCTGGCGGGAGGACGGCCGCCTCCTCTCCACCTACACAATGCTCCAGCCCGACAACGACACAGTCGCGAGCGGGGAGGATCGGCCGGCGCTCGAGAAGGTCACCTACACCAACCACCTGACCCCCACGAGCATCCGGCTAGTCAAGGAGAGCGCCGCCGGCACCTACGTGATCTGGCAGGCATCCTCCCCGATCTCGTGGGACGAGACCCTCGTCTTCTCCTACCAGGCGCGTACCTTCGACAGGGGGGCGGATCGCGACCCGGACTACGAGCGGCTGCAGGACGAGATCCAGGAGCAGGACCGCCCCGTCGTCGAAAGCCAGCGGCCCTGGCTCCTGCCGCCCTTAAGCTCGCGGATGATGCTCTACATCCGACCCGCCGACCTGCCGCTGATCTCCTACCAGAAGTGGCTTGAGGAACTCGGCATCCCGCAGCAGTTATGAGCCGGGCCGACCTCCTCCTGCGCAACGCCCGTCTGACGGACGGACGCCTGGTGGATCTGGGGATCGACGGGGGTGTCTTCATCAGGATCGGTGAAGATTTGGAGCTCGACGCGGAGCGGGAGCTGGACGCGAGGGGTCGACTCACGATTCCCCCTTTCATAGACAGCCACGTCCACCTCGATGCGGTGCTCACCGTCGGAGAGCCGCGCTTCAACCGCAGCGGGACGCTGCTCGAAGGGATCGAGATCTGGGGTGAGCGCAAGCAGAGCCTGAGCAGAGACGACGTCAAACACCGGGCCCTGGAGGCGATAAAGTGGGAGGTGGCGCAGGGGACGCTCTTCATCCGCAGCCACGTCGACGTCTGCGACCCGGAGCTCACCGCGCTCAGGGCTCTGATCGAGCTGCGCGAGGAGGTGCGCGATCTCGTCGAGCTGCAGCTCGTCGCCTTCCCGCAGGACGGGATCTACGCCACGCCCGGGGGTCCCGCGCTCATGGAGGAGGCGCTGCGGCTCGGGGCGGACGTGGTCGGCGGCATCCCCCACCACGAGCCGACCCGCGCGCTCGGCGAGAGGGACGTCCACCTCGCCTCGGAGCTCGCGAAGAAGTACGCGCGGCCCCTCGACCTGCACATCGACGAGACAGACGACCCGAACTCCCGCTTCACCGAGGTCCTCGCGTGGGAGGCCGTCGAGGGCGGCTTCGGGAGCCGGGCCACCGCGAGCCACTGTACCGCGATGCACTCCTACGACGACGCCTACGCGTTCAAGCTGATCCGGCTGCTCGCCAGATCGAGCATCAACGTCGTCGCGAACCCCTTCGACAACACCGTCCTGCAGGGCCGCTTCGACACCTACCCGAAGCGGCGCGGGATGGCGCGGGTGAAGGAGCTCCTCGAGGGGGGTGTCAACGTCTCGTTGGGGCACGACTCGATCATGGACCCCTGGTACCCGCTCGGGCGCGGCGACATGCTCGGCGCCGCCTCCCTCGCGCTGCACGTCCTGCAGATGAGCGGCGAGGAGGAGATTGGGGAGATGCTCGAGCTGGTCACGAACCGCGCCGCCCGCACTCTGGGGGTGGAGGATGGATACGGCATAGAGGAGGGCAGACCAGCGAGCTTCGTCGTCCTCGACGCGCCGGGCACGTTCGACGCGCTGCGCCTCGACCCCGCCCGCCTGTGGGTGGTGAAGGACGGCAGGATCGTGGCCGAAACCGAGCCCTCCCGCACCACGCTCTACCGCGGCGGCGGAGAGGAGAGCGTGGACTTCTCGCGCAACCCGGAAGGCTCTCTCTAACCCCGCAGAAGGCCCGCGAGTTCCTCCTCCATCCCGGCAAGCCGCTCGACGACGGCGGCCACCTCGGGCCAGCGCCTCCGTACAGCGAGGTACTGCGCCTCACCGAAGAGCCGGGCCTGCCCCTCCAGGATTCCGGCAGCTTCCTCCCTGCAAGCCTCCCGCAAGAAACGGGCGGCGTCGAGGCCGCGCCGAGCGGCGAGCGGCAGCGCGAAATGGGTCAGGTGTCCGACGAGCACCGGCGGCATCTCCCTGCGCAGGTCCCCGGCCAGCATCCGCAGCGCCCGCGGACCGCCGTATGCTACGGGACCGCCTGGATCGTGTTCGACGTTCTCCCAGGCCAGGGGCAGCGTCCGGGAGATGGACTCCTCCCTGCGGACTTCCTCCACCCGGCGGAAACCGCTGCGCAAGGTATACGGGCCACGCTTGTAGTCTATGGCATCCGCCCTCCAGGCTTCGAGCAGCTCGGCGGCATCCATCACGGCGCAGGGATATCCGGCCGGGTCGTGTAGCAGGATCTGGTCCCCGATCACTTCCAGAACGACGACGAAGTGGTCGACACCGCGCACGTAGGCGGCCTCCGGGTTGTACGGGAGGTACCCCATGTCCAGAGGACCGGCCAGCACCGGCCCCGCCTCTACCGCCTCCCTCAACCGTTCCAGGGCCTCCTCGCCGCTCCCACCGTACCACTCGTCGCACGACCAGCCCAGAGCACCGAGAGCCCGCCGAAGCCCGCGGTCGGGGTCGGGGCCGGAGAAGAAGACCAGCGGTCCTTCCTCCAGCCGCAGGTAAGTGTTCCCGAACGGCATCGTCGTCAGGCACTCCAGGAACCCGGGCCCGGGCAACTCTCGTTTGTCCGCTCCGGAGGCCAACAGGCTCATGTGCAGGCTGTCCGAGTAGCAGTAGGTCCCATTCCCCGTGTAGATGACTCCCACACGCTCTCCTTCTCTATCTGGCAAGTGGAGTCTACGGCGGTCTCCAGAAGGATTCTGCGTGCGGGGCTACTGAAAAATCCTGGTATAGTGGGGATGATCGAAGCCGGAAAAATTCCCGTCGGCCAGTAATCCCAGACCCTCAGATAGGACGCAGGTCGAAGGCGACCTTGACCAGCCCCTTCCTGCCGGCGGAGCGGGCGGCGGCTACGGCCTCCCGGTAGGCTTCGATCCGGAAGAGCGGCCCGACCAGGCTCTGAAGATCCAACTCCCGGGCGAGGCGCAGCGCGAGCGCGAAGCTCTTCACCCGCTCTCCCGCGTACTCCTCGTAGCCGTAGGCGTAGCTCCCGGCGAGACCGACCTCCCCGTGCCAGAGCGGGGTGAGGTCCAGGCGGCTGCGGGCCCCCGGCATCCCGACGAAGACGACCTCCCCACCGGGGCGGGTGAGCCTGATGGCGTCCTCGACGGTCCCGGAAACCCCGACGCACTCGAAGGTTCGGTCCGCGCCGCCGAGGACGACGGGCTTCCCGAGCTCGGGTTTTTCGACCCTCGCGCCGAGCCGTGCGGGAAGCTCACCGTAGAGCTCGCCCGGAGATGCGACCTCGTCGGCCCCCAGGCGCAGCGCCTCCTCGCGCTGGCGCGGATGCTTTGCGATGCAGACGATGCGCCCCGGCCGCCCGAGGTGCCGCAGCGTGGCGACGACCAGCAGCCCGACGCTCCCCGCCCCGAGGACGAGGACGGTCTCTCCCGGTTCTGCGCGGAGCGCGGCGTGCACCGCGCAGGCCAGGGGCTCTACGGCGACCGCCGCCTCGTCGGGCAGATCCTCCGGGACGCGGTGCAGCTGGGATGGATGCGCGACGAGCGTCCCCTCGCACCACCCGCCCCCGGTGTCGCGGCAGAAGCCGGTCTGGATGCCGGGGGCGAGGTCTCCCCCGGTCACGTTGGTGCAGAGGGCGTACTCCCCGGCGGCGCACATCCGGCAGGGGGGATCTATCCCGCGCACCTCGCAGCCGAGCGCCGGCTCGACGACGACGCGCTCTCCGGCGGTGAAACCGGAGGCGTCTTCGGCCACCTCTCCCACGATCTCGTGCCCGAGGACGAAGGGCGGGGAAGTCAGCGGGGAGAAGTAGGGCGAGCTCTTCGAGAGGAGGGTCGCGAGATCCGAGCCGCAGATACCCGAGAGGCGGGGCTTCACGCGCACCCACCCCGGCGCGGGGAGCGGGGGTTCCGGGACGTCCTCGAGGTTCAGCGGTGAGAGGCGGGAGGTCTCGATCCTCTCGATGCGCCCGGCAGCGGCACGCACCAGCAGGTAGCGCGGGGCGGACTTGTGGTAGACGAGGGCGCGCAACCTCTCAGCGAACCTCCCAGTTGCGGACCTCCCAGCCCCGCTCCTTCGCCACCGCGGCGAGCCGGCGGTCGGGGTTCACGGCGACCGGGTTGCCCACCGTCTCGAGCATCGGGAGATCCGAGATCGAATCCGCATACGCGTAGGAGCGGGAGAGGTCCAGGTTTCGCTTGCGGGCGAAGGAGGCGAGCATCCGCGCCCGGGCCTCCCCGGCGACCGGCGCACCGGAGATCTCGCCGGTGTACACCCCGTCCTCCTCGACCAGACGGGCGCAGAGCACCTCGTCGGCGAGGTCTTCGAGCGGCTCCAGGATGAAGTCCAGGGCTCCGGAGAGAAGCACGATGCGGTGCCCGGCCCGGCGGTGCTCGCACAGGCACTCGAGCGCCTCCGGGTAGATTCTCTCCAGCGTGTACCCGGCGAAGCTCTCCAGCCCGAGGCGGCGGGCTTCGGACGGCTTCCAGCCGCGGTAGTTGCGGTAGAAGGCGCGGTTGAAGTGCGCCCGGCTCACCCTGTCCAGCGCCCAGTAGTAGGGGATGCGGGGCAGGAAGGATGCCAGCCACAGCGGGCGCGCGGCCGGAGGCAGGCTGCGCAGCTTGAGGTGCGCGAAGTACGAGACGACGTTGGAGCCCACGAGCGTGCCGTCCACGTCGAAGATCGCGGCGACCTCCCCGGCCCTCTCCGGCGCGGTGCGGCGCCTCGCCCGGCGCCCCGGCTTCGCGGTCAGGGAGGGCAGGTGCGCTTCCTGCATCCAGCGCCGCCAGTCGACCTCGTCGATGTCGAAGGAGAACTCGCGTCGGTCCCCGGGGGTGAGTGAGTCGAGGAGCGCGCGGGTGTTGCGGGTGGAGAACCGTGCGGACATCGTGGCGTAGCCGCCGTAGATCCTGCTGTAGTAGAGCACCATCCTCGCCCGTTTCTCGGCGCGCGAGGCCCGGGTGCGCAGATCCGAGACCACGTGCCCCTCCCGCAGCCGGGAGAGGATAGACCCGGCCACCCCGAGCCCCAGAAGCTCGGCCCGGAGCTTCGCCTCGACCCGTCTTCTGCCCGGGAAGTCCCACTCGGGGACCCGGATCGGCCGCCCGCTAGGGTCTCTGAGCGGGTTCTCGAGGAAGTATTCCCTCACGTAGGCGTGCATCTCGCGGTAGCGCAGCGGGTTGCGCTCGCTCGATGCGACCTGGAAGACCTCGGGCTTCGCGGGGCGTCTCGCCGCGGCGGCGAGGATCGCGCAGACCACGTGGTCCACCGGCACCAAATCCACGATGCTCTCCGGGTCACCGGGGAACTCGCGCAGGATGCCCTTGGCGTAAGCCATGATCAGGGGGTCCGCCATCTTGGAGCCCTGGATCCATCCGGGGTAGGGCTCGCGGAGGCTGCTCTCGATGATCGCCGGACGCACGATGACGAGCGGCAGATCCCCCCGTTCGAGCAGGATCAGCCTCTCGGCGAGCGACTTGGTGTAGGTGTAGACGTCGTGCCAGCCGAGCTCCTTCGCCCGCTCAGAGCCGCGCTCAACGAGCCGGTCGCGCACCCAGGCCCGCCGGAGCTGCTCGACCCTCTCCGAGACCTCCTCCTCGGAGCCGACCATCCCGAGGCTCTGGCGAGCCTCCTCCTCGAAGGCGCGCAGCAGCTTCGTAGCGCGGGAATCCCGATCGGTTCGGGCTATCACACGCTCTATCTCCTCGACCTCGCGGCGGGCGTCGATCGGGGCGCCGGAGGGAGAGCTCTCCCCCGGCAGCTCCTCCGGCACGAGGGCGTCGGTCATCCCGGCGACGTACGCCGTCGAGACGTGCACGAAGAGCGGCTTCTTCTTCCAGGAGCGGGCCAGACGCAAGAGCCCGAGCGTCCCGTGCACGTTCGAGGCCAGCGCGGCGTCGAGCGGGGCGTCGAAGACGACCGAGGCCGCCGAGTGGATGACGACGTCCACCTCGCGGGAGAGCTCCTCGACTTCACTCTCCCCGAGGCCGAGCGCGGGGGCGCCCACGTCCCCCTCCAGCACCCGCACCTTCTGCGAGACGAGCCCTTCGAAGCCATCCCCAAGCCGCTCGCGCAACCCCCCGAAGGCCGCCGAACCGAGCACCTCACGCTCGAAGCGCTCCCGGGCGCTCCTCTCGCGCGCCGGGCGCACCAGCACGTAGAGCCGGCCTATCTGTGGCAGGGAGCGCAGGATCTTCTCGCAGAGGGCCGTCCCCACGAAGCCGGTCGCACCGGTCAGAAGCACCGAGCGCCCCGCGTAGAGCTCACGCAGCGGCCTATCCACCTCTCCTCCTCTGGCCGAACCTCCGCTCGCGCCCCTCCAGCAGGGCCCGTGCGTTCTCCCGGTGCCGCCAGAGCACCACCGCCGCCCCGACGAACGCGTAGACCAGGTACGGCAGGGGCTGACCCGTGATCAGGTACCCCACCGGCGCCGCCACCGAGACGACGATCGCGGCGAGCGAGGTGTAGCGGAAGGCGAACGCGATGATCCACCACAGCACGAAGACCCCCAGGCCAACCGGAGGAACGAGCGCGAGGCCGCTCCCGGCCCCGGTCGCGACCCCCTTTCCTCCGCGGAAGCGGAGGAAGACCGGCCAGCAGTGTCCGACGATGGCGGCGAGGGCGGTGAGCGCCCAGACCCACTCCGAATCGCTCAGACCGCGCGCCACGACGACCGGGACGAGTCCCTTGAACATGTCGCCCAGCAGGGTCAGGAAGGCGGCGAACCTGCCGGCGCTCCTGAGGACGTTCGCGGTACCGATGTTGCCGCTTCCCACCTTGCGTACGTCGACGCCGCGGGCCAGCCCGACCAGAAGGCCAGTCGGGATCGAACCGAGCAGGTACCCGAACAGGATGAGCAACACTCCGGACACAGCCCTGAGAGTATAGCGGAAGCGAGGGCGGCGCGGGCGGCCTCCTAGAGCAGCCCCCGGCGGCGCAGGTAGAGGGCGGAGACCAGGACGAAGACGAGCTGCACGGCGATGAAGACCCAGAAGCCGGCGGGGTTGTCCTGGCCGGGAAGGTGCTTGAAATTCACCCCGTACCATCCGGCGAGGACGCTCAGCGGGCCGAGCAGGGCGGCGAGCACGGTGAGGCGCCGGATGCCGAGCTCGCTGCGCTCGTCGCGGCGCATCCTGTAGGCCTCTATCGCCCCGTCCACGTAGTCGCGGGTTGCATCGGCCATGTCCACCGCCTCGCGCTGGTTGTCCGAGACGTCAGAGAGGTACTCGCGCTGCTCCCGGAAGCTCCGCCCGAGGCGTCGGATCACCTCCTGCTGGGCCACCGCGAGCCGCCGGAACGCCTGCAGGTCGCGCTTCATCGAGATCAGAGCCTCCAGTGCCCCGAGCGAGGCGCGCTCGCGCGTGGGGTCCAGGCTGGACTCGAGCTCCTCTGCGGCAGCCGCGACCCGCACGAGCGCCGGCAGGTGACCGTCCACGAGCGCGTCCAGAGCACGGTAGGCCAGCTCGGCGCCCGGGGTTCCGGTACCGGCGGGCGACGCCAGCCTCTGCCCGATCCGTGCGCGTACCTCCTCGAGGGGCCCGTCGCGCACGGTGACCAGCCAGCTCTCGCCGAAGACCAGGTCGACCTCTACGGCGCTCAACCGGACCGGCCCATCCCCCTCCAGGCGGGCAGCGAAGCCTGCAACGAAGGCCCCGCCACCGAAAAAGTCGACCTTGGGCATGCGCAGCGGGGAGAGGCAGTCTTCGACGGTGAGCGGAGCGAGCTCGAGCACCTCTTCCAGGATCGCCCTCGAGCGGTCGTGGGGCCGGAGCAGGTCGATCCAGACCATCTCCGCCTCGCGGAGTGTCCCGGCGAGGCCCTCCGCCTCCACCTCCCACACCCGCCCCCCGGCCCGCGCAAGGATGGAGATCTCCTCCTCCCCGGCCTCGACGGGGAGGCCGCTCCCACGCCGCGCCTCACCGCCCGTCGGGTCCCAGACCCCCAGGTGCCCACGTCCTGCCCTCTTTACCGGCCTCCCCGGCATGAGCAAGAGTGTAACCGAAGCGGGAGCCGGGTAGTAACACCACGTGGACACAAGACAGGGAGGAAAAGCGCATGACCGAAGAGCATGAGGTAATCGTCTACACCCAGCCGGGTTGACCCGCCTGCCATCAGGAGATGGAGTTTCTATCTCAGAAGGGCGTGAAGTTCACCGAAAAGAACATCCGTACCGACCTCGACGCGATGCAGGAGATGGTTCGGATGAACTCGCAGGCGACCCCGACCACCGTCATAGACGGCGAGGTGATAATAGGGTTCGACCGGCGCAGGATCAGCGAGAAACTCGGGCTCTAGCCCGGGCCACTCCCAAACTCAGCCCAGAAGCACCACGTCGCAACCGGCGTGGTCGGTTACGAAACGTGCCACGTGCCCCAGGTGACGCCTGGGTGGCTCGTGCTGGGGGGGTGGGTGGGCCTCGAGGGAACGCCCGGAGTCGAGGGACGTGATCAGGCGGGCGTGGACGTGTCGGGGGCGTCGCTCGCCCCGGACCTCCACGTTCTCGCCCTCGTGCAGGGCGGTCTCGATCTGTGCTCCCCGGTGCGGGGGGAAGCGTACCTCCGTTCCGTCCTCCAGGTATAAACCATCGATCTCGCCGTGGGGGTTGCGGCGCCAGCCGGAGATCCTGCCGGAAACCACGGCCGACTCGCCGTCGGCGCCCCCGCGGCCCAGGATAAGCGCCGACACCTCCCGCGCCGCGGCGGCACGCACCAGCTCGTGTTCCGGCCTGCCGTGCAGCAGGAGGCCCTCGATCTCCGTCCCTTCCAGGAGGAGGGTGGAGAGCAGAGCCCGTGCCTCCTCCAGCATCTCCAGCGCGGCGGACTCCGCCTCCCTGAGCAGCTCGTCCGGCCGCGGCTGGCGTCTCCCCAGCAGCCCCTGCAACGCGAGGTCGTAGCCCCGGAGGGCCCTCTCGTCCAGAACGTGCGTGAGCAGGACCTCCCGCACCCCCGCCAGGTACCGGGAACAACCGTACACCACCCGCTCCCGGTCTCTCACCTCGATACAGACCATCGCGCGCAAAGAGAGCACCCCCTAAGGACCGAAGATTCCGAGCGAGATCCAGAGCCCGAGCGATGCGGCCGCCAGGATCACCGGGGTGGCAACCATCCCCACCCTGAGATACTCGCGGGAGGTTATCTCCATCCCGCGCCCGCGGACGATGGACAACCAGATCAGGGTCGCCAGCGACCCGACGACCGTGAGGTTGGGGCCGATGTTGGTCCCGAGCAGCGAGGCGTAGGCCAGAGCAGGGTGGTGGACCTCCGGGAGCACCCCGAGCGAGACCACCGCCATGGGCACGTTGTTGACCAGGTTGGCCCCAAGTGCCGTCCCGGCGGCGACGACGAGGATGCCGGCCGGGCCACCCCAGGAACCCGCCGCGGTGTAGGCGGCCCGCACCACCTCAGAAAGTCCCGCGTTCTCGACCGCCCGCACCACCACGAAAAGGCCGACCACGAGCACGACGAGCCCCCAGGACACAGAGCCAGCGACCTCGCGCAGCCCCACCCACCCGCGCCAGCGGGCCGTGGCCACCAGCAGCACCCCACCGCACAGCGAGACCACCCCGATCGGGACCCCGAGGGCGGAGGCCACGAAAAAACCGGCGAGCAGAACCGCGACACCCGCCGCGGCGAGCCGGAAAAACGCCGGTTCCCGCGGAATGAACAGGCCCGGTTTCGCACCGTAAGAACCCCTGATCTCCCGCCGGAAGAGCCAGAAGAACACCGCCGCGTTCGCCACCACCGCAAGCAGAGCCGGCAGCAACATCACCAGGGAGAAGCGCAAAAACCCCAGGCCGAGCGCGTTGTAGAAGAGCAGGTTGGTCAGGTTCGAGACCGGCAGGAACAGCGAGGCGGTGTTCGCGGTGTAGGTGCAGGCGAACATGAAGGGCAGCGGAGGGAGCCGCAGCCGGGAAACCATCACATAGACGACGGGGGTCAGAACGATCGCCGTCGAGTCCAGCGAGAGGAAGGCCGTGACGAGGGTGCCAGCCATGAAGACGAATACGTAGAGCCTGAGCGCGCTCCCACCCCCTGCCTGGGCGGCCCGGGTGGCGACCCACTCGAAGAACCCCGCCCGCTCGGCCACCGCACTCACCGCCATCAGCCCGATCAGGAAGATCAGTGCATCCTGGGTCGTCTCGAGGATGTCCTCGAGCTGTTGCAGAGAGACCAGCCCGAAGACAAGCACGGCCACCCCTCCCGCGGCAGCCCACCAAACCTCGCCGATGCCGTGGGGGCGGGTGAGGATCAGGGCGAGCGTCACTACGAAGATCAATCCGGCGAAGAGCCCGCTCACGCAAGTGATGATACACACACGGGCGCCCCGATGCTGTTATCTTGTGGCGTCCCTGAATGACACGGCCGAGGAGGAACATCTGCGCTCGCTGTTGCGCAACATACTCTACCTGGTCTCGGTAGGCCTCGCGCTGCACCTGCTCCTGCCCCAGCTCCCGGGCATCACGCGCTCGGTGCGGCTCGTGCTCCACGCCGACACGCCGGCGATGGTTGCGGCCTTCCTCTCGGAGATACTGAGGAACGTCTGCTACTCGGAGCTCCTCGGGCGCTCGGTTGGAACCGCGGCCGGCATCGGGGCCTCGCCAGGGTCCAGGAGGCAGTCCGGGATAGGTTTCTGGTACATGCTGCGCCTCACGCTCTCCGGGCTCGGGGCGTCCAAGGTGCTGCCGGGCGGGGGGGCCGCCGCCGCGACCGTCACCTACGGCGGGTTGAGGAAGAAGAACGTACCCCCGCGCCGGGCCGGGCTCGCGCTCGCCGCTGCGACCGCACTCTCGTATGCCACCCTGGGAGTGCTCTTCGCGGCGAGCGCCGCCTACATGCTCGCCCACGGGGAACATGGGGCGGCGAGCCTCGGCACCGCTTTCGCAGGGCTCTTCGTGGCGGCGGTGCTGCTCTGCGGCGGATACGCGGCGTACAGAAACCCCGGGGTCTCGGAGAAGGCGTTGGCGCGGGCCATAGAGCTCTCGCGCAGGATACCCGGCCTCGGTGGTGGTCGGGAGCCGGCGAGGCTCAGGGCCGCCCGCATCGTCGATCGTACGAGGGAAGAGCTCCGGGCGATGTTCCGGCAGGTCGGCGAGGATCCGGCCGAGGCGTGGCGGCTGGTGGCGCTGGCCTGCGGATACTGGGCCTTCGACGCACTCTGCCTGATCCTGATGTTCCGCGCTTTCGAGGTTCGGGCGGGGACGGTCGGGCTGCTTGTTTCCTACGGCCTGGCCACCACCGCTGCCTCGCTCCCGATAACACCCGGCGGCATCGGGGTCTTCGAGACGCTCATGCTCGGAACACTCGCGTTGCTCGGCACGGGATCTGAGGCCGTCGTCCCGGTGCTGGGATACCGGATCCTGAACTTCTGGCTCCCGATACCGCTCGCCGCGGTGCTCTATCCCACGCTGAACCTGGGGCAGAGGAAATCCCGCAGGCGACGGCACCGTGCTTGACCGGGGTATCGGCGCCGGTTATCTTGGCGACGGAGCAAACCTTCCCTCGAGAGGCTGCGGGGTCTTACTTGAACATCCTGAAGCGCCGGTGGCTGCAGATCTTCGTGAGCGGTATCGTACTGCTCTATTTGCTCGAGAACGCCCTCGTCCGGACCGGGAACCCGAACTACGTCCCTTCGGTGATCATGATAGGGGCCTTCCTCGTCCCGGTGAGCTTCACCGCCTACCTCTACGAGAGAATGCCGGACTGGGACGTTCCGTTCCCCTCGCTCGCCGCCTGCTTTCTGTGGGGCGGGGTGCTAGGCACCGTCCTCGCCGGCGTGTTCGAGTACCGGGTGCTGCTGAGCCTGGGTTTCCTGCCGCTGCTCGGGGTCGGGCTGATCGAGGAGGGGGCCAAGCTAGTCGTCCCGGTGGCCTTCTACCTGGTGGGGCGTTACCGTTCGGAGGCCGACGGGATCGTCCTCGGGGTGGCGACCGCGATGGGGTTCGCCGCGCTCGAGACGATGGGTTACGCCTTCGTGCTGCTCCTGAGATCGGGCGGGAACATCGCGGTGCTGAACACGGTGCTGCTCGCGCGCGGGCTCCTCTCCCCGGCGGGTCACGCCGCCTGGACGGGGCTGGTGTGCTCCTCGCTCTGGCGCGAGCGGTTGATGGCGGGCCGCCCGGTGATGAACCGGCGCGTGGTAGGGTCGTTCGTCGCCGCGGTGATCCTGCACGCCCTCTGGGACACCTTCAACGGTGCAGGGGGCCCTGCATTCTCCGGCTGGCCATTCCTCAGGCTTATGGCGCTCTTGGTGGCGCTCGTAAGCCTGGCCCTTCTCATCCGCCGGGTGAGGGAGGCGAGCAGGGAGAAGGGCGTCTCCCGCTGAACGACCCCGCATCCCCACCCCGAAGGTATTATCCTGTTTCTGGTACGAGACGGAGGTGGGCGCTTTGGCGAGTGAAAAGAGTCGCAGGATCTCGATCGAGCAGGCCAGGAAGATACTGGATTTCAACTGGACCGGCAGCTACACGCAGCCGGGGCCGAGGCTCTACCCGCACCAGTGGTCCTGGGATTCCGGTCTCATAGCCTTCGGCTACGCCCGCTACGACACCTCCCGGGCGGTGCGCGAGCTGCGCCACCTCTTCAGCGCGCAGTGGAAGAACGGGCTCCTGCCGCAGATCGTCTTCAACCCCGAGTTCGGGAACTACTTCCCGGGTCCCGGGTTCTGGCACGCCAAGGAGAGCCCGGACGCACCCGAGCATCACAAGACCTCGGGCGTGGTCCAGCCGCCGGTGCACGCCACTGCCGTGCTGCACACCTACCGCCACGCGCAAGACGAGAAGGAGGGCAGGAGGTTCCTCGAAGAGGCGTATCCTCACCTCAGGAGCTGGCACGACTACCTCTACCGGGAACGTGACCCGGAGGACGAGGGTCTCGTCTACATCCGCCACCCGTGGGAGAGCGGGATGGACAACTCGCCGCTGTGGGACGCGATCATGCTCGGCATGCACCTGCGGCCGGAGGAAATTCCGCGCTACCACCGCGCCGACACCCACACCGTCTCCGCCGCCGACCGCCCGACGAGCAGCGCCTACGACCGCTTCGCCTGGCTGGTCAGGTTCTTCGCCGAGCGGGAGTACGACGAGGCGAAGATCCGGGAAGACTGTCCGTTTCTGGTGCAGGACGTGCTCTTCAACGCGCTGCTGTACCGGGCCGACCAGGATCTCGCCGAGATCGCGCGCATCCTGGGGGAGGACCCTTCCCCGATGGAGGAACGCGGCGAGAAGACCAGAAGGGCGATGAACGAGAAGCTCTGGGACGAAGAGCACGCCATCTACCTCGACTACGACCTGGTCTCGGAGCGCGAGATCCAGGCGTACGTCACCCCGAACTTCGTCCCGCTCTACGCCGGGGTGCCGGACGAGGAGCAGGCCAGACGGATGGTCGAGAGCCTGAAGGGCTACTTCGACCTGGAGAACGAGAAGGTCATCCCGATCCCCTGCTACGACGTGCACGGCTTCGGCTTCTCGCCGGTGCAGTACTGGCGGGGGCCGGTCTGGATAAACATAAACTGGTTCTTGATGCGCGGGCTCGAGCGCTACGGGCACGACGAAGAGGCACGTCGCCTGCGGGAGAGCATCGCGAACCTCGTCGAGGACTCCGGCTTCCACGAGTACTTCGACCCGTTCGACGGCAGCGGGCACGGCTCGGTCTTCTTCTCGTGGACGGCCGCGCTCTATCTGGATACCGTGATGGACGAAGAGGGCTGAAAGGAGCCGAAAGAGATGCAGCTCAAGGACAAGGTCGCGATCGTGACGGGTTCCTCGCTCGGGATAGGCAAGGCCATCGCGAAGGCCTTCGGACGGGAGGGCGCGAAGGTCACGGTCGATTACCGCAGCCACCCCAACGAAGCGAAGGAGGCCGTCGAGGAGATCGAGAAGTCCGGCGGTCGGGCCATCGCCGTGCAGGCCGACGTCTCGAAGCCCGAGGACATAAAGAAGCTCGTCGGCAAGACGGTCGAGGAGTTCGGACGGCTCGACATAATGGTGAACAACGCCGGGATCGAGGAGAAGAAGCCGTTCCTGGAGACGCCGCTCGAGACCTGGGAGAAGGTCATCGCGGTGAACCTCACCGGGGTGTGGCTCTGCTGCCAGGAGGCGGCGAAGCAGATGGTCTCGCAGGGGGGCGGCGGCAGGATCATAAACGTCTCCAGCATCCACGAGGAGATAACCATGCCAACCAACGCCCCCTACTGCGCGGCGAAGGGCGGGCTGAAGATGCTCATGCGCACGATCGCCGTCGAGCTCGCCCCGTACGGGATCACCGTGAACAACATCGGCCCCGGCGCAATCGAGACCCCGATAAACCAGAACCTGAAAGAGAATCCCGACCAGATGAAGCAGCTCCTCGAGGAGATACCGCTCGGGAGAATCGGCCAGCCGGAGGACGTCGCCTCGGTCGCGGTCTTCCTCGCCTCGGACGCCGCCTCTTACGTCACCGGCAGCACCTACTTCGTCGACGGCGGGATGATGCGGCAGTCCGGAAGCCTCTAGCCCCTCCACCCCCGGCGGCCACACCGGAGGCCTGACCGGCACGCTTCATCCGGTCCGGGCCTCCTCCCTCAAGGAGGAGGTGCCGTCGTCATCTGCATCCCGGCGCATCCCGGAGAGGAGGACCTGCACGGCGAGGGGACGCAGCACCTCCCTCGCGGCGATCACCGCGCGCTCCTTCTCGGTGCCTTTAGACTCGGGGACGAGCCTGGAGGCGGCCGAGATCAGGCCCGGAGATTCACCGTTGGCGCTCTCGACCCTGCGGGCGAGGTACTCCAGGGTGATGCCGGTGAGGATCGCCCGTTGCCGCTCCCGGTCGGGCTGCTGCATCTCGGGTGCGCGTCCCGGGAGACTCGCGTCGTCGAGGTGGATATTCTTCATCGCGAGCGCGGCTATAAACCCGAGCAGGATAGCGACCAGCGTGAAGAGGAAGCCCTCGTGGATCGAATGCGCGAGGGCGGCACGGGCGGTCTGTATTACCGCGGCCAGGAGCTGCTCGCCGCCGGGGAAGGCCGAGACGGCGCGGGCGAGGGCGCGGCGAGCCTGCTCGCTGACGAGCGCCTGCGGGTTCTGCAGGGCCTTGACGAGCCGTTCCGGAGCCTGCGGCGGGGCGTCGCTGGCAAGCTTGTCGGCGTAGCCGCGGGTGACTATCGAGCCGACGACAGCGGTACCGACGGTGGAGCCTATGGAGCGAATGAACTGGGTGGCCGAGGTCGCGACCCCGAGCATCTTCCTCTCCACCGTGCTCTGTACCGAGAGGGTGGATGTGGGCATGAGCGGGCCGAGCCCGAGTCCGGTGATGATGAGGTAGAGCGCGACGGTCCCCTCGCCAGAGTGGACGTCGAGCGTGCTGAGCAGGTAGAGGCCGAGTGCCATCACCACGGTCCCGAGCACCATGAAGGGCTTGGTGCGCTTGAACTTCGCGACGAGCTGGCCGACGACGATACCCATCCCGGTCATGGTCAAAACCAGCGGGGTGAGGATGGTCCCCGAGCCGGTCGCGGTCTTGCCGAGGACGCCCTGAACGAAGAGCGGGGTGTAGAGGATGACCGCGAACATCCCGATGCCCAGGAGGAACATGAGCGCAGACGCGGAGGCGAAGACCCGGCTCTTGAAGAGCGAGAGCGGGATGACGGGCTCTGCGGCGCGCAGCTCCAGCGGCACGAAGGCGGCGAAGAGGAGGGCGGAGGCGACGAGCCCGCCGACGACGCGGTCGGAGCTCCAGTTGTAGCCCTGGCCGACCCAGGAGAGGGCGAGCAGGAGCGCGACGACGGCAGCGGTCACCGTGGCGGCCCCGGCAAGGTCTATCTTTGTCCGGCGGCGCTGGCTGCTCTGCGGCAGCACGAAGGGCAGCACGAACAGAGAGAAGATGCCCAGAGGCAGGTTGATGTAGAACACCCACCGCCAGGAGAGGTTGTCCGTGATCCAACCGCCTAAAGTCGGGCCAATGACGCTGGAGAGCGCGAACACGCTGAAGAAGACGCCCTGGTAGCGGGAGCGGCGGGCCGGGTCGGGGAAGATGTCCGCGACCGAAGTGAAGATGTTCGAGAAGATCATCCCGGCCCCAAGCCCCTGCAGCCCGCGGAAGACGATCAGCTCGTTCATCCCCCAGGAGGCCCCCGAGAGGGCGCTCGCCGCCAGGAAGACCACTATCCCGGAGAAGATGAACCACTTTCTTCCGTAGATGTCGCCGAGCTTGCCGATGACCGGGATCATCGCGGTGGAGGCGAGCAGATACGAGGTAGTTACCCACGCGTACATGTCGAAACCCTTGAGGTCGGCGATAATCTTGGGCATCGCCGTCCCGACCACCGTCTGATCTAGCGCCACCAGAAAGAGCGCGAGCATCAGCCCGGCCACCGCCAACACCTGAGCCCTGACCCCGGGCTCCTTCAGACGGCTCATCCTCCCGCCCCTCTTCTGAACATAAAACCCTTCATCTCTAAATCCTTCCTCTGAAATCCGATCACTTCTTCATCGCCTCGGCGAGCAACCCGAGCAGGCGTCGTAGCTCCTCTACCTCCCGCTCGCTCATGGCGCCAGACACCCGTCGCCCCAGCCCCTCTTCGAGCGCCGGTACCACCTCGAGCAGCCTCCTCCCCTCGCTGGTGAGGTACATCCTGACCACCCGGTTGTCCTCGGGATCGCGCTCCCGAAAGATCAAACCCTCCCCCTCCAGCGCCTGCGCGAAACGCGTCACCCGCGAAGGGTCGAGCCCGTGCTCCTGACAGATGGCAGCCTGGCTCACCCCATCCCCACGTCCGATCTCGGAGAGCACGAACAGCTTCATCGCACCGATGCCGCCCTCCCGCTCGATCGCACCGAGCGTCCGCTTGAAGGCCAGCGCAAGCTGCTCCAGAAGCGGCTCCTCGCCAACGAAGATCCTTACCCCGGCCTCCTTCTCGTCGTTCCGCAAAAACCCGGACATGGAACACCTCGTAACGTTCCGTAACAGCCTGGAGAGTATACGAGATTTACTTGCAATTTCAATCATTGCATCAGAAATTTTTGCGGCTCGGATACAGGGTTCACACTCGGATACAGGGTTCACAAAGGGAGAGGAGGCGTGCTACAACACCCCCATGGACGACCGTCACGAGAGCGAGGCCGGTAGAAACCCGGGATACGATCCTGAGGATCTGGTGGTGTTGCTGCGCGACGAAATCTCGGCGGTCCTCTCGTACACTGCGGCGGTGGCCCGGAGGGTCGGGCTCGGGCTCTCGGAGGTGGCGGCGCTGGAACACCTGGGTGCGGGGGAGATGACCCCGAAGGAGCTGGGACGTCGGCTCTCGATGACCTCCGGGGCCGTGACCGCTCTGGTGGACCGTCTGGAAAAGGCCGGCTTCGTGGAGAGGCACCCGAACCCGAACGACCGCCGCAGCTCCCTGCTACGGGCCACCCCGCAGGGGGTCGCGGAGGCCCGGCGGCACCTCCGGCCGCTCGTGCAGGAGATCCGGGAGATAGCCGGGCGGATGGACGAAGAGGAGCGCAGGGCTGCGGCGCTCTTCATGCGGAGTGTCACCGCCGCCGTCTGGAAACGAGTGGGCTGAGGCAGGGGGTCACGGGAGGCTCTTCTGGATGCTCCTGAGGAGCCGGTGCAGCCCCCGCAGGAGGCTTGTACCCCCGCTGCCTTCGGGGAGGATCCCCTGCTTTCCCCGGCCGGCAATGCTGCCTGCCGGATGGACCGGCGGGGGTGAGAAGGCGTTTATGCTGGTGCCGCGCAGGCCGTTGTCCGCCAGGTTCTGGATGTCGTTCGGGGGCACGTAGATCGCGTGCAGCCCGGAGAAGTCGGGCTTCGGGAAACCGACATTCGGCTCGTTCCGGAGGGCTTCCTTGAAGAGCTGGATCATGATCTCCTGCGGGATACTCTCGCCGTAGACGTAGCCTATCCCCGGCACGTTCGCCATCGAGCCCCCCTGTGGGTAGCCGACCCAGACGGCCATCGAGTACTGAGGGGTGTAGGCCGCGAAGTAGGCGTCGTTGTCGTTGCTCGAGATGCCGGGCTTACCGGCGATGGTATGCTCGGTCTCGGCGTCGGCGTCGTGGAACCATCTGGGGGTGCCGTTCTTCATGACCCCTTCGAGAACCGAGTCCACGACGGCGGCCTGGTTCTTCGTGAGCGCCCGACGGGAGGTGTGGTGCGGCGTCCAGATGACCCGGCCGTTCTGTTCGACCTTGCTCACGACGTACGGTGAGTGGTAGACGCCCCCGTCGGCGAGCGTCGCGTAGGCCGAGGCCATCTCGAGCACCGTCACCCCCTTTTGCAGCCCGCCGAGGAGCATCGAGGGATCCCGGTTGAGGGACGAGGTGATCCCCATCTGGTGGGCGGTTCGGATCACGTTGTCCAGCCCCACCAGGAGCCCGAGCTGAACGAAGACTGAGTCGTCGGAGATCTCGGTCGCCTTCTCCAGCGTCATCGGCCCCCGCTGCCTGTAGGCGAAGTTGTGGATGCTCGCCGGGGTACCGTTCCAGGAGAACTGCAGGTTCCTCGAGACGAACACGCTCCTGGCCGGGTCTATGCCGTCCTTCACCGCGGCGGCGAGCACGAAGGTCTTGAAGGAACTGCCCGGCTGCCTGTATCCTCGGGTGGCGAGGTCGAACCCACCGGGGGTGATACCCTGCAGCGAGAGGACCGCCCCGGTGCCCGGCTGGACCACCGCCGAGGCGGCCGAGGGATCCACCGAAGGGTCGGGCAGCAGAGCTTTGGCGGAGTCGTAGGTGTTCTTCTGGAAGCTCTCCTTCATCGGGGTGTAGATCTTGAGGCCTCCGGTCTCCAGCTTCTTCTGGCCGAGCTTCCTGAAGAGGAGGTTCTTCACCGCGGTGGTGTACGCCTCATCCTGAGCGGGGGCCGAGAAATCGTAGGGGTGAGTCTGCAGCGGGGTCTTCACCGACTTCTCGTAGCGGGAGCGGGAGATCATGTGCTGCTCGAACATCGCCTTGAGGACGGCGTTTCGCCTCTGGGTGGCGGCCTTCGGGTTCTTGAGCGGGTCGAGGGACGTCGGTGCGTTGACCAACCCGGCCAGGGTGGCCGCCTGCGGCAGGCTCAGCTTGTTCGCGGGTACCCCGAAGTAAGTCAGGGACGCAGCCTGCGCTCCGTAGGCGTTATGCCCGAAGTAGACGGTGTTGAGGTAGTTCTGCAGGATCTGGTGCTTGGTGTGGCTCATCGCGTAGGGGACCGAGAGCGCCGCCTCGGCCAGAACCCGCCAGATGTCCTTCTGTCCCCGCAGGTTCTGCTTTATGTAGAGCTGCTTCATGAGCTGCTCGGTGAGCGTCGAGCCCCCCTGCCTCGGCGCCCCGTGGGTGATGTCCACGACTATCGCGCGGGCTATCCCTTTGGGATCTATCGCCGGGAACTCGTAGAAGTTGTTGTCCTCTATGGCGATGAGCGCCTCCGGGAGATACGGCGACATCTTGCTCAGGGGAACCACGATCCTGTTCTCGGACCCGAAGACGTAGCTCACCGGATGGCCGGAGGAGTCGTAGATCACGCTGCTCTGGTCGAGGGAAGGATGGGCGGCGAAGAACCCCGGCGGGATCGGCCCGTCCTTTATCGTGCCCTCGGCCTTTATCGCGGCGAAACAGATCAGGACCACCGCCCCCAGGACGAAGAGGCCGAACCATCTGCGCCTGCGATAGAGGCGCTTGCGGAACTCTTTCCTCTTCTGGCGCCTCCTGGCGCCCACGAACCTCATTCGACCACGATAGACCTTCACGTCGACATTCTCCACAACCGGCGCAGCAGCTTCGACCTCCCTCGAGCATGGAACCGGGGCGCTCGCCTACCATGATTACGCCCGACACGTAAAATAGTCGCTAAAACGTGGCCTCGGGTCGTGAAACCCCGTTCCTCGGCGGGACAGGCGGCCTTATCTCCGCTCGTCGAAGTTCGGGGTGCGGATCTCCCTGCGGGCGGCGTCGTACTCGTACAGCTCGGCGTATCTGCCCCAGTCCACGGCCACCTCGAGCTGCCGGCGCGCCTCCTCGGGGCTGAAGTGGTTGCCCAGAATGTCCAGGAAGAGCCCCTCGGGCAGCGCTCCGTCGGAAGCTCGTCCTATGACCCTCTCGATCACCCGCACGAGCCACACCCGCTCCCTCACCTGTCGGGCGAAGAGACGTTTGGAGATTTGGATGTCCGCCGATGCGAACTCGTGGCCCACTTCGGTCATGTGCACCTCCCCGCCTTCGGTCCTCACGAACCCGAGGAGCTGGCAGGCGTCGACGAGGGGCACCATGTCGTCGACCTCGAGGCCGAGGTCGGAGGCGAGGTCCGCCAGGTCCGCCACCCCGCCCTCGGCCTGCAGTATCTCCAGAAAACCCGACAACCCGTCGACGCTCGCGTGGGGGATCATGCCGGGGGATACCCCCTTCTCGCTCCCGGATTCCGTCTCACCCTCCAGCTCCCCGCGCAGCTCCTCCTCACGCCCCATCATCACCCCGTAGGTTCTGTCGAGCAGCGCCTCGAAAGCAGCGGAGCGCCGGTCGCGCGGACGCGGCAGGCCGACCACCAGAGAGTGCTTTATGCGACCGGGGTTGGTCCCGAGCACCACCACCCGGTCGGCGAAGAGCAGGGCCTCCTCGATGTTGTGGGTGACGAGCAGTATGGACCTCGCGGGAAATTCACCGGCCTGCCACAGCTCGAGGATCTCGGTCCTGAGGTTCTCGGCGGTGAGCACGTCGAGCGCGCTGAACGGCTCGTCCATGAGCAGCACGTCCGGCTCGACGACCAGAGCCCGGGCGAAGCCCACCCGCTGGCGCATCCCCCCCGAGAGCTCCTTGGGGTAGGCCGACTCGAACCCGTCGAGCCCGATCAGGTCTATCACCTTGAGCGCCCTCTTCCTTCTCTCCTCACGCGGCACGCCGCGGGCTTCGAGTCCGATCTCGACGTTCTGCTGCACCGTGAGCCAGGGCAGGAGCGCGAAGGTCTGGAAGACCACCGCCGTGCCCGGGTTGGAGCCGGAGAGGGGCCTGCCCCGGTAGAAGACGTTACCCTCCGAAGGCGGTATGAGCCCCGCGATACAGCGCAGCAGCGTAGACTTACCAGACCCGGACCTCCCGAGGAGGGCCACGATCTCCCCCTCGTGCAACTCGAGGTCTATCCCCTCCAGCACCGGGAGGTTCCCACCGGAGGGTGTCTCGAAATCCTTCCTGAGGTTGCATACCGAGATGATAACTTTGGACGTCGTCGTGACGGATGCCATCTTCTCCTCCTACAGCGAGTAACGGGTCTCTGCCAGAGCGTAGAGCCTGCGCCAGAGCAGGCGATTGAAGGCCACAACGTAGAGGCTCATCACCGCAACGCCGGTGAGGATCTGAGGCCACTGCCCGGTCGCCGTCGCCCGGGTGATGTAAGCCCCGAGGCCGGAGGCGGTGAGCGTGGTGCCACCGTAGCGCACAACCTCGGCCACGATCGAAGCGTTCCAGGCCCCTCCGGCCGCCGTGATCCCCCCCGTCACGTACGCCGGGAATATGCCCGGGAGGATCAGGTACCGCCACCTCTTCCACCTTCTGAGCCCGCTCGCCTCGGCTGCCTCCCGCAGGTCGGTCGGTATGGCCATGGCCCCTGCTATGGTGTTGAACAGGATGTACCACTGCGAACCCAGTGCCATCAGAAGGATGCCGCCGAGGTTCAGGCTGATACCGTACTTCAAGAAGAGCAGCGTAGCGAAGGGGAAGAGCAGATTGGCCGGGAAGCTCGCCAGAACCTGTATCAGCGGCTGTGCCAGGCGTGCCACTCTGGGGTTGAGCCCGATCCAAACCCCTACCGGCACCCAGACGAGGGTCGCGAAAACGAGCACGGCGAAAACCCGTCCGAGCGTGAACGCGCCGAGCAGGAAAGCCCCACCCAGACCACCCAGCCCCACCCCCCTGAGCACGTAGTCAGCCATGCGGTAGATCCCGTAAGCTATCGGGAGGAGTACGAAGGCGGCGAAGATAAAGTCCCCTGTACGCCCGGGGAGCTTCCTTCCGCCAGGCAACCCGCCCCCCGACGGATACTCCCCATCGCGCCCCAGTATCCGCATCATCCTGCCGAGCGGCTCGGTCACGACCGCCCAGGCTGACCCGGCGAGAGACGCGAAGATCGAACGCCGCAGCACCTCCAGCACCCAGGATCTCTGCACCTCGGCGGCCTCCGCCTCTTCGACCTTGAAGCGCTCGGCCCACGCGGTGATCGGGCGCCAGAACAGGAAGTTTATCGCGACGACCATGAAGGCCATCGTGACTATCGCGAGGACCACCCCACCCAGGTTCCCCCTCCTTATCGCCTCGGCGGCGAACGAGCCGACACCCGGCAGCTGGTAGTCGTGGTTGAGCACGCTGATCGACTCGGAGGCGGCGAGGAAGAACCACGCCCCACCGAAGCTCATCATCCCGTTCCACACCAACCCGACTATCGAGTTCGGCACCTCGATCTTCCAGAAGCGCTGCCAGCGGGTGAGCCTGAGCATCCGGCTCAGCTCGTCGAGCTCGCGCGGCAGCGCCCTGACCGAGTGGTAGAAGCTGAACGTCATGTTCCAGGCCTGTGCGGTGAAGATGGCGAAGATCGAAGCACACTCCAGGCCCAGCATGCTGTGGGGGAAGAGCGCTATGAACCCCGTGACGGTCACAGAGAGGAAGCCCAGCACGGGCACCGACTGCAGGATATCCAGAGCCGGCACGAGAACCTTCTCGGCCCTGCGGCTCTTAGCAGCGAGATATCCGTAGCCCAGCGTGAACACGACCGAGAAAAACAGGGCCACGAACATCCGGATCGCGCTGCGCAGCGCATAGTAGGGAAGCTCGGCCGGATCGGTGCTCACCCGCACCGGCCGCGAGGGGGTGAAAGAGGAGACCATACCCCGTCCGGCCCACACCACCGCGAACAGCAACAGGAAGATGCCCGCCAGCACCACGACGTCCACCATCCCGAAGGGCATCCTCCCGAGAGCCTGCCGGCTCGGGAAAGTCCGCACTCTCTGAGACACTCTCCACCTCCTCTCCGTGAGCGCATCGACTCAGGAGGCGAGGATCCTTCGAGCACGGACCCCGGGGAAGCAGGATGGTCGACCAACCACGCCCTCCCCGGGGTGGGATGACGCTCCGGTGGGGAGCGGGCCGCTACCCGGTGATCGGACGCGAGGCGAGCGACCCTCTACTACTCGGGCCTTCGTCCGCGTGGCTCAAGGATCGCTCACCTCCTCTTTCGGGCAGCTTTCTTCTCCGGCGGGGATTATATACCCGACACCCGGCACCCTGGTGACGGCCTCTCGGCGGAGAAGCCCCCGGTACAGGGGCAGGCTCACCATGAACGGCAGCACGTAGTAGACGATCCGGAACAGCAACGCGGCGAGAACCGCCTTGCCCAGAGGTACGCCGAGCAGAGCGAAGAGCGCGGACATCGACGCCTCCTGCACACCGAGCCCGCCGGGAACCATCGAGGCGGCGCCGGCCACCGCCCCGAGGACGAAGCCGGCGAGGAGGACGGCGGGTGCGAGGTGGTACCCCAACGCGTCGAAGCAGAACCAGAGCGCTCCCGCACTGCACCCCCAGTCGGCGACCGAGAGGGCGAGCGGCACGAGGGCGTTGCGCGGTCTGGAGCGGAGCAGGGCGACCCCTCCGCGGATCTCGCCCCACAGCCGCCCGAGGAACCCCCCCGCGAACGTCCCCTGCAACGCACGCCACAATGGAAGCCTGACCCTCCGAACCGAGACGAGCGCCGCCAGCGCCGCCAGGATCCCGGCGAAGAGCACGACCCCCCTCCCATCCGCCCCCCACCCCGCCGAAAGGCGGGCGCTGCCGAGCAGCAGGATCCCCCCGGCCGGGACGAGCAGCACCAGGATCAGGTTGTTCATCACCGAGTGGGCCATCGAGGCGGCGAGCATGTTCTCCGCCGGCCGGCCGCGGCGCCTCGCCACGAGCACCCTGAGCGAGTAGCCCGCGGCCCCTCCAGCAGAGGTGAGGTAACCGAGCGCGCAGGAGACGAACCCTACCGTAAACAGCTCCCTCCGGGCCAGGGAGACGCCGAAGACGCGTCCGAGCACGGCGAACGATCCGCTGAGGAAGAGGTAGGATGCCGCGGTGAGCAGCAACGCCGCGCCGACCGGCCAGGGCCGGGCCCGTACGAGCACCCCGCTCACATCACCCCGGGCCTGTACGACCAGGACGGCCCCCGCCGGGATGGCGACGGCGAGGAGCGCCACACCCGCCAGAACCTTCCACCGGCTCATGCCTCATCCACCCTCGGTGAGCATCACCAGCGCGAGCACCACCCTGGTCGGTCCGCTCAACCTCCCCCTGTAGACCAGAAAGCGCCTCTCCCAACGAGGCTCGAACTTCGCCTTGTAGTTCTTCAGCCCCTTGTAGGAGAAGAAGCGCGTGAGAGGCTCGGAGAGCTGCCCGAGGATCCTCTCCTCCAGCGGCGCACCGGGACGCCCCCCCGTACCGGAGAGAGGGGCGAGCCCCAGATCGAAGGTCCTGTATCCCCGCTCCCTCAGGTGGAGCATGGTCTTCGTGAGCAGGTAGTCCATCGTGCCGTTGGGCACCTCCGGCCTGTGGCGCATGAGGTCTATCGTGGCCTCGCCCTCCCTGTAGGAGGGGACCTCGTTGGCGAAGGCCACGACGCGGCCGTCCGGGTCCCGGACCAAAAAGAGCGGCGTGCCGCCGACGTACTCCGGGGAGAAGGACCCTATCGTGAAGCCCCGCTCCCTCCTGCCGGGCAGCGAGAGCCAGGCGCGGGAGACCTCCTCCACCTCCGACAGCAGAGGCCCCCGGTGCGGGGGCTCCGCCCGCTCGAAGGTGTACCCCTCCCGCTCGAGCCTGCGCACCACGTAGCGGAACCACTTGCGATGCGACGTCCGCTCGCCGAAACGGTCGAGGTCCACGATGGCCTCCTCACCTATGAGCACCGCCTGCATCCCGAAAGACTCGTAGAGCGGCAGGAGATGCTCTTCGGCCTCGTAGAACGCCGCCATCCACCCGTTGTCGGTGCAGAAATCGAGGAAGTCCTTTACGAGCCCCGCGAAGGCTTCCCGACGGCCCGAGGGATCGCCCAGCACGAGCGCGACACCCCGGGCCACACCGTAAGCAATGAAAGCGGAGCCGTCCTTCGAGAAGAAGTAGGACTTGTCCGGCTGAAGCTTGAAGTAGTCGAGGGAGGTCCCCCCGTACCGGTGCAGCAGCTTGCCGGCCCTCTCCCGCTCGTGCGGAAGGACCCTGTACCGGTAGGAGAGCGGCCTGAAGAGGCTGTAGGCGGCGAACGCGCCGCTCATCAGGCCGGTCCAGCCCAGCGAGTCCAAGAACCACTCCGCCTGCGCCGTACGGGGTCTGGGAAGTCCGGTCCCGAGCAGGGCGTAGGCACGCAGCGTCTGCACGAACGACGCGGCGAGCCTGAAGTTCGTCCCGAAGTCCCGCCGGTCGAGGAGCCAGAAGCCGAGCGTGCCGTAGGCGAGCGCGAACAGCAGGCTCCCCCCCATCAGCAGTAGGCCGCGCTTCATGCTGCGCGGCTCGCTGCGGACCGTGAACTCCCCGCGGAAGGCGAGCAAAAGGGCGAGGGTCAACGCCGGCACGACGAACCAGTGCTCCGGATGGTGCACGTGGTGGGGCACCCCCCGGTAGAGCTTCATCGCCCGGAAGAACAGGTGCCCCACGATGATCGCGGCCGAGCTGGCGGTGGCCAGCTGCCAGGCGACACGTTTGCGTCGCCAGAGGTTGAGCGAGAGGTAGACGAGGGCGAGCCCGAAGACGAGGCTCAGGGTCCGGTTCCAGTAGTGCAGACCGAAGGGCAGGCTGGAGGAGATGTTTCTCTCCGGCACCCGCACGATCTGGACCCAGAGTATCTCCAGCACGCCGTTGTAAAGGGCCGCGAGCGCGACCAGCCGGACGGCCCATCTTCTCGCCGTGCACGGCAGGATGTGCCCGGACAGCGTCTCCACCAGAGGGCCGATCCTCTTGCGCAGGGGCCGTTTCTCGATCTCCGTTCTCACAGCAAGAAAGCCCCCTCTACTCCAGATGCCTGCTCGCGAAGATCAGGAAAGCCGAGAGGTGTGCCCTCCACAGAGCCCACGAGTGTCCGCCACTGTAGACATGGAAGGAGAGGTCCGCGTGCCTGCGCTCGAGCTCGTGCGCGAACCGCCCGGTCTGGCGGAGGAACACGCCGTCGCTCCTGCCGGCGTAGAGGTAGAAGGCGGGGAGCTTTCCCTTCAGATGGCTCAGGTAGTCCATCGGGCTGTTGCGGAGGGCCTCCACGCGGGCCCGGTGCCCGAAGAGACGCCTGGCGTCGTTCGGGAACATCTTGAAATACCCGGAGAAGCTCCCGATCACCCCGTACTCGCCGCGGTGTTTGAGGCCCAAATTGGCGGCTCCGAATCCTCCCTCCGAGAGACCGGCTATCGCCCGCCCGCCGGGGCCATCCACCGTGCGGTAGTGCTCGTCTATCTGCCGCACGAGATCCCGGGTGATGTACGTCGCCCAATCTCCCTCCGCTCCGTTCACGTACTCCGAGGAGGGGGAGAACTGCGAGGGGTTGCCCTGGGGCATGACCACGATCATGGGCCGGACCTTGCCCTCGGAGATCAGGGCATCCATCCTGTCTTTGATCCCGCCGACGTTCACCCAGTCCTCGGGGCGGCCGGGGGAGCCGTGCAGCAGGTAGACGACGGGGTAGTGCTCGAAGTGGTTTTGCAGAGCCCCGTAGCCCGGGGGCAGGTAGATGAGATACCGCACCGTCTCCCCCAGGGCCCTGGAGTAGAAGTAGTGGGTCTGTACGGTCCCCGATGCGCCGTGGTTGACGTTGGGGTCACCCCAGAAGGTGCGGTACATGTAGTAGTTGTAGCCGGCGAAGGCCCCGCCCCCCAGTACGAGCAGCACGGCGGCCACGGAGAAGAACGTCGCCACCCTCCGGCGCTTCACGGCGAACCCGCCTCCCGGCGCACGTCCTGCAATATCAGGGCGGAGAGGGTGTCGAAAACGCACCCGTCCAGCGTGAGGCCCGCCGCAGCACCCAGCACGTCGAGCGCGTCTTTCGAGCCCAGAGGCCGGTGGTAGGGCCTATCGCCCACCAGCGCATCGTAGGCGTCCGCCACGGCGACGATCCGGGCCTCGAGCGGGATCTCTCCCTCCCTGAGCCCCGACGGGTACCCGCTGCCGTCGAGCCTCTCGTGGTGGGAGAGCACGGCGCCCGGGACTTCCGTCCCTGGCAAAACCTCGCGCACCAGCGCCGCGCCGAGCTCCGGGTGGAGCCTCATGCGGGCCCACCCCCGCTCGTCCAGCGCCCCCTCCCCGGCGAGCAGGTCTTTCGGGACAAAGAGCTTCCCGACGTCGTGCAGGAGGGCCGCGAGAGCCACGGCGCGGACTCTTTCGGAGGAGAGGTCCATGGCGAGGGCGATCCTGCCCGCGAGCGAGCACACGCGGCGGGAGTGCTCCGCGGTCTGCGCGCTGTGTCTCTCCAGGGCATCCACCAGCTCCACGACGGCCGCATCGGCCTCTACGCCGACCCCCGCCAGAACCAGCCGGGTCCGCAGCCCCCAGGCGGGACCAGGGGCCCGGATTGAATCACCCGTCTGCAGCACGTTCTCGCTCATCTCGGACCACAGGACACACCGGCGGCACTCCCTCCCGGCTCCCCGCCGGGGAGTCGCCCTGGAACCCGTCCGTCCGGTCTCTCCCGCATGGCGAACCATGAGTCTGCAGACGCAGCCTTAGAATTTCCTGAGAGGGAGGTAAACATTCGATAAAGCTTTTCCTACCCGGCCGGGAGGACGTAGAGGCTCGCGGAGGAAGAGCCGAGCAGCGGACATCTCGCCACGAGGCGCACCCGTCCCGGAGCACCCTTTTTCGACCTGATCCAGACGGCCCCCGTTCCCCCGTTGGCTCCGAGGTCGAACGGGTTGTCTCCGACCAACAGCGCGGGTCCGCTGAGGTGGAGGTAGACCCGGCCAGAGGCGCGGTACCGGGGCGCGCCGTAGCGATCCACCACCTGAAAGTAAGCCCGGGTCATGTCCGAGCCGTCCGCGAGGAGACGATCGTCGTCGAGCTTGAGGAGCAGACGGTCCCCCGAAGGGTCGGAGGAGAACCTGCGCGTGATGACACGCCGGCCCCGGACGTAGCCGTCTATCCTGAGCTCGGGGTACCCCGAACCGTCCACGGTGAGGTCCACGACGAAAGGCGGGTGCTCGAGGTGGGGAAAGTCCGCGCGGTCCGGGAGCAGCGAGGCGAAGTGCCTCCCCCCGACGAAGACCTCCAGCCGCTCGCAGTTGGACCAGATGGTGGACTTCCGGCCGGGTCCTCCCGGGGGCGCGTACGGCCCGAAGTCCCAGTAGAAGGCCGGTTCGATCACGGGGCGCACCGAAGGATCGACCTGCGCGCGGTAGAAGGCCGCCCCCGGCTTGGGAACCCGGAAGACGTCGCAGACGCCGGTCCACTTTACCCCCCGGAAAGAGTAGCCGTGGCCCGAGGGGTAGTCGAATGCGCTCCACGCCAGCAGCCCGCAGTAGCGCTCGTCGGAGGCGGCCCGGTCGTGCACCGCGGCGTGCAGTATCGCCTGCTCCTGCTGCACGCGCCCGGTGTCGATCCTGCGGTAGAAGTGCGGACCGACTATCGCACCTATCGCCTCGCTCACCAGGTAGGGCATGTCCACCCTCGGCGGCCTCAGCACCGGCAGCCGGAAGTTCCCCGTCCTGCTCCGGACGTACTTCCTGGTGTAGTCGTTGAAGGAGAAGACATCCTCCGCAAAGCTCCGCGTCGAGTATGGGTCCTCTTCCCTTCCTTTCCGGCTCTCCTTGATCCCCCCGGACTCCTCGGGGGCGCGCTTGACCGCGCCGGTCGTGGGACGCGAGCCGTCGAGATCCCGCGCGATCTCGCGCGTCCTGCGGTAGAGCGCGGGGTCGTTGCGCGTCTCGTTGAGGCGCGTCCCCCAGATGACGATCGAGGGGTGGTTGCGGTCCCGCAGGATCATGCGCCGCACGTCCCGCAGTACGTAGCCCCGCCAGCTCGCATCGCCGATGTAGTCCCAGCCCGGGGCCTCTTCCCAGACCAGCAGCCCGAGCTCGTCGCAGGCGTCGAGGAAGGCCTCCGACTGCGGATAGTGCGAGCAGCGGACCATGTTGCAGCCAAGCTCTCTTTTGAGGATCTCGGCGTCTCTGCGCTGCACCCGCGCGGGCATCGCCCCCCCGACGTAGGGATAGAACTGGTGCCTGTTGAGACCGAAGAGCTTCAGGCGGTGCCCGTTGAGGAAGAAACCTTCCCTGGTGAAGCGTGCCTCCCGGAAGCCGGTCCGGGTCTGGAGGCGGTGGACGACTCGTCCCGCCAGGATCAGGCTGAGGGCGACGTCGTACAGGTTCGGGCTCCGCACGTCCCAGAGCTTCACGTCTCCGAGAGAGGTGAGCGTGAGGTGCACCCTCCTGCGGCCCGGCTCCAACCCCGGGAGTCGGACGGTACTCTCAGAGATCACGCTCCCGCCCTGAAGAAGCTCGGCCCTCACGTGCACGGGAGAAGGCGTCCTCTGCGCCGAGTCGATCAGGCACTCGACCTCTAGACGCCTGCGCGCCGGGTCGAGAACGTCGGCCGGACGGGCGAACGGGTACGCCAGGAACGTCTGCGGGTACACCCTGAGGTACGCCTCCCGGTAGATGCCCCCCGGCTGCCAGTAGTCGATGGAGGCGGGCCCGTAGGGCCGGGGCCTGTCCGGCGGGACGTTCTGCCCCCAGCGGGCATCGACGACCACGGCGAGCTCGTTCTTCCCGGGTCTGAGAAAGCGCGTGATCTCCCGCTCGAACGGCACGTATCCCCCGAGATGCCTGCCGGCGAAGCGCCCGTTAACGTAGAGCAGGGCCCCGGTCAGGATCCCGGCGAACTCCACGAACACGCGCCCGGCGAGGGCGTTCCCGTCGGCGATCACCTCCCGCCGGTAGACCCACAGGTGCTGCCAGCGCTCGGGCCTCCAGTCGCACCACGAGAGACGCACGACGGTGTGCGGGAGCACGGCCTCCTCGTAGCGGGAAGGCCCCCGGTAAGGCCAGAGCCCGGGCTCCTCGAGCCGCCCGTACTCCCAGCCGTCGTTCAGCTCGAGTACGGCGGGTGAGACATGCGCGTTCGCCCGTCCCGTTCGATGTGGAGCAGGTGGAGGTATCCTCCCGTCGGCCCCGAGAAATCCGACCACGCCCGCCAGCGTGAGGCCCAGCTTCAGGAAGCCCCTGCGGGAGACGGTGGGAGCCGTCCCGTCCCGGAGATCACCCGCCGGCTCCAATACCCTCCCACGCTTCAGCTCAGGAGCCTTCATAGCCGGGATTGCAATCCGCGATCCTGAGAAAACGATTAGCGTCCCGCAGAGACCCCGGGCCCGCCTGGATAGGCAAGAAGGGGTGGAGTAGGGGCGGTGGGACTCGAACCCACACTGGGCGGATTTTAAGTCCGCTGCCTCTGCCGATTGGGCTACGCCCCCGGGTCGTTCAAGAATATACCAGCAACGAACCCGGCGGCCAAAGCCGCCTCAGAGCGAGCAACACCCGTCCTTCGGGTACGGTTCGTCCACCCGATCGAGGGTCCACTCCGCGACTGGGTTGGGGATGGCCCCGGCGAGGTGGAGCGCGGTGAAGGCGTGCAGGCACTTCACGCCGCCCCCCTCCCCGACGCCGGCGACCCGGCTCCCGTAGCGGGCGCGGTGCTCCTCGTGGATCCCCTCCACCACCCCGGGACCGACCTCCCGCCAGGCCTGCCTGACCCCTCCGGCGGACTCCACCCGGGAGACGGCCCGCACCAGACTGGGGCAGGTCAGCCAGAAGCGGGTCGGCATCTCGCGTCCGGTCTCGTTCTCGATCACGCTCGGCGCGCCGTAGGGACAGCGGGCGGCGACCCGGAAGGGCCGGGGCTCGCGCCCGAGCTGGCGCGCCACGATCTCCCTTTCCTGCGGGCTACTTCTCTCCACCACGCTCGCGCAGGATGTAGACCTTCTCGCCCGGTTTTATCATCCCGTAGCGCTCGCGCGCGGCCCGTTCTATCCCGGATGGGGTCTGGAGGCTCCGCGCCTGATCGGTCAGCCGCGTGTTGCGCTCCCGCAGATGCGCGAGGCTCTGCTGGAGGGAAGAGATCTCCGAGCGGTCCACGAAGATCTGGCGCAGCGGCGAGACGTAGGACGACAGGAGCAGCCCGATGAGCACGGCGTAGAGCATCACGGCCGCCGGACGGTACCGGTGCCGGGCGCGCCGTCTCACCGGTCCTCGCCCACCGTGTGGACCTGCAGGGTGTTGGTCGAGCCCGGCACGGGCCCGGCGGTCCCCCCGATCACGATGATCTCGTCCCCCTCCTTCACGCACCCCGTGCTCTCGGCCGCCTCGATCGCCTCCCGGAAGCGCTCCGCGAGCGAGCCGGCCTGCTCCCCCTGGATGGCCGTCACCCCCCAGACCAGCGCGAGGCGGCGCACGGTCCTCTCCTCGGGGCTCACCGCGAGGATGCGGTTCGGCGGCCGGAAGCGCGCCGCCCGGATGCACGAGAGCCCGCTCTGGGTGGCGGTCAGGATCGCCTCCGCGTCGAGCACCTCGGCCAGCTCGCAGGCCGCGTGGGTGACCGCGTCGTAACGGTCGCCCCGCCCCCAGGAAGCCGAGGCGGCGATGTCCCTCCCGTAGTTGATCGCCGCCTCCGCCGCCCGGCAGACCCGGTCCATCTCCTCCACGCTCTGCACCGGGTAGCGGCCCACCGCCGTCTCCCCGCTCAGCATCACCGCGTCGGTGCGGTCGAAGATCGCGTTCGCCACGTCGGAGACCTCGGCGCGGGTCGGACGGGGGTTGCGGATCATCGAATCGAGCATCTGGGTCGCGACGATCACCGGGCGTCCCAGCCGCCGGCAGCGGGCGACGATGCGCTTCTGCTCGATCGGCACCCGCTCGGCCGAGAGCTCGACGGCGAGGTCCCCCCGCGCGACCATCACCCCGTCGGAGGCCTCTATGATCTCCTCGATGTCGTCTATGGCCTCGTGCTTCTCTATCTTGGAGATCACGGGGACGTCGCCGCCGAACTCCTTTATGAGGCGCTTTATGTCGCGCACCTCCTGGCCAGTGCGCACGAAGGAGGCGGCGATCCAGTCGGGCTTCAACACCTCGACCCCGAAGCGCAGATCCTCCACGTCCTTCTCGGTGAGGCCGTGGATCGAGAGCGAGGAGTCCGGGAAGTTGAGGCCCTTGTGCGAGGAGACGGGCCCGCCCTCTATCACCTTGCAGACGACCTCGCCGTTCTTTATCTCCTCGACCTCGAGCCCGATCAGGCCGTCGTCTATGAGCACCCTGTGCCCGGGCTCGACGTCCTCGGCGATCCGCTCGTAGGAGGTCGGCAGCCGGCTCGCGTCCCCGACGAAATCCCCCGGCGCGATCACCACCCGGTGTCCCTCGACGAGCTCGGTGTCCCCCTCGACCTCCCCCGTCCGTATCTTCGGGCCCTGGATGTCCTGCATGATCGCCACGTTGCGTCCGAGCCGTGCGGAGACCCCGCGCACGACCTCTGCGTTGTGCCGGTGCATCTCCTGGTCCCCGTGGCTGAAGTTGAACCGCACCACGTCGACGCCGGCGCGCAGGATCGCCTCTATGGCTTCCTCGGAGGAGGTCGCGGGCCCTAAAGTCGCGACTATCTTGGTGCGCCGCATCTCTCTAGCTCCTGCCTCCGCGGGGTTCGAACGCGGTGCGTCCCGGGTAGATCGCCGCCTCCCCGAGCGACTCCTCTATGCGGAGGAGCTGGTTGTACTTGGCCACACGCTCGCTCCGCGCGGGGGCGCCGCTCTTTATCTGCCCGGCGTTGACCGCCACCGCGAGATCGGCGATGGTGGTGTCCTCGGTCTCGCCGCTGCGGTGGCTGATCATCGTGGTGTAGCCCGCCTTGTGCGCGAGCTCGATCGTCTCCAGCGTCTCGGTTATCGTGCCGATCTGGTTGACCTTCACCAGGATAGAGTTCCCTATCCCTCGCTCGATGCCGCGGGCGAGGATCTTCGGGTTGGTGACGAAGATGTCGTCCCCCACGAGCTGCATCCTGCCGCCGAGCCGCTTCGTCAGCTCGGCCCAACCGTTCCAGTCCTCCTCGGCGAGCCCGTCCTCGAGGCTTATGATCGGATACTCCCCGGCGAGCTCCTCGTAGTAGCCGATGAGCTCCCCGCTCGAGAGTTTCTTCCCCTCCCCGGCGAGCTCGTAGACGCCGTCGCGGTAGAACTCCGAGGCCGCCGGGTCCAAGGCGAAGCAGATCTGATCCCCCAGAGAATATCCGCTCCGCTCCACCGCTTCGGCGACGAGCGCGAGCGCCTCGCCGTTGCTCGAGAGGTCCGGGGCGAAGCCCCCCTCGTCCCCGATGCCGCCGGCGAGCCCCTTCTCGCCGATGAGCTTCTTGAGGCTCTGGTAGATCTCGGAGACCGCCCGGATGCCCTCCGAGAAGCTCTCGAAGCCGACCGGGACGACCATGCATTCCTGGAAGTCCACGTTGTTCGCCGCGTGCGCCCCGCCGTTGAGGATGTTGCAGCAGGGAACCGGGAGCGTGGAGGCGCCCGCGCCGCCCAGGTAGCGGTAGAGCGGCAGGTCCGCAGCCTCGGCCGCGGCCTTCGCCGCCGCCATCGAGACCCCGAGGATCGCGTTCGCCCCTAGCCTGCCCTTGTTCGGCGTGCCGTCGGCCTCGATCATCGCGAGGTCGAGCGCCCGCTGGTCGGTGGCGTCCATCCCGACTACCACCTCGGCCAGCTCGGTCTCGACGTTCTCGACCGCCCGCCGCACGCCTTTGCCGCCGTAGCGCTCCTTCTCGCCGTCCCGCAGCTCCACCGCCTCGTTCTGCCCGGTGGAGGCCCCGGAGGGCACGGCCGCCCGGCCCGCGAACCCGCTGGCCGTGATGAGCTCCACCTCGACCGTGGGGTTCCCTCTGGAGTCGAGGATCTCCCGCGCGCGGACCGAGACGATCTCCGTCATGAAGCTGCCCTCCTGTCTCTCGGATGTAAGGCTCGTCGTCCCTCTACTCTACGCCTTCAGGACGCAGAGCGCCAGAGCCTTCAGGAGGTCGATCCCTGCGGCCTGTAGTCCGGCAGGTACTTCACGTCACGCGACTTCTTCTGCTGCTCGAGCCACCGCTGAAAGGCCCTGGCCCGCTCCTGCTGCGCGAGGTGCTGCTTTATCTGCGGGGCGACCTTCTCGAGCGGCGTGGTGTGCCCGGGCTCTATCTTCGTCACCTCGATCAGGTAGTAGCCGAGGTTCTTGACCTCGACGGGCCCCGCCACCTTCCCCTTCTTCGCCGAAAAGATCGCCTTGTCCAGCGCGGAGAGGGAGATCTGCCCCTCGCTGACGCACCCCACCTTCCCCCCTTTCTTCGCGCTGCGGGGGTCCTGGGAGTACTTCTTCGCGAGCTTCGCGAAGTCCCCGCCGTTCTCGAGCTTGCCCTTCACCTTCTCGGCCTGCTCCTTCTGCTTTTTCTTGTCCGGGGCGAAGACTATCGCGCTGAAGCAACGGCGCTCGGGAACTTTGAACTGGGCCCTGTTCTTCTCGTAGTAGCTCTTTATCTGCTTCTCGGAGGGGCTCACGTTCCCCGTGACCCTGTCCTCGACCTTCCGTACGAGAAGCCCCACCCGGATCTGCTGCCGGGCCTGGCTCTCGTTTATCCCGTAACCTTTGAGCACCTGCCGGAAGGCCTCCTCGTCGCTGAGGTTGGTGCCGAACTGCTGCCGGGCCTGCTGACCGGCCTGCTTCTTGAAGTTCTCGAGGGCCTTCTGGACCTCTCCGCTGGAGACGGAGATCCCGTGCTCTCTGGCGTAGGCCTCGGCGATCTTGGTGTCCACCAGCTGGGGCATGACCTGCGAGACGGCGGCCTTGTACTGGGCGGAGCCGGGCTGCGGCGCCTCCTTGAGCCCGCTCTGGCGGGCGAGCGCGTCGATTTGCTTCTGTACCTCGCTCTGCGTGATCTGACCGCCGTCGAAGACGGCCACCTTCCTCGAGCCCGTCTCGACGTTGGCGACCGTGGAAGCGGCGGAGCAACCGGAGAGCACCGCGGCGAGGAACAGGATCAACCCCCACGTCACCAGAGATCTCTGGCGCCACGATCCGCTCAGAAAACGCAAGATCTCACCTCGAGCTGGTTGGATCCCAAAACGCCCGCGATTATAGCATGGTGCGCCCGAGCGCCCCGAGCGCCCGCTCGGCGACCTCGAGCGGTTCTCCCTCCACCCCGCGCAGGCTCAGGCGCCCGGCCCGACCGCTCACCTCTGCTCCGGTCGTCCGCTCGAGGGCCGAAACGGCCCTGGCATCGGGCGTGACCCCGGAGATGGTGAGCGTCCCCTGCCGGTAGGAGACGGACCTGGCCCCCACCCTCCTCGCGAGCAGCTTGACGCGCGTGATCCCGAGCAGGTTGAGCGCGGGAGCAGGCGGCTCCCCGAAGCGGTCGGCGAGCTCTTCGGCGAGCTCCCCGACCTCCTCGATGCTCCCTGCGCCGGAGGCCCGCTGGTAGAGGGAGACCCGCTCTATCTCGTCCTGCACGTAATCCGGCGGCAGGTACGCGTCGAGCGGCACCTCGACCACGACCGGCGCCTCGTCTCTCCGCGCTGCGGGCCTCCCCCGGGCCTCCTCGACGGCCTCCTCCAGAAGCCGCAGGTACATCTCGAAGCCCACGGCCGCTATGTGCCCCGACTGCTCCGCACCGAGCAGGTTGCCCGCGCCCCGGATCTCGAGGTCCCGCATCGCGACCGCGAACCCGCTCCCGAGCTCGGTGAAGTCCAGAAGCGCCTCGAGCCGCCTCTGGGCCTCCCGCGTCGCCCCGAGCGGCGCGAAGAGGTAGGCGTAGGCCTGCTCGGAGGAGCGTCCGATCCTTCCCCTCAGGTGGTAGAGCTGCGCAAGCCCCAGAGCGTCCGCCCGCTCGACGATGAGCGTGTTCGCCGTCCCCACGTCGAGCCCTGTCTCGATGATCGTCGTGGCGACGAGCACGTCCACCTCTCCTTCGAGGAACGAGCGCATCTTGCCCTCGAGCTCCCGCTCGGGCATCCGACCATGAACCACCGTGAAACGCGCTCCGGGGACCAGCCCGCGCAGCTGCTCGGCCCTCTCCTCTATGGTCTCGATGCGGTTGTGCACGAAGAAGACCTGACCGCCCCGTCCGAGCTCGCGCTCTACCGCCCGCCGCACGATGTCCTCGTCGTAGGGCCCGACATGGGTGAGCACGGGCCTCCTCCCCGCAGGCGGCGTCTCGATCACGCTTATGTCCCGCAGGGAGGAGAGCGCCATCTGCATCGTGCGCGGGATCGGGGTGGCCGTGAGCGTGAGTACGTCGACCGAGGCCTTGAGTTGTTTGATCCTCTCCTTGTGCTCGACCCCGAAGCGCTGCTCTTCGTCGATCACGACGAGCCCGAGATCCTTCGGCCTCACCTCCGCCCCGAGCAGGGCATGCGTCCCGATGAGGATGTCTACCTCCCCGGCGGCGAACCCTTCGAGGATACGCCTCCTCTCCGCCGGGGATGTGAACCGCGAGAGGCTCTCGACGCGCACCGCGAAGCGCTCCAGCCGCTCGCGGAAGGTGCGCTCGTGCTGCTGGACGAGCAGGGTGGTCGGCGCGAGCATCATCGTCTGCTTGCCCGCGAGCGCCGCCTTGAACGCCGCCCTGACCGCGACCTCGGTCTTCCCGAAGCCCACGTCCCCGCACACCAGCCGGTCCATCGGCTTCGGCCTCTGCATGTCGGCCTTGACCGCGGCGATCGCGGCCTGCTGGTCCGGGGTCTCCTGGTAGGGGAAGCTCTCCTCGAGCTCCCGCTCCCACTCCGTGTCCTCCGGAAACGCGAACCCTTCGGCCGAGGCGCGCACGATGTGCAGCCGCAGCAGCTCCCCGGCGAGCGCCTTGACCCGCTTCCTGACCCTCTCGGTGACCTGCGCCCACGAACTCCCGCCGAGCCGGTCCAGCCGCGCCCCTTCGCCGCCCACGTACTTGTGCAAGAGGTCCATCTGCTCGTAGGGCACGAACAGCCTGTCCCCGCCCCGGTAGCTGACCTCCATGTAGTCGCGGGTGACACCCAGGGCCTCCCGCGCCACGAGCCCCTCGAAGCGCCCGATACCCTGCGTGTCGTGCACAACGAGATCTCCGGGCTTGAGATCGGCAAAGCTCGTCGGCGTCCGGCCGCCCCTGCGGCTCTTCACCCTCCTCCCCAGGAAATCCCCGCGCCTGACGACCGCGATTCCGTCCTCCGGGTAGACGAAACCCTCCTCTACCTCGCCGGGTACGGCGTAGAGCCCGGGAGGAAGGTTCGCGTCCACGCGGGCGGCCTCTCTCACCTCGCGTCCGATCTCGCCGAAGGCGTAGACGGTGCGCTTGACCTCGCTCCCCGAACCGCAGGCGATGAAAACCGCAAGCCCGTCCGCGACGAGCGCCTCGAGCCTCCTGGCGACCTCTCGCAGCCCGCCCCCGAACGCCACCACCGGCGGCGCCAGGACCGCCTCACCATCCTCCGCACCGGTGAACTCGAGATCCGGCTCGGGCGCCGTGTCGTAGAGCTCGCGCACCAGACCGCCCAGGTCTTCCGGCAGCGCCTCCTGCGGCTCCTCGCGCCAGATCTCGACACCTTCCGGCAAAAGCTCGCGCGGCGAGACGGGATCGAGGCCGAGGAGCAGCCGGTCGAGCCCCGGCACCCTCACCCCCCGGAGCACCTCTTCGGGCAGCTCCTCCCCGCTCTCCGCGGCGAGCGCCGCCAGGTCGGCCTCGCGCGCAGCGTAGACCGTCACCGCCTTCAGATCCTTCACGACCCGCTGGGTCGCCAGGGAGACGACCCGCACGCTCTCCACCTCGTCCCCCCACCACTCGACGCGCACCGGGGAGCGCCGGGTGCTCGGGAAGAGGTCCACGATCCCGCCGCGCACGGCGAACTCCCCGGGACGCGAGATCCTGTCCACCCGCTCGTACCCGAGCCGGGCGAGTCTCTCCAGAGCCTCGTCGAACTCCAGCTCCACGCCGCCGGAGAGCTCAAGTGGCTCGTAGATCGGGGTCCTCTCGGCGAACGCGAGTGGTCCGGCCACGACGATGCGCGCCCGGCCCAAAGCGTGCAGCGCCCGCTGTCTCCTGCCGACGTTCGCGGCGGGCGGGTCGAAGACGTCCCCGTAGATAGTCCCGCGCGAGGGCAGGTGCACGACCGCATCCTGCGTGAAACACGCCGCCTCGCGGGCGTAGCGCTCGGCCGACTCCTCGCTTCCCGCCACGAGCACGACGGGGCTCTCTGCGGTGGCGGCGAGGTAGGCTCGGATACGGTGTGGTGCCTGTACGGATCTCGTACGGAGAGGGTTTCTCACCCGGCAATTTTAACCCGTCGCGCACGCTTTCCAACGCGGGGCTCAGCTCTCCCCCGGCCTTGCCAGGTTGAGACCCGATGGGTAACATCTCCGGGCTTGATCTTGCCTTTCGTACACGGGTTCGTGCTGGCTCTGGGCCTGATCGTCGTCCTCGGGCCCCAGAACATGTTCGTTTTGGCCCAGGGAGCGACCCGGTCCCGCCTGCTGGGTGCTCTGCCCGCGGTGCTCACCGCTTCTCTGTCGGACACCACGCTCATCCTCGCAGCTGTGCTCGGGGTCTCGGTCGCCGTCCTCTCCCTCCCCTGGGTGAAGATCGCGCTGGCGGCAGGTGGGGTGCTCTTCCTGCTCTACCTGGGCTGGACCAACTGGCGCGCCGGTCCCGTTTCAGACGAAGCCTTGGAGCGCGGCGTCGGGTTGTCCACCCGTCAGCAGGTGCTGTTCGCCCTGTCGGTGTCGCTGCTCAACCCGGGTGCCATCCTGGATACCGTGGGGGTCATCGGCACGAGCTCCCTGGCCTACCATGGCACCGCGAGGGTGGTCTTCACCTTCGCGAGCATAACGGTCTCCTGGCTGTGGTTCTTCTTCCTGGCGCTGGTCGGAAGGCTGCTGGGTAAAACGGGCGCCACACGCGGCGTCCTCAACCGCGTTTCGGCGGTCGTGATGTGGGCGAGCGCCCTCTACCTCGGGTACGAGCTGCTCTTCCGACCCTGAGAAAAGCCCGGGGCTTCCCCTCCGTCTCCGCAGCGAAGGGCCTCCCTCGCAGCCTCGATGAACGCGCCGAGCGCCGGAGAGATCCACCTGTCCTTCCGCCAGACCACCTGGGTCAGGACGCCGCAGCCCGGCCCCTCCCAGGGCAGCTCCTCGAGGCTTCCCCGATCTATCTCTTGCGTCACCGAGCTCCTTGAGACCATTCCCACCCCGACCCCCGCCTCGGCGCAGCGCTTTATCGCCTCGACGCTGGCGAACTCGAGCAGTGTGACCCGGCGCACCCCAGCCTCAGACAGAGCTCTCTCGAACACCCTCCGGTAGGCGCAGCCCTCCTCGGTCACGAGTACCGTCCGACACTCGAGATCCTCCGGCCCGAAACCGGACCGGCCCGCAAGGTCGTGGCCGGGGGCCGCGACGAACGTCGCCGGCTCTGCGACGAGCGGCTCCACCTCGAGTCGCTCCTCCGGAGGCAGCGGTTCCTCCATAACGAACGCGAGATCCACCTCGCCGCAAGCCAGACTCTGCCGGAGCCCGGTATCCAGCGCGCCGACCGGGCTGGGCTTGAGCTTGAGATCCACGCGCGGATGGCGCCGCCTGAAACCGCTCAGCAGCCCCGGCAGGCGGTAAGCGCAGTGCGTCTCCGAGGCGCTCAGGACGACCGACCCCGCCGGCTCCCCATCACCAGAGACCGCAAGGCGGGCCTCCGACTCCAGATCGAGCATCCTCTCCGCGTAGGGCAGGAGCCTCTTGCCGGCGTCCGTCAGGAAAACCCGCCGGCCCATCCGGTCGAAGAGCGGCACGCCGAGCTCCCTCTCCAGCGCCTGTATCTGCGCCGTGACGCTCGACTGCACGTAGCCCAGCTCGGAGGCCGCCCGGGTAAAGCTCAGCGTCCTCGCCACCACCAGGAAGGTCTTAAGCTGCCGGATCTGCACCATCCCTCACCCGATCTTTTACCTCGATCCATTCTATCGAACACGTTCGTTGGACACGATTACTCCCGGATGGCTAAATGTAGCCATGAGCAAGAACACGGGCGCGGAGGAGCGGGGTAGGGCGATTCCCGGAAACTACCCGGTACTGCTCGCCGCCGTGCTCTGGGGTACGACCGGGACGGCCGGGGCCTTCGCCCCGCCCTCGGCCACACCGGAGGCCATCGGGGCGGCGAGGGTCACGGTGGGGGGCCTGGCGCTGCTGGCGGTCACGCTGTGGCGCGGCACGCTGCGCGGACACCGGTGGCCCCTCCTCGAAACGGCAACGGGGTGTGCGGGGGTGGCAGCCTACCAGGTGCTGTTCTTCAGCGGTGTATCGAGGACCGGGGTGGCTATAGGCACGATCGTCGCCATCGGGAGCGCTCCGATCTTCGGAGGCATCACAGGTTTTCTGGTCCGGGGCGAGCGCCTCTCATCCCGGTGGGCAACCGCTACGGCGCTCGCGGTCGTCGGATGTACACTACTGATCGGCGCCGGCGGCGGCATCTCCGTCGATCCCCTGGGTATCGTGCTCTCTTTAGGTGCAGGCGCCTCCTACGCGGCCTACGCCACCGCGAGCAAGGGCCTGCTGGAACGCATCCCGCCGGAGGTGGTGATGGCCGTCATCTTCACCGGAGGGGCGGTGCTGCTCTCGCCGGTGCTGGTGCTCTCCGGTGCGGGATGGCTCCTAGAGGGCAGAGGAATCGGGGTGGCGCTGCATCTGGGACTCGTGGCTACCGCCGCGGCGTACTTCCTGTTCGGCCGGGGACTCAGACTGATCCCGGTCGCGACCGCGACGACCCTCTCGCTCGCCGAGCCACTGACCGCTGCCCTCCTTGGGGTCTTCGTGCTTGGCGAGCACCTCACACCGCTCGAACTGCTGGGCGGCGCCCTCTTATTCTGCGGGCTCGTGGTTCTCTCGCAGCGGGACACTGCGTCCTGAAAAGGATACAAACCGTTCACACCCGTGCCGCGAGGCGGGTGCCATAATGGCCGGGAGCCTGGTATCCGCTCGCAGAGGAGGGGAAGTGCAGGAGAGAAAGGACGGGCAGGCCCCGGGGTCTGCCTTCCGTCCGCTCGCTTCCGGGATCCTCGCCCTGGTGGTGGCGATGGGCATCGGACGCTTCGCCTACACCCCGATCCTGCCCTACATGCAGAAAGCCTTCGGCCTCAGCACCGGTCAGAGCGGGCTTCTGGCCTCCAGCAATTACCTGGGGTACCTGTCCGGCGCGGCGCTGCTCACCGTGGTGCCTCCGCGGGCGCACCATCACGGGGCCGCACTGCGGGCGAGCCTTGCGGCCACCGCGCTGACCACCGGGCTCATGGCGGCCACCGGCAACTTCGCGGTCTGGCTCGGGCTGAGGTTCCTGGCGGGGGTGGCCAGCGCGGGGGTCTTCGTCCTCGCCTCCGGAGCGGTCCTGGAGGCGCTCCGGCGCAGGCGCGGCGCCCGCCTCTCGGGGTGGCTCTACAGCGGGGTCGGGATCGGTATAGCCCTCTCCGGGCTTCTGGTCCTGTTCATAGGCAGTGCAGGGAGCCGGGGAACGGGCTGGAGAGCCGACTGGGTCTCCCTCGCGGTCCTCGCCGCAGTGCTTTCGGTGGTGTGCCGGGCGTGGCTCCCGGAGGGCGAAGCTCCGGTCTCCGGCGCGTCCGGAGCGGATGCGGAGCGTGGCCTGGGACGTTTGCTCTCCCTGCTCTGGATCTCCTACTTCCTGGAGGGAGCGGGGTACATCGTGAGCGGCACGTTCCTGGTCAAGATAGTGGAGGACACGCCGGGGCTGAACGGGGTCGGGACTGCGGCCTGGGTACTGGTCGGCGTGGCTGCCGCACCCTCCACGGTGCTCTGGGCCGGGGTATCCTCCCGAATCGGATACCTGCGCGCCCTCTGCGTCGCCTACCCGCTGCAGGCCGCAGGGATAGCCCTGCCGGTACTCTCCGGCTCGGAGTGGGCTGCCGCGCTATCCGCCGTCCTCTTCGGCGGCACCTTCATGGGCATCACCGCCCTCGTCATCACCTACGCCAGCCGCAAGACCGGAGGTTCTTCGCGGGTGATCGGGCTGCTCACCGCGGCCTTCGGGCTCGGGCAGGTGGTAGGCCCCCTGCTCCCCGCAGCCCTCGGGAACTCCTTCACCCCGGCGCTGCTCGCCGCAGCGGGCGCGGCGCTCGCCGGCGGGCTCATCCTGGCAGCCCCGGCGCTCGGGGATCGCGGCTAGGATCCCTCATCCCGCCTCGCATCCCTCTGCGGAGGGAGAGCGCCCGAGCAGGTACAGCACCCTCCTTACCAGACCGCCCTCTCGTCCGTGGCTCCCGTCGTGCCGTGGTGGACGGACGGGGCCGCCACGCCAGACGCGGTTCCACTTCCGGTATCCGGCCTCCGCCGGGTAATCTCCCCTCATGGTCGGCAGCGCCCGGACCTGGCGCGCCCCGACCACCCACGCCATCGCGAGCGCTTCGGAGTACAGAGCCCGCGCCACCGCCCGCTCGTCCACGAAAAGATCAGAGGCCATGATACCCAGTACGATCTGCCCATGCGCCATCCGGTACTCGAGCGCCCCCACGATCTCACCACCACGCTCGGCAACGAGGAACTGCTCCCTCCACGCGAGCCAACGCGGCAGATCCTCGACCTCCAGCAGATCCGCTATCCTCGCCCGATCCTCCGGCTGCGACCACCTGACCTCCAGCTCACCCATCTGCCTCACCTCCTCAACCACCGCAGAACTCCCTCGACTAGGTAAAATCGTCCTATATACGCAGGGCAATTATAATTGTCCTTATGGCCTAGGACAATAGGACTTTTGATGGGATTGAGGGTAGACTCGAAGAGCCATGTACCGGTACATGTACAGCTGGAGGAGCAGATCAAGCACCTCATCCTCGCGGGCAGCTTTGGTCCCGGGGAGCGGCTGCCGAGCATCCGGGAGCTCGCCGGGTATCTGAGGATCAACCGCAACACGGTAGCGCGGGTGTTCTCGGAGCTGGAGCGGGAGGGGTACGTGGAGAGCCGGCGGGGGAGCGGGGTATACGTGCTCGAGCCGCCGGTGGACGAGGCCGAGATGCGCAGGCAGGAGCTTTTGGAGCGGGTGATGGAGCTCGCGGCGGAGCAGGGGGTTTCTGCGGAGGATCTGGGATACGCGCTGCTGGCGCGGGCGGGGGTCTCGGCGGTGGTGGAGAAGGTCCCTGTGCTCTTCGTCGAGTGCAACGAGCCGGAGCTCGCGAGCTTCTCGGCGGAGCTGGAGGAGAGGCTACCGGTCGAGGTCGAGGGTGTGCTGGTCGACGAGCTGGAAGAGAGAGTGGCTACGCTGGAGGAGTTGCCGTGGCGGCTCGCGGTCACGACCTTCTACCACGTCGGCGAGGTGGGCAGGGTGATGGAGCCGCGCGGCATCGAGACGGTGGCGCTGCTCTCGGTCGCCACAATCGAGAGCCTGAGGAGGCTGGCGGAGCTCCCGGAGGGCACGATTGTGGGCGTGGTCGGTGGCTCGCGGACCTGTGCCGAGAACCTGTTGCGCTCGCTGGAGGGTGCGGGGCTCACCCACCTGAGCTTCTACAAGATCGAAAGCTCCGCCGACGTCAGGGAGGGAACGCGGGTGGTGGTGTGCGGCAACCCGGCGGCGCATCGGCTCGAAGAGCTCGACCTCCCGAAGGGTGTGGAGGTGATCCTGCAGGGGCGCACCCTGAGCCGGGGTGGCATAGAGCTGCTGGGCAGGATGCTGCGGGGGGAGACATCCCGGAGAGCATCCCGGTGAGATGGAGCCGCCGCGGGGCGGCCCGACTGGGCGGTCGTTACCGGCTGGCCCGGCTGCGGGCGTTGAAGCGGTTCATGGCCGCCTCGGCCCCCTCCTCCACCACCACCTCGACGGCGTCCGTCGCGCGGGGGACCGCCTCCCTCACCGTTCCGTCCATCCGCCCGAGCACGTAGTCGATCACCTCCACGCCCTCCGGGGGCCGGCCTATCCCGACCCTCACGCGGACGAATTCGGGCCCGAGGTTCCCGATCACCGAGCGCAGTCCGTTGTGACCGCCAGCGCCCCCCCCAACCTTCACCCGCACGGCGCCCGCGGGCAGGTCCAGGTCGTCGTGGACGACCAGGAGACGGTCGCCGGAATAGGCGACGAGCGCACGCCCAGAATCGTTCATGAAGGTGGTCGGCTTGACGAGCACGACCGAAACCCCGTTCAGACGGATCTCCGCCTCCTCGGCCCGCTTCCGCCTGCGCCAGGCGCCGCCGTGGCGGGCGGCGAGCTCGTCCACCACCATGTAACCCGCGTTGTGGCGGGTGTTCGCGTAGCGCCGCCCCGGATTACCGAGCCCGGCCACGACCCATCTTTCGGTATCCAGTGCGGTCCCCCGGAGCTACTCTGCGGGGGTCTCCCCCTGCTCCTCCCCGGAGGGCGCCTCCTCCTCGTCGGTGCGCGCCTCCTCCGGCTGCTCCTCGACTATGCCGGCCTGTGCCATCTCCTCCTCTGTGACCTCGGTCGGCGTGGTCACGGTAACCGCGACCTCATCCGGGTCGGAGATCAGGGCGACACCTTCCGGCAGCTCGATGTCGCCGAGCGTCAGGTTCTCGCCAATGCCGAGATTCGAGACGTCGATCTCGAGCTCCTGCGGGATGTTGCCCGGGAGCGACTCCACCTGCACCTCGTAGAGCACCTGCTGCAGCACGCCGCCCTCCTTGGCCCCCGGCGCCTCGCCCGAGACGACGAGCGGGACCGTCACCTCGATGCGCTCGGTCATGTTGACCGGGGCGAAGTCCACGTGCAACAGCCTCCCTGTCAGCGGGTCGCGCTGCGCGTCGACGATTCTCGCCGTCGCCCGGCCGCTGTCCGGCAGCTCTATGTCGTAGAGGGCGTTGTCCCCCAGATGGTGCAGGGTATGGTCCACGATCTTGGCGGGTACGGCCATTACCCGTCCACCGTCAGGCCCGTTCCCGTAGAGTACGGCGGGCAGCATCCCGGCGGCCCGCAGCCGTCGGGCATCGTTCTTACCCCTGCGCTCGCGCTCCTCGGCCCGCAGGCTGACGTTCTCCGGCATGAAAGTTACCTCCTTCTCTCGCGTTCTCTAGAAGAGCTGGTTCTCGCCCATGAAGACCGCGCTCACCGAGTCGTCGGTGAACACGTTGCGTATCGTGCTGGCCAAAATCGGGGCGATCGTCAGGCGCCTTATCTTTTTCGAGGTCTTCCCCCGCTTCGGCGGGAGGGTGTCGGTCACCACGACCTCCTCTATGGGAGAGTCCTCTATCTTCTCGTAGGCCGAACCCGAGAACTCCCCGTGGGTGGCCGCGGCCCGGATGTCCCGCGCCCCCTCCTGCACGAGCCTCTCCGCCGCCCCGACCAGCGTCCCGGCCGTCCCGATCACGTCGTCTATCATGATCGCCCGCTTGCCGGCCACCTCCCCTATCACGTGGGTGACCTCCGACTGGCGGGCGGCGTGCCGGGTCTTGCTCAGGATGGCCCAGGGGAGCTCCAGATGCCCGGCGAAAGCCTTGGCCATCTTCACCTCCCCCGTGTCCGGGGCCACGACCACGGCGTCATCAGCCCCCCTGAAGCCCGCCTCGACGAAGTAGTCGACGAAGGTGTGCATCGCGGTCAGGTGGTCGACCGGGAAGGAGAAGAACCCCTCGATCTGCCCGACGTGCAGGTCCATCGTCATTACCCGCTCGGCACCGGCCGCCGCGATCAGGTTCGCCACCAGCCGCGCGGAGATCGGCTCGCGCGGCTTGGTCTTGCGGTCCTGGCGGGAGTAGGCGTACCAGGGGATGACGGCCGTGATCCGCTTCGCCGAGGCCCGTCGCGCCGCGTCGATCATCACCAGAAGCTCCATCAGGTTCTCGTTGACCGGGTCCCCGAGCGACTGGATGATGAAGACGTCCGCCCCCCGGACGGACTCCAGGTAGCGGGCGTAGACCTCCCCGTTGGGGAAGGTCTCCAGCTCGACCTCGCCCAGGGGTACGTCGAGACGCTCGGCGATCCGCTCGGCCAGCTCGGGATATCCCCGGCCTGAAAAAAGCATCAGCCGCTTCTCGGTGGTCTGAGTCAGGTATCCGTTCTCCATGCGCGTCCTCTGCCCTATTCCTCCTCGCCAGCCTCACTCTTCTCGCCACCCGCCCCGGAGATGTCCCGGATCGCGCGGGCCGGAGCACCTACGGCGAGCTTGCCCGGCGGCACGTCCTTGTTCACCACGCTCCCGGCCCCGAGGTAGGAGCCTCTCCCTATTGTAACCGGGGCGATCAAACTCGTGTTGACCCCGGTGAAGGCCCCGTCCTCTATGCTGGTCTTGTTCTTGTTCTTGCCGTCGTAGTTGGCGGTTATCGTGCCGGCGCCGAGGTTGACGCCCTCCCCGATCTCCGCATCCCCCACGTACGAGAGGTGCGGGACCTTGCTCCCGCGTCCGACGCGGCTGTTCTTCACCTCGCAGTGCGCCCCGACCTTCGAGCCTTCCTCGAGCACCGTACCCGGACGCAGGTAGGCGAAGGGCCCGACGCTCACCCTGTCCCCGATCTCCGCCCCCCGCCCGACGGAGTGCTCGACGACCGCCCCGTCCCCCACCGTCGTGTCCGAGAGATCGGAGAAGGGGCCTATCACGCAGTCCGATCCGACCTTCGTCCTGCCCCTGAGGAAGGTGCCCGGCAGGATCACCGTGTCCCGCCCGATCTCGACCCCGGCTTCGATGTGCGTGCTCGCCGGGTCGCGCACCGTCACCCCCTCGCGCATGTGGGCGTCCAGGATGCGCCGACGGAGGATCTCCTCCGCCCGGGCCAGGTGTGAGCGGTCGTTGACCAGGTTGGCCTCCTCCAGGTCCTCCAGAAGGTAGGTCACGGCCCGCGCCCGCCGGCCGATGATCTCCAGCGCGTCGGTCAGGTAGAGCTCACCCTGCTCGTTGTCCGCGCCGAGGAGGCCGATGGCCCGTCTTATCTCCCCGAGTTCGAAGGAGTACAGCCCCAGGTTGACGAGCCTTATCTTCCTCTCCTCCTCGCTCGCGTCCCGCTCCTCGACTATCCGCACCACGCCGGCGTCCTCCATCACCCGCCCGAGCCCGCCCGGGTCGGGCAGCTCCGCGACCAGCACCGTGGCTCCGACCCCCGCCGAGCGGTGCCGCTCGACGAGCCCCACGAGCGTGCGCGCGGAGATGAGCGGACCGTCGCCGTTGACGACGAGCAGAATCCCATCCCTCTCCTCTATCGCCTCGAGCGCGACCCGCACCGCATCCCCGGTGCCGAGCTGCTCGCGCTGCAGGACCGGCTCGGTGTCGGGCGGGAGCACCTTTTTCACCTCCTCCGCCTGGTGGCCCACCACGACGAGGAGCCTCTCGGGAGAGAGTGGTCTTATCGCCTCTATCGCGTAGTTGACCATCGGAACCCCGCACAGGGTGTGCAGGACCTTGGCGCGGTTGGATTTCATCCTCGTTCCCTTGCCCGCCGCCAGGACCACGGCGAAGATGGGACCTCGATGCGACATGGGGCCTCCGCTGCTCAAAAGAAGTTCTCCTCGTTGCCCTAAGACCCGCAAAGCGGCGTCGTGTGGCTGGGGCGGCAGGATTCGAACCTGCGATCCCGGGACCAAAACCCGGTGCCTTGCCGCTTGGCTACGCCCCAAAACCGGGCCTACTCCCGAACGCGAGCGATTATACCGGAAGGCGCCTCGGGCCGTCAGCTGCTCGACGCCCGGTGGAGCGCGGCGAGCTCTTCGGGCTGAAGCTCCTCGGCCCTGACATCGGGGTGACGGCCGAGCTCCCGCAGGGCCACCTCGGTCCGGTCGCGGACCTCGTGCGGCAGGTTGTTGACGAGCCGCTTGCGCCGGCTGGAGAAGACCGCGAGGACGAACTCTTTGATCGCCTCGTAATCCTCCGGTCTTTCCCTGCGCCGTACCTCCACGACCGCCGACCAGACCCGCGGCGGCGGCTCGAAGACGGATGGGGGGACGCGGTGGACGATCCTCACCTCCCCGAGCAGCTGCATGAGCACCGCGTAGGCCGCGTAGTCCTTGCTCCCGGGTCGGGAGGCCATCCTCCTCGCCACCTCGAGCTGCACCATGAAACGCATCCACCCGACGAAGGGCGCCTCCTCGAGCAGCCTGAGGACGAGCGGGGAGGCGATGTTGTACGGCAGGTTGGCGGCGAGACGGTTCGGCAGGGGACGGAGCGAGGAAAAATCCATGCGCAGGGCGTCGGCCCGGTGGACGATGACGTTCTCACGATCCCTCACGGCTTCGCGGAGCGCCGGGATCACGTCCCGGTCCAGCTCCACCGCGTGCACCAGTCGCGCCCTCTCGGCCAGGAAGGCCGTGAGAAAGCCCCTGCCGGCCCCGATCTCGAGCACCACGTCTTCCCGCGTGATCCCCCCGGCGACGATGCGCGCGGTGTTCGGGTCTTTGAGGAAGTGCTGCCCGAGGTGCTTCTTGGGCCTCTCCGGCCGCGTCAAACGCTATTCGACCTCCGGGGGCAGCCCGAACAGACGCCGGGCGTTGGCCGTGGTGGTGCGCGCGATCTCCTCCTCCGGCACCCCGAGTCGCTCCGCGACGAACCGGGCGGTGTGGACGACGTTGGCCGGTCGGTTCCTCCTGCCGCGCACCGGACGGGGGCTCAGGTACGGGGAGTCCGTCTCCAAAAGGAGGCGCTCCGCATCGATCAGGCCCAGTACTCCCGCCGTCCGGCTGTTCTTGTAGGTGACGTTACCGGTGAGGCCTATGTAGTAGCCGCGCTCCTTCGCCTCCTCGACCTCCCTGCGTCCCCCCTCGAAGCAGTGGAGCACGACCGGCACCCTCGCCCCCGAGAGCAGCGACATCACATCCTCGAAGGCCTCGCGGCAGTGGATGACGAGCGGCATCCTGAGGTCGTTGGCGAGCGAGATCTCGTCCTCGAAGAGCGCCCGCTGGGCCTCGCCGGTCTCCCGGCCCCGATAGTAGTCCAGCCCGACCTCGCCGATGGCGACGACCCCCGGCGACTCGGAGAGCTCCGCCACGGTCTCCAGATCCGAGGCCGTGTAGGCATGTGCGTTGTGAGGGTGGATGCCGACGGTGGTGCAGACGTGGGGCAGCGCAGCGGCGAGCGCCACTCCTTTCCTGGAGTCTTCCGCATCGGTCCCGATGTTCACCACCACCCCGACCCCGGCACCCCTGGCCTCCTCCACGGCCTCTTCGGGGGAGACGTCGAGCATGAGGAGGTGCGCGTGGGAGTCTACGAGCATCCGGGACCTGTCTCTCCGGTTCTCATGGCAAGGGAATTATACAGAGAGAAGCTCATCACCCCTCCCTCCGGACCAGCCGGTCGTAGACCTCGCCCCTGCTCACCCCCCTGCCACGCGCGGCGCGGGAGGCGGCGCGGGATGGGCTCTCCCCCTGCGAGACATACCGCCGGGCGTCCGCGAGCGCCTCCTCGAGATCGTCCCTCCCCAACCCCTCCCCACCCCGCACCACGACCACGACCTCGCCCCTCGCACCCGCGGCGAAGCGCTCCGCGGCCTCCTTCGCCGTGCCCCGGAAGACCTCCTCGTGCAGCTTGGTGAGCTCCCGGCAGACGGCGACCGGGGCCTCCGGGGGCAGCTCCTCGAGCGTCCTGGCGAGGCGGTTCGGGGACTCGAAGAGCACGAAGGTCGCCCTCTCCCGGCGTACCTTATCCAGCAGCTCCTCGCGCCCCTTCCCCCTGCGGGGTACGAAACCGGCGAAGATCACCACGTCGGCCGGCAGCCCGGAGACGGCGAGCGCCGTGGTGAGCGCCGAGGGACCGGGGAGCGCCTCGACCCTTACGCCCGCCTCGATGCAGCAGCGGACCAGCCGGTATCCGGGATCCGAGACGAGCGGCATCCCGGCGTCTGAAACGAGCGCCACGGTCTTCTCACGCGCCTCGCGGCAGAGCCTCGGGGCGAGCCGGTCTTCGTTGTGCTCGTGGTAGGCCAGAAGCCGGTTCTCTATGCCGTGACGGGCGAGGAGCCTCCCGGTTCGCCGGGTGTCCTCGCAGGCTATGACGTCCGCCTCGCGCAGGACCCTCAGGGCGCGCAGCGTTATGTCCTCCATGTTGCCTATCGGGGTCGGGACGACGACGAGCGGCATCCCGCTACGCCTCGTCGAGGATGTAGCGGCCGGTCTTTGGGTCGCGGGCGAGCGCCGCCGCCCCGAACATCCCCGACTCGGGGCCGAGGGTGGCCCCCTTGACGACCACGAGGTCGCGTGAGGGAGGACGCGCCCTCAGACGCACCTCCTCGCGCGCCGGCCCGAGCAGCGGCTCCCCGGCGTCGACGGCCCCGCCCCCTATGGCGACGACCTCCGGGTTGAAGACGTTGACAAAGGATGCGAGCCCTATCCCGAGCCACCGTCCGGTCTCCTCGAGCACCGCCAGCGCTCCCTCGTCGCCCGCAGCGGCCAGGCGGCTCACGTCCTCGCCGAAGATCTTACGCTCCATCGCGAGCTCCGCGAGCGCCGAGCCGGGATACCTGGCGGCGATCTCCCTCGCGCGCCTCCCGATCGAAGTCCCGGAGGCCATCACCTCCAGGCAACCGCGGTTGCCGCAGGCGCAGCGCGGCCCGCTGGGGAGTACGGTCACGTGTCCGAGCTCCCCGGCGGCCCCCTGCGCCCCGCGCAAAAGCATGCCGTGCGAGACCACACCCCCACCGATGCCGGTGCCGAGCGTCACCATCACCAGGTGCTCGACCCTGCGATCGAGCCCGAAGCGCAGCTCGCCCCAGGCCGCCGCGTTCGCGTCGTTCTCAACGGTCAGCGGGAGCCCTATCCGGGGCTCGAGCACCTCCTTGAGGGGTATCCCCTCGACCGCGCGCAGGTTCGGGGAGTAGACCACCCGGTTCTCCCGCTCGGAGACGAACCCCGGCACCGAGAGGCACACCCCTCCCACCTCGAAGCCCTCCCGCACCTCGTTTATCGCGCGGACGAGGGTCGAAAGCAGAATCTCCGCTGAAGAGGAGGTGGGGTAACGGACCCGGCTGAGCGCCTCGCCCTGTGGGGTTATTACCCCGGCGGCGATCTTGGTACCCCCCACGTCCACCCCGACGGCGTTCAGGGGCTACTTCCTCCAGTCCAGGATCTCGATCTCGGCCCCCCCGCCGTAGGCGCTGCGGTAGACGGTGTAGGCGGCGTCGAAGGGTCCCTCGGGCAGCGCCTCGGGCGGGGCGGCGAGCCTCGCCGCCGGTCCGTCCTTCACCCTGAGGAGGCACATCCCCTCCCAGAGCCGCCGGACCCCCTCGACCACGAGCCCGCCGCTCACGAAGAGCGGCCGGTGGTTGCCGCTCCCGAAGGGGGCCAGCCGCTCGTGCCACCCCAGGAAACCGTTCGAGAGCGCGGAGAGCGGCACCTCGGCCTCAACCTCCAGCGCGGGCTCGAAGATCTCCGGGTTGGCCTCGTGCTGGGCGCGCACCGCCGCGTTGACCCCGCGCGAGAACTCCTCCAGCCTGCCCGGCCTCACCGAGATGCCGGCGGCCTTGCGGTGTCCGCCCCACTCGCCCATCAGGTGCCGCACACGCAGAAGCGCCCCGTAGAGGTCCACGTCGGTCTCCCCGGCGCGGGCCGACCCCCCGTAGGAGCCGTCGGCCCTGCGGTTCAGGACGGCCGCCGGGCGCCCGGTCGCCGCGGCCACCTTCCCCGCTATGAGCCCGGCGATCCCCCCGATCTCCTCCGAGATCACCACCTTCAGATCCTGCTCCGGATCGACCTCCGCGAGCGCGAGCTCGACCGCCCGCTGCGTCCTGCGCTGGCGCTCGGCGTTCAGATGATCGAGCTCCGAGGCTATCCGGGCCGCCTCCACGCGGTCGCGGGTGAGCATCAGCCTCAGCGCGGGCGTGGGATCCTTCATCCTCCCGATGGAGTTGATCCTGGGCCCGATGCGCCAGCCGAGATCCTCCTCGTTCAGAGCACCCCTCACCCCGGCCACGTCCACCAGGGCCCGCAGCCCGGGCCGGATGCTCCTTTTACGCAGGCTCTCGTTCAGGTAGCGCAGCCCGGTGCTGGCGAGCGCCCGGTTGTCTCCGACGAGCGGCGCTATGTCCACTACGGTCCCGAGCGCGACCAGGTCGAGCGAACTCTTGAGGAGGCGTCGCCCTTCCTCGGGGCCGCCGAGCTCCCTCGCCACGGCCCACGCGAGCTTCCAGGCCACCCCGACCCCGGCGAGCGGGTCCTCCGGGTCCCAGAGCTTGGGGTCGAGCACCGCGACGGCCGCCCCCGGCGGGTCTTCGGGCGGGATGTGGTGGTCGCTCACGATAACGTCCATCCCCAAAGACGCCGCGAGCTCCACCTCCCGGCGGTTCGAGATGCCGCAGTCGGCGGTGATGAGGAGGTCGACTCCCTCGGCGAAGAGGTCCCTCACGTAGGGCTCGAGCAACCCGTAGCCCGTCTGGCGGGTCGGGAGCCTGACGAGCAGGTTCTCCGTGTAGCGCGAGAGTGCCTCGTAGAGCAGCGCCGCCGAGGTGATACCGTCGGTGTCGTAGTCCCCGAAGATGCCTATCCGCTCCCGGTCCCTCACCGCCCGGGCGATCCGGCGCGCCGCCGCGATCCAGGGCTCCTCCTCGGGCCTGCGCACGGTCAGGAGCGAGGGCGAGAGGAAGGAGGACGCCTCTTCCGGAGGTACGCCGCGGTTAGCGAGCACGCGGGCGCAGAGGGCGTCGATGCCCTCCAGCCGTTCGAGCTCCGCCACGAGCCCCTCCTCCGGCTCGAGCATACGCCAGCGCGCCAAGATCGGTTCCTCCCCTGCGACGATGATCTTCTCTTCGAGCGATTATACAGAGCCGCGCTCAGACCAGCGGGCTCAGGGAGGCGAGCGTGCGCTCGACGGCCTTCGCCGGCAGCGGCCTCTGCTCCCAGGCCTCCAGCGTCAGCTCCTCGGCGTTCGTCTTGTCCAGCTCGAACATCCGCTCCATCTGGGCGGCGAAGCGGCGGCTGTAGATCTCCAGGTTGATCTCGTAGTTGCCGAGCATGCTGAAGCGGTCTATGTTCGCCGTCCCGACGGTCGACCACACCCCGTCTATGGTCGCGGTCTTGGTGTGGATCATGAGGTCCTTGTAACGGAAGATCCTCACCCCCGCCGCCAGCAGCTCGTAGAAGTGGCGCCGGGCGAGCCAGTCGGCCGTGACGTGGTTCGAGTGCTCGGGCAAAAGGATCTGCACGTCCACCCCCCGCGAGGCGGCCTCTATCAGGCCGGCTTTGAAAGCCCGGTCCGGAACGAAGTAGGCGTGGGTGAGGTAGATGTGGTGGTTGGCCCGGTCTATAGCCTCCAGGTACATCGCGCGGATCGGGAAGATGCGCAGGTAGGGGTCGTTGCGACGGAGCAGGATCTCCGGCCTCCAGGAGCGCTCACGGCCGGGCTTTATCGGCGGGAGGGCCCCGGTCTTGTGTGTGTTCCAGAAGTCTATGAAGGCGTTCTCGAGCTCGCACACCTCCTCACCGCGCACTCGCAGGTGCGTATCCCGCCAGCTGCGGGCATAAAGCCCGCCTATGTTGTACCCGCCCACGAAGCCGACCCGCCCGTCCACGCAGAGTATCTTGCGGTGGTCGCGGAAGACGTTGCGCGGGTCCACGAGGCTCACCGGGTGGTCGAAGGGCCGGAAGTGCAGGGTCTTTATCTCTTTCGGGAAGCGCTTGAACTTCGCCGGTACGACCAGGTTGGCGAACCCGTCGAAGATCACGTAGACGTCGACCCCCTCGCGCGCCTTGCGCGCGAGGGCCTCCACGAAGCGCCTGCCGAGCTCGTCCCCCTTCCAGATGAACGTCTCGAGAAAGATGTGGTCCTGCGCCGAGGCGATCTCCGAGAGCATCTCCTCGTAGAGCCTCACCCCGTAGGGGAAGAGTTTGAGGCTGCTGCCTCCGGACTCGACCTCGACCTCCGGCTGCTCCTCCCAGGGGAATCCCTCGTGCGGCCCCTCCCGGCGTTTTCTCAGCTCGCTCATCAAGGTGAGAGTGGCGAGCGTCGCCGCCTGTACACCGGCAAGCGCGAGCCCCGAGCGCACCGCCGCCCGGCGCAGCCCGGAGAGGCCATCCTGGAGGGCGTGGTTCACGCGAGCAGGCATGCCGGGATCATACCATCAGCGCCGCCGCAGCCGGGCCGAGATCTCCTCCGCCTCCCGCCTCGCCCGGCGCCAGATCTCGTCCCGCTCCCGCTCGGAAGGCTGCCGTTTGCCACGCTCGAAGTAGAGTATTGCCGCCCGGCCCATCGCGAGCGTCCCGGCGTACCCGATCGTCCCGGCCGCAGCCCAACCGCCCACCGGCACCAGCTTGACGGCCTGCCGGGCGAGCGAACGCAGCCCGAAGCCGGCCGCCAGCACCCCGGCGAGCTCTCGGGCCCTCTGCAACGAGAGCTCCTCGCCGTGGACCGCCGCGATCATGAGCACCATCCGGGCCTGGTTGGCGGTCATCACCGGCATGTCCGCTCCGGGAACCGGGATCGCACCCACCACCGCGTTCTGGCGGGCGTTCTTGTGCACTATCTCCTCGCATACCGCCCGGCGGAGCCCCGGATAAGAACGGCCCAGCGAGACGAGGTGGTCATCACCCACGGCGCGCGCCACGCGAGGCACGAGCTCCCGGCGCACCGATTCCTCCGAGAGACTGGAGAGCAAGAATCTCTGCTCCCGCTCCACCGCCGGACCGGAGATCACAACCGCCCCGTCTCTGTCTACTGAGATCACGACCCCGGCGCCACGCCCGCTCCGTCCGGCTCCGATGGCCCCCGCCACCCTCGCGGCGGCCTCCTCATCGCCCAACACGCCCAGCCTGACCTCGCCCCTCGCAGCGCGGCGGGACTCCCCCCACGCCCGGTATATGTGTCTCAGGCCGTACAAAACGCCCCTCCCATTCGCTGACGAGGACAATATTAATTGATCTTCGGCCTTTTTCAGATATATTACGTAGCAGCAACAAGCGGGTTGCAGTCCAGAGAAGGAAGTTCAGAGGGTTCTACCTTGCAGCCTCATCGCGATCTGCGGGATATAGAGGAGGTTCGAGAACTCTTCGAGACCGGCCAGCAGGCCGGGGCGCTTGAATCGAGCGAGGTACTTGACCTCCTGCAGGAGGTGGATCTCTCCACCGAGGAGATACACCAGGTCTACAGCCTCCTGAAGGATCAGGGGGTCGAGATCGTCGACTCCGAGTTCATCGACCAGACGCTCAAAGAGGACGAGGACACCAAGCTCGTCGAGGAGGTGCTCGAGGGCGACCTCAAGAGCCGCTACACGGGTGATACGGTCCAGATGTACCTCGACGAGATCGGCAAGACCCCGCTGCTCACCAAGTCGCAGGAGATCTACCTCGCCAAACGCATCGAGCGCGGCGACGAGAAGGCCAAGGCGCATCTGACGCGGGCGAACCTGCGTCTGGTTGTCTCGATAGCCAAGAAGTACGCCGGCCGGGGCGTCTCGCTGCTCGACCTGATCCAGGAGGGCAACATCGGGCTGATGCGGGCGGTCGAGAAGTTCGACTACCGCCGCGGCTACAAGTTCTCCACGTACGCCACCTGGTGGATCAGGCAGGCCGTGACCCGGGCGATAGCGGACAAGGGGCGCACCATCCGCATCCCGGTACACATGGTCGAGAAGATCAACAAGTACTACCGCGTCCAGCGCAACCTGGCGAGCGAGCTCAACCGGGACCCGACCGACTCCGAGATCGCCCGGGCGATGGGCCTAGACGTGGAGGAGATAGAGCACATCCGTCAGGTCTCGCGGCGTTCGATCTCTCTGGAGACCCCGGTCGGCGAGGATCACACCTCCGAGCTCGGGGACTTCATCGCCGACGAGGAGTCGGAGTCGCCGCACGACCTCGCGCGGTCCTCGCTGCTGAAGGCCCGCATGAGAGAGGCCCTGAACGGCCTCCCGGAGAGGGAGCGGCAGGTGCTTGAGTACCGCTTCGGCCTCACCGGAGGCCAGCCGAAGACGCTCGAGGAGGTCGGCGAGCGCTTCGACGTGACGCGCGAGAGGATCCGCCAGATACAGCTCACCGCGCTGGCCAAGATAAAGAGCGGCCCTCACGCGCCGGGGCTCAGAGACCTCCTCGACTGAGGTCCGGCGCGCCGGGCATCACCTCCTCGAGGTGAGCGTGCGGTTCAGGACGAAGACGGCGACGAGGGCCACGATTATCAGCCCTATAAGGATCCACATCGTCAGGTTACCCACTTCTTCCACCTCTCTTCGCTGTCTGCTTCCTGCAGCCCGAATCCTAACCCGAATTCAGCGGGAGGTCGCGCCCACCCCCGACCTGGACCGGGGAACCAGTTCGTCGCAGGCCCGCGCGAGCTGGGGATCCTTCCGCAACGCCTCTTTCTGGCTGGTGTGCCTGAGCTGGGCCGGGATGATCTGACGGTCGCCCTTACCCAGCTTCACGACGACATTCGGCTCGATCCCACTCTTGCGGATGAAGTCGCCGTCGGGGGTGAGCCAGTCGGCCACACCGATCAGGATCGCCGAGCCGTCGCTCAGGCTGTACTCCGCGAGCACGGTCCCGGTGCCGAACGTCCTCGTGCCTATCACCTTCGCCCGACCGTCGTCCCGCAGCGCTCCGGCGAGTATCTCAGCACTCGAGGCGGTGCCGTGATTCACCAGAACCGCCAGCGGCGCCTTCACGGGGTGCGCGTCGTCGGGCACCCGGATCTTCTGGCGGGCCCCGGAAGAATCCCTGCGGATGTAGACGACCCGCCCGGGTTCTAGAAAGACGCCCGCCGCCTGCACCGCCTGGTCCACCTCTCCGCCCGGATTGTCCCGCAGGTCAAGGATGAAACGCCTCGCCCCCGCCGCTCTCGCCGCCTGGACGGCCTTCCTCAGCTGTGAAGCGCTGTCCCTGGAGAACGACGAGAGCCTCACGTCGGCGACGTGGTCTCCGAGCAGCGCCCAGGAAGCCGCCGGAACGTTGACCTCCTCACGCCGCAGGACGTAGGTGTGCAACCCACCCCCGCGCTTCACGGTGATCCTCACGGTCGTCCCCTTCGGCCCCCGAACTCTCCTCGCCACCTTCGAGATGTCCTCCCCGCGGACGCTCGCACCGTTCACGGCCACGATCACGTCCCCCGGTCGTATGCCCGCTTTCGCCGCCGGCGAGCCGTCTATCGGGGCGACGATAACCGCCCGGTCGCCCCTCTGCTCGAGCTGGATGCCGACGCCGACGTACTTCCCGGAGAGCTCCTGTTGGTTGCTCTTCACCTCTTCGGGGGTGAGAAAGCGGGTGTGTCCCCTGTCGCCGAGCGTGTTGAGCATCGCCTGGATGGCCGCGTAGGTCATCTTTTTCGGCTTTATCGCGCTCTGCTCGACGTAGTGGTTGCGGACGATGTTGAGCGCCTGGGCGTAGAGCTTCACGCTGTTCTGCTCCCCGGGGCCCATCCCCGCCGGGCTCTGGGAACGCCCGTAGAGGTAGGCGCCAGCCACCGCGGCGGTGAAAAAAAGGACCAGCACGACGTACCGCACGGGAAGGCGGCGCCGCGAGCCAGTCCGGAATTTGCCTCTCACACCCTGATTCTATCTTCCCTGGTTGGCGGGCGGAGAGGCCCCCGCGCGGCTACTCCCCTCCCACCCGGTAGGGCGTGCTCTCGACCTTCTCCTCTATCCGCTGGCCCTGCCTGACCGGGAAGAAGCAGGAGGCGAGATGCTCCTCGTTGTCCTGCGGTTCCAGCGTGGGGACGTGCTCCGCGCAGTAGTCGCGGGCGCGCGGGCAGCGGGTGTGGAAGGTGCACCCTGAAGGAGGGTTCGCCGGAGAGGGGACGTCGCCCGTCAGGACTATGCGCCGCCTCTCGCGCTCCTTCTCCGGGTCCGGAATCGGTATGGCCGAGAGCAGCGAGCTCGTGTAGGGGTGTCGCGGTGAGTCGTAGATATCCCGGCGGCTGCCGGTCTCGACGACCCGGCCCAGGTACATCACCGCCACCCGGTCCGAGATGTGCTTGACGACGGAGAGGTCGTGGGCGATGAAGATGTAGGTCAGGTCGAGCTCCTTCTGCAGATCCTCGAGAAGGTTTATGATCTGGGCCTGGATCGAGACGTCGAGCGCGCTGACCGGCTCGTCGCAGATGATCAGCTTCGGACGCAGGGCTATGGCGCGGGCCACGCCTATCCTCTGCCGCTGTCCGCCAGAGAACTCGTGCGGGTAGCGGTTGTAGTGCTCCGGGGAGAGCCCGACCATCTCCAGGAGCTCCTGAACCTGTTTCTTGTGGTCGCCTTCGACTTTGTGCGTCTTCAGCGGCTCGGCGATGATGCTGCCGACGGTCATCCTGGGGTTGAGCGAGGCGTAGGGGTCCTGGAAGATGATCTGCATGTCCCGGCGGACGCGCAGCATCCGCCGGCGGTCGAACTGGAGGATGTTCTCCCCCTCGAAGACAACCTCGCCATCCGTGGGCTCGAGAAGCCTGAGTATGCAGCGGGCGAGCGTGCTCTTCCCGCAGCCGGACTCGCCGACGAGCCCGAGCGTCTCGCCCCGCTTCACCTTCAGGTTCACTCCGTCGACGGCCTTCACGTACCCCACTGTGCGCTTGAAGATGCCCGCCCTGATGGGGAAATGCATCTTCAGGTCGTTCACCTCTAGCAGATACTCGGAGTTCTTCCTTGCGTTCTCGCTCATCCCTCTACTCCAAGCTCCTGGTCGACCTTGTTCTTGCGGGCCTGCAGCTCCTGCACCGAGAGTATGCACGCCGCCTGATGCCCGGGTTTCTTCTCCTCGAGTTTGGGGTCGGTCTCGTAGCACTCGTCCTTGACGAACGGGCAGCGCGGGCTGAAATTGCATCCTTCGGGCAGGAAGATCAGGCTCGGCGGCTGGCCCTTTATCGGGAGGAGCCTCACCTCGCCGGCGGTGTCCAGGCGCGGGATGGAGCGCAAAAGCGACCAGGTGTAGGGCATGAGCGAGTCGTAGAAGATCTGCTCGGTGGTGCCCGTCTCGACCGCCCTCCCGGCGTACATCACCATGATCTTGTCCGAGATCTGCGCCACCACGCCGAGATCGTGCGTGATCATGATGATCGCCGTGCCGTACTTCTCCTGCAGGTCGACCATCAGCTCCAGGATCTGAGCCTGGATCGTGACGTCGAGCGCGGTGGTCGGCTCGTCGGCGATGAGCACCTTCGGGTTGCACGCGAGCGCCATCGCGATCATCGCCCGCTGGCGCATCCCGCCGGAGAACTGGTGGGGATAGTCCTTCGCCCGCTGCTCGGGGTTCGGTATCCCGACGTCCCTCAGGACCTGCACGGTCTTCTCCCAGGCCTCCTTCTTGGAGACTTTCTGGTGGATGCGGATGGCCTCCATGATCTGGTTGCCCACCGTGAAGACCGGGTTGAGGCTGGACATCGGATCCTGGAAGATCATCGCGATGTCGTTGCCCCGGATCTTCTGCATCTCCTTCTCGGGCAGATCGAGCAGGTTGCGCCCCTCGAAGAGGATCTCGCCCTCGGGGTACTCCGCCGGCGGCCTGGGGTTGAGCTGCATGATCGAGAGCGCCGTCACGCTCTTGCCGCTCCCCGACTCGCCGACGATGCCGAGCGTCTCCCCCGGCTCGAGCGAGAAGCTTACTCCGTCTACGGCCTTCACCACCCCATCAGGGGTGTTGAAGTAAGTCTTCAGGTTGTTTACCTCTAGCATAGCCATGATCGTTTATTCTACCGCCTTCGGGTCGAGGGCGTCCCGCAGCCCATCCCCGAGGAAGTTAACCGCAAGCACGGTTATGACTATCATCACACCGGGGAAGACCGCGAGCCACCAGTTCTGCGTCATCGTGGTCCGGGCATCCTGCAGCAGGTTGCCCCAGGATGGCGTCGGCGGCTGGATGCCGACGCCGAGGAACGAGAGCGCGCTTTCGTAGAGGATCGCGAGCCCGACGGTGAGCGTCGCCTGCACGACCATCACGCCGACCACGTTGGGCAGGATGTGCCGCAGCATGATCTTCGCGTTGGAGACGCCGATCGCCCTGGCGGCCTGCACGAAGTCCTGGTCGCGCAACGTGAGCACCTGCCCGCGCACGATGCGCGCCAGCGTGGGCCACAGAAGGATCGCCAGCACCCAGGTTATCGTGAAGGCACTGAACTGGAAGATGCTGCCGATGACGATGAGAAGCGGCAGGAGCGGCAGCGTGAGCACGTAGTCGGTGAGCCCCATGATCCCGCTGTCGATGAACCTGCCGTAGAAACCTGAGACTATCCCGAGGGCGGCCCCGAAGATCGTGGAGATTATCCCCACCCCGAGTCCGAGGAAGAGCGAGACTCTCCCACCGTAGAGCACCCGCGTGAGCTCGTCTCGACCTATCTGGTCGGTGCCCATCGGATGGTCGAGACTCGGCGGTTGCGCGAGCGCGTTCAGGTCTATCTCGGCGTAGCCGTAGGGTGCGATGAACGGCGTCAGTATGGCCACCACGTACAGCAGGATCAGCACCACCCCACCCGCGATGGCCAGCTTGTGCCGCCTGAAGCGGCGCCAGATGATCTCGCGCTGGCTGCGTGCCTTCGCCTGCCCCGTGACACCGGGCTGCCTCAGCTCCGTGACACCGGTGCCCTGCTCCATCATCCTACTACCCCCCTTCAGCTGTAGCTCACCCGCGGGTCGACCATCGCGTAGACTATGTCCGCGATCAGGTTGAAGAGCACCACGAGCACCGCAAAGATGAGCAAAAGCGCCCGCGCCACGTTGTAGTCGCCCTTGTAGATCGAGTCGACCAGAAGAAACCCGAGCCCAGGCCAGGAGAAGATCGTCTCCGCCACCGGCGCCCCACCAGCGATGTACGCTATGTTGAGCGCCAGGATCGTCACCGTGGGGATCAGGGCGTTCCTCAGGGCGTGCTTGAGGTAGACCGATCTCGCCCGGAGCCCCTTGGCCCGCGCGGTTCTCAGGTAGTCCGAGTCGAGCACGTCGAGCATCGCGCTGCGCTGGAAGCGACTGTAATTTGCTATTTGGATAACCGAAAGCGTTATCACGGGCAAGGCCAGATGCTGCAGGAGATCCACCACCCCGTTCTGTCCCGGGCTGTGTATGCCGGAGATCGCAAAGACGTGCGTCCCGGCCCACCTGGCGAGGTAGACTCCGAGGAGGAGCTGCAGGATGAGCCCGAGCCAGAAGTCCGGCATGCTGTAGCCCACGAAGGTGAAGAAAGTCCCCACCTTGTCGAAGGTGCTGTAGCGCCTTATCGCCGAGTAGATCCCAAAGGGTATCCCTATCAGAGCCGAGACGATGAGCGCCGAGCCCAGCAGCAGCACCGTGGGCCAGATCCTGGGTATGATGATGTTGTTTACAGAGGTGTTCTGCTTGAAGCTCAGCCCGAAGTTGCCGTGCAGCACGATGTCCCGGATCCAGATCAGATACTGCACCACCATCGGCCTGTCGAGCCCGTACTGATGGCTTATCCTCTGCAGATCCTGCGGGCTTATCCTGGGATTGCTGAGCTTGAGCTGCGTCAGCGGGTTCCCGGAGAGGCTCACCAGCCAGAAGATCGTGATGCTCGCCAGAAAGAGGATCACGAGGCCGAAAAGAAGCCTCCTTATCACATAAGCATACATTCTCCGGCTAGCACCTCCCGCTGGATGGCTCGACCGGACCCCGATGGGCCGGGGTCATCCGGCCCATCGGATCCCGCATCCTGGCTAGACGAACTTCCACTCGCCGATGTTCCAGAAGACGCCGGCCAGCGTCGGGTTGACCTTCGGGCCCTGCAGGTTGTCCACGTAGGCGATGTAGACCGGCCGCTGGTACATCGGTATGAGCGGCAGATCTTTGGCCATCTGATCCTGCGCCTTCCTGAGCAGCGCGGCCCGCTGGTTCACGTCAACCGTCTTGTCCGACTCGTGCAGCCACTTGGTGACCTGCTGGTTCTTGTAGCGGTAGTAGTTCTGCCCGTTCGGCGGGATCTGGTCGGCCGAGAAGAGCGTGGTTATCGAGGGGTCGGGGCTCGCCAGCCAGGCCCATTCACCCATCTCGAAGTTCCCTTTCGGGGTCCACTGACCGAAGAAGGTCTCGGCGGCGGTGTTCTTTATGCTCACGTTGATGCCTATCTGCTTGAGCTGCTGCTGGATTATCTGCTGCAGCGTCTCACGCAGGGCGTCATCCGCCGTGGTTGAGAAGGTGATGTTCATGTTCGCACCGGCGGACTTGGCTTTCTGCGCGTACTGTTTGGCCCTGGCGAGATCATGCGAGTACTCCTGCCAGGCCGACGTGTAGTACGGCTTCTGATCGGGAACCAGCACGCTCTGCAACGGGTTGACCTGCCCCTTGAGTAGCTTGTTTATGACCTGCTTGCGGTCGATACCGTAGGCTATGGCTCTCCTCAGGTTCAGATCCGGCACCTTTTCGAGGTTGAAGGCTATGTGCTCCCAGACCGTTCCGGCTTTGCTCTGCACCTTCGCCCCGTTTATGGCCTTGAGCTTCTGGAACAGACCGATGTTGGGCGGAGGGTTGATGAACTGCACCTCACCGTTGCTGAGCGAATTGACCAGGGTGTTTGTGTCCGGGATCCAGCGAAAGGTCACCTTCTCTATGGCCGGCTTGTCACCCCAGTAGTTGTCGTTGCGTACCCAGCTTAAGTATTCGCCTTTCTTCCAGGTGTCGAACTTGTACGGGCCGCTCCCAACGATGGAGTTGTTGAGCGCGGTATTGAAGTTCTTGTTCTGGTAGATGTGCTTCGGGAGGATCTGGGTTTCCGATCCACCGAGCAGCGTCATCCAGGGGGCGAAGGGCTCCTTGAATGTCATCCTGACGGTGCGCTTGTCCGGGGTCTCGAACTTGGAGATCTTGTCCCACCCGAAGCGGGTGATGATGTGGTTCTTCTTGTTCATCACCTGCTCGAAGGTCCAGCGGGCATCCTCGCTGGTGAGCGGTTTGCCGTCGGACCAGGTCACCCCGTCTTTGAGCCTGTACTCGATGGTGAGCGGATTCTTCTTGAGGATCTTCGGCATCCCGTCGGCGAGCTCGGGCGCGAAGGACAGATCCGGCATGATCTTGAGCGGGCTCTGCAGTATGCCTACGGTGGTGTCCTGGGTGGCCTGCAGATCACCGCCCGTCACGTAGTTGTTCAGGATGTTCGGCTCCTGGTCGTAGCCGATTATCAGCTGGTTGTTGCTCCCCTTCTTCGCCTTGCCTCCACCAGCGCTGCCGCCACCGCCACTGGAACCTCCCTGGTTTCCCCCGCCGCCGCATCCGGCGGCGCCCAGTACGCTTACCCCGGCTAGACCGGCACCCCCGACCTTGAGGAAGTCGCGGCGGCTGATTCCATTGCCGGGCTTCTTTGCATCCTTTTTTCTTTTGCTCGTCACGTGCTCCTCCTCCCTTGCGTACATGAAGAACGTTCAGCATCAAGGCTTTTGCTCTCGTGTCGATATTCTTCTACCAACCAGGTTCCTCTGAAGAACACCCTTTCCCCCGCGCCTGCACAAAGCAGCACGCCTTTTCGCAAATGCAGTATACCGACCCGTGAAAAATACGCAACCTCTATGCCCCCCCGCCAGCACGTTCCCTCAAAAACCCGAGCACGGCGCGGTCTATGTAGCCCCTCTCCTGCTCACGCTCTTCGAAGTTCTCAGTGCGTACGAACGCCTCGAGTGCCGGGTGGAGATCGTCGTCGGAGACCTCTGCCCCCCGCAGGTAACCGAGCCGGGCGAGACAGCGCACCACCTCATCCCGGACCTCCCCTTCGATCGCGATAACGTCCTCCGGAGAACTCCTCCCGAAGTAGAGCCGGTGCAGCCCGTAGAGCCGGACAAGCTCCTCAATGGGCTCCGGATGGTCGTCGACCCGCAGATCGACCGCCCGGTCGTCGAACCCGCCGTATCCCCCACCCTCACAGACCACGAGCAGGGCGGCCGACTGTCTGCCCCGCCGGTCCCCACCGGCCTCCTGCCCGGCCCGCAGGGCCGACAATAACTTCCCGGCCAGAGGTCCCTCCGAAGCCTGGAAAGTCCTGGCCATGGCCTCTACCGTCTCACCGCCGACGAGGATGTTGCCCTGGGCGGCGAATTCCTCCCCGGCGACCCCGCCAGCCCACTCCATGCATTCGTCCCCGGTGAACGTTGCGCTCTGCCCCGTCGCGTCTACCACCCCCACCTGCCGGTGGGCGCTCTCGGGGTCGGAGGCCACCAGCTCGGCGATGGTCTCCCGCGCGCTCTTCCCCTCGGACATCATCTCCAGCCCCCGTGGACCGTAGGTGGTGTTGGCCATGGCCTGGGTCGCCACGGCCCCGACGCCGGCCCTAGCCCACGGGACGACCGCACCGACTGCCAGGAACTTGGACTGCACGGCGACGCCGAGCTCCCCGCTCTCAGCATCGCATCCGACTATGGAGAAAGTGGCTACGAGGGGCAGCCTCTCCGGGAAAGAGTCCATGAATTCCTCCTCTCCCAGGTATCCTGATCGCTTTGTCGCCGATCACTGCTTCCGCCCTCATCCTGGAAAGACCCAACCTCCACACCCGCCGACCGCCGGGTCGGTCCCATCTTCAACGACAGGAAGTTTCTCAGAGATCCCGGCCTCTTGTCACGCACCCGGCTCACCCAACCATCCGGGTCACCGACTCCACCCGGGAGGCCTCCCGTCGCCGGAAGTCTAAGGGAAAGCCACCGACCCGCTCTTCAGCCCTGGAAACAAAGCCTTCGTGGCCTTTTGACGAGATGTTCGGACCTCTGGATGATTTTTGCCATCAGCATCTCCTGAAATCCCACGAGGTGCACGGCGCAGACGCACCCGCCGGAGGCGGGGCATGATCACGCACCCGAACGGTGGCCCTGCAGAAAGAGTTCCGCCAGGACCGCGGTCGCGTGTCCCACCGGCTCCCCGGCGGCCCTGAGATCACCCTCCGCGATCACGCAGAGAGCGTAGGCGTAACCTGGCAGAACGACGAACCCGGCGTCGCCCGCCATCCCCTCGAGATCGCCGGTTTTGTGGGCCAGCGTGGCCCCGTCCGGCAGCCGCACGGGGAGCGGGGGCTCGATGCGCTGCCGACGGAGCATCTCCAGAAAGAGACGGCGATGCGGCTCGGAGAGTAGCCCGCTGCGCCACACCGCGCAGAGGAGCCCCACGACGTCACGGGGCGAGGTGAGGTTCTCCTCCCCGCGCTCCGAAGCCCGAGAGTCCATCATCTCACGCGCGAGTACCGTGTGCCGCAGGCCCAGGGAACGGGCGAGGCGGTTGACAACGTCCATGCCGAGGCGCCGGATCAGGGCGTTGGCCGCCGTGTTGTCACTCGCGGTGATCATGGCCCACGCAAGCCCTCTGACCGTAAAAACACCCGGCGTGCTGACCTCCGGCGAATACGCGACGAGGTCTTCCGCGCGGATTTCGAGCGACTCCTCGAGCGACACCCCGCCTCCCTCCACCTCGGCGAGAAGCGCCGCCAGGACGAAGAGCTTTATCAGGCTCGCGCTCCGGAAGACCTCGTCCTCACGAACACCGAAGCTCTTGCCGGCGAGCGGTCCCTCCAGCCCGAGCGCATAGAGCCCGACCCTGCAACCCGGGACCACGCCGAGATCAGCGAGCAATCCCAGGTTCACTCATCCCCGTCCGTAACGCGCGAAGCCGACGTACCCATCCTCCGAAACCTTTCGCACCGAGACCCCGCCGTCCTCGCCCTTGGCCGAAACGTAATCCCCATCCCCGAGGTAGAATCCGACGTGCGTTATCCCGCCCTCCCCGAAGAAGACGAGGTCCCCCGCGCGGGCCCGCTCCCAGCCCTCCTCGCTCCTGAAGGGTGCGCTCGCGAACTGATCCTCCGCGTCGCGCGGCACCGCGATGCCTCTGATCTGCATCACCCGCAGCACCAGCCCCGAGCAGTCCATCCCGCGCGTCGAGTCGGTGCCACCCCACCGGTACGGCAGCCCGAGAAGCCGCAGACAGAGATGGTGGCCCCCGATCTCGATCGGGTCCCCGACCCGCCGCAGGACCCCGGCCTCGACATCCACCGGCCTCCCGTCCGGGAGCACCGCCCTCCCCTTATCCTCCCCGAGCAGAGCCCCGAGCGGCAGCCCGGCCCGATTGTTCCTCACGACCACGAGGTCGGGGCTCCAGGAGCCGTTCTCGACCAGCGACCCATCATCGCGCACCCAACCGGGATACCCCCGCGGATCCAGGTGCGAGCGGTGATCCGGCACGACCACCCGCAGCCAGCCGCCGGACTCCTCGAGAACCTCCACCCGCTCCCCGGCGACGACCTCCGTGACCATCTCCGCTCCGCCTTCTGGAGCGGCGCGTACGGCGGCAGACCGGGGTGCTACAAGGTTAGACATAGAATCTATTGAAATCCGGGTGCGTGAGCCGCGTCAAGTCCTACTGTAGAATACTTTGTATGCTCCCGCCGATACTCAGGGACTTCCCGGATTCCTTCGAAACAGCGCGGCTCCTGATCCGCTCCCCGATGCCCGGCGACGGCGCGGAGCTTCACGCGGCGGTGCGGGAGTCCTACCGCGAGCTCGAGCCCTGGATGCCGTGGGTGCGCGAGCACGAGACCGTCGAGGACTCCGAGGAGAGCGTGCGGCGGGCGAGGGTCCGTTTCCTGGAGAGGTCCGACCTGCGCCTGCACCTTTTCATGAAGGACACCGGAACGCTCGTTGGGTCGAGTGGCCTGCACCGGATAGACTGGTCGGTTCCCAGGTTCGAGATCGGGTACTGGTGCCGCAGCAGCTTCACCGGGCAGGGCTACGTCACCGAGGCGGTCCGCGGCATAACGGCCTTCGCCTTCGAGTACCTCGGAGCACGCCGCGTCGAGGTCCGCTGCGACCCCCGCAACGAGCGTAGCCACCGGGTCATAAGGAGATGCGGCTTCAGGCTCGAAGGTGAACTGCGCAATGCACAGGTGGCCCCGGACGGCAGCCTGCGGGACACCCTGATCTTCTCCCTGCTCCCTGGGGAGCAGGAAACCTCGTAGGACTACCCTGGCGGTGACTCAAACGTACCCGAAACCCGGCGGGAAGATGAGCACGACGATCGCCGCCCACACGGCCTAGACCGTCAGGTAATTCGTCTGCCACTTCTCTAGACTCGTCAGCAAACCGCGGCCCCTCGGAAAGCACAATCGGATTTCTCAATCGAATCTCCGGGTCTCGTATCTACTCTATCTTATCCTTACAAAGAAAAAGGGGACCGGCAGTCCCGGCCCCCTTTCCTGAAGCCACACGTCTCAGTCGTAGGCCACCCGCGGATCGAGGAGCGGGTAGAGCAGGTCTATGACCAGGTTCGCCGCGACGATCAGGAAGCTCGCGAAGAGCACCGTCCCCATGATCATGGGTATGTCCTGGTTCTGCACCGCCTGCCAAGCGAGCGTACCGATCCCCGGCCAGCCGAAGACCTCCTCTATGACCAGCAGGCCACCGAGGGCGTAGCCCAGGTCCATCCCGAACATCGTCACCACGACCCGCATCGCGTTACGGAACGCGTGCTTGAGGATGACGGCGCTCTGACTGAGGCCCTTGGCCTTCGCGGTGCGGATGTAGTCCTCGTTCAGGACCTCGAGCATTCCTGCCCGGGTCATCCGGGTGTAGAACGCAGCACCCGTTATACCGAAGGTGAGGGCCGGCAGGATGAGCGCCTTCAAGCCCCCCGTGCCACCGAGCGGGAAGAGCGGGATCTTGTACGCCAGGAAGAAGAGCAGAATTATCCCGAGCCAGAACTGCGGGATCGCCAGCCCGATGAGGACGAACAGGTTCGAGATTCCCTCGACAAACCCCCGCTTGACGGCGACGACGATGCCGGTCGTCACGCCTATCACCAGTTCGACGATCACCCCGGCCACCGCCAGCTCGGCCGTGTACGGGAACCGCTGCAGGATCGTGGGCAGAACCTCCTCCTGGGTCCGATAGGAGCGCCCGAAGTCGCCGTGGACCGCCCGGTCCACGAAGCTCAGGTACTGGTCGTAGAGCGGCCTGTCCAACCCGAGCTGATGATAGATGCTGTTGACCACCGACTGCGGGGCGTTCGGGCCGGCTACGACCCGCGCCGGGTTGACCGGCACGACGAACGCGATGAGGAAAGTTATGACCGAGACCAGAAACAGCGTGAAGACGACCCACGCTATCCTGCGCAGCGCGTATGCAGCCATCCTAAACCCCCACTGCCCCGATCACGTCAGGTACCACTGCTGGTAGATCTGGTAGAAGACCGGGTGTATGTCCGTCCCCTTGAGCTTCGGGTTGACGAAGTAGACCGCCTTCTGGTTGTAGAGCGGCACTATCGGGTTGTCTGCCAGGATTTGGCGCTGAATCTTCTGGTACATCGCCAGGCGCTTCTTGTGGTTCGTCTCGATCAGGGCCTGCGCCAGCTCCTTGTCGACGGTCTTGTTCGAGTAGTGCGACTGGTTGTTGGTCGGGATCTGGTTCGAGTTGAACAGGACGTCCAGGAAGTCGGAGGGGTCCGGGAAGTCCTGGCTCCAGGCGCCGACGCCGGCCTGGGCCGAACCGGACTCGATCTTGCTGATCCACTCGCTGAACGAGATGCTGTGCAGCGTCATCTTTATCCCTATCTGGGACAGGTTGTTCTGTATGACCTGGTCCACCTTCGGCTCGTCCGAGGTATTCTGGTCCCAGAACTCGATGTGGAAGCCGTTGCCGTAGCCGGCCTCCTTCAGGAGCGACCTCGCCTTCTCCGGATCGTATGGATAGCCCTTTATGCTCGGGTCGTAGCCCGGCATGTGGGGCGGCAGAATCTGGTTCGTCGGTACGACCAGCCCCGCGAGAACCTGGGCGATACGCTTCTTGTCTATCGCATACTGGAAGGCGAGGCGCACCTTGGGGTCGGTGAAGGGCTTCTGCTGGGTGTTGTAGAAGAGGTACCAGAGCGTGTTCGAGACCGCGCTCTTGATGTAGCTCTTGTACTTGGGGTTGTTCTTTACCTGGTTGTACTGTGCGGACGGAAAGTCGAAAGCGTAGTCGTTCTGGCCCGATTCGACCCGCTGGATCTCGGTCGTCGGACTTATCCCGATGGTGATGTCTATCTCGTTGGACTTGGCTTCGGTGGTCTCGGGCGAGCCGCTCGGGTTCTTGTAGCTCTTGTTCTTAACCAGGATGAGCTTCGATCCGTGACTGAACTGCTTGACCATGAAAGGTCCGCTCCCGACCGGGTGGGTGTCGAAGTTCGGGCCCGCCTTCTCGACCGCCTTCTGTGGCACCGCCGAGGCCGGTGGTATCGCCATGGTCTGCAGGAAGGTCTGGTCGGGCTTCTCCAGGTCGAACTCTATCCTGTAAGGAGAGAGCACCTTGATGCCCTTGACGTCCCCCTTGGGGTTCTTGCGGTAAGCCGCTCCGCCGACGATGTTGGTGTAGAAGTCCGCTACCGGGCTCTTGGTCTTCGGGTCAAGGACGCGCTCTATCGCGTACTTGAACGCCTGCGCATTCACCGGCTCTCCGTCGGTAAACTTCAGCCCCTTGTGTATATTGAAGACGTACTTGTGCCCGCCGTTCTCTGGCTTGGGCACCTCGGTCGCGGCCCATGGCACGAAGCCCTCTCCACTCTTGTTGTAGGTGATGAGCGTCACGAAGGTCGCGTGGATCACCGGCCAGCTGAGCGTGTCGTAACCCAGAGCCGGATCGGTGTGCGGGATGTCCTGCTGGGTAGTGACCTGTATGGGTCGGCTGGCGCTCCCGCCGCCACCGCTCGAGCCACCCTGTCCTCCACCACATCCGGCGGCCCCGAGCAGGGCGGCCCCGGCTAGGCTCGCTCCCCCCGCCTTCAGGAAATCGCGGCGGCTGACCCGCCTCCGGCCGCCGGAGGTGTACGGGTTGGCCTCGTCCTCGCCTCTCTTCCTTGTCATCATCTCCTCCTTCCTTCCTTCACGTCCCGCCGGACCCTCCGGCAGCACCACTCCTTCAAAACTACTTTCTCGGGTCTAGCGCATCTCTGAGCCCGTCGCCCAGCAGGTTGAGCCCGAGGACCGTGATCGCAACCGCTAGACCAGGGAAGACCGCTATCCAGGGAGCCGAGGTGAGATACTGGTCACCGTCGCTTATCAGGTTCCCCCAGCTCGGGGTCGGCGGCTGAACGCCGATGCCGAGGAACGAGAGGATCGCTTCGTAGAGCACGGTGGTCGAGAACCCGAGCGTGACGTAGACGATGATCTGACCGTAGACCTGCGGCAGAAGGTGCCGGATCAGGATCCGGAACCGGCTCACCCCGATACTTCGCGCCGCGTCCACATAGTCGCGGTTCTTCACCGAGAGGATCTCACCGCGCACGATCCGGGCGAGGTAGAACCAGCTCACGAACCCGATGACGAAGATGACGACCTTGAGACCCGGTTTGAGCGCCACCGAAAGGAAGGCAGCGAAAAGCAGGACCGGGAAGCTCATCATCACGTCGGTGAAGCGCATGAGCAGCGTATCAATGATCCCACCGAAAAACCCGGCCACCGCACCTATGGCGACGCCTATTATCGTGGAGATTATGTTCGCCAGGATGGCGACCTCCATCGAGGTGCGCGCCCCGTAGATGAGCCTGGAATACAGGTCGCGCCCGAGGGGGTCGGTGCCGAGCCAGAACTTACCGGAGGGTGGTAGCGGGCTTCCGGTGGCCGTAAGGCCGTTTCGGAACTGGATGTTGGGATTGTATCGCGCCAGCACGGGCGCGAGGATCGCAACGAGTATCATGATCAGGAATATCGCAAGCCCCACGAGGGCGCTCTTGCTGGCGAGGAAACGCCGCAGGGCCTCCTCCCGCGGGGACCGGCTCTTTATACCCCGTAGCGATCCCCCCGCCTCCTGTTGCGAGGTCGCTAGCCTATCCGGGGATACTGTCAGCTTGGAGCCTCCTTTCTTCACGCTCGGTGCCGCGGGCATCACGGATGATCCGTGCGCGCTGTATAACCAGTCAAGAAACTACTCCCGGCGGAGGAGAAAGTCAAGAAAATACCGCCCTATAGACCGCGCCTCCTGGAAAGCACCGCCAGCACAGTGGCCCCAAGCCCGAGCAGCACCAGCCCGCAGAGCAAGAAGGTTCCCACCATCGGCACCAGCGCCGAGATGGCGACGAGAACCGCCCCGACTATGGCCGCCGCGGCGTTGCCGCTCCTGTAACGCCCGGTGGCGAAAAGCGTCCTGCGCCCGAGGAAGTACGCCGTGGCCACCGTCCCGAAGAGCGCGAGCCCGAAGTAAGCAGGGACCAGCAAAACTAGCACCGGCCCACCGACGACCGAGACCGCGAGCACGACCCCGAGCACCACGAACAGCGGTACCGAAGCAACCCCCACGAGTAGCGAACGCCCCGGATACCACTCTATGCTCCTGGCCGCCGAAGCCAGCGGGCGCGGCATCACCATAGTCAGAAGGACGCTGCAGGCGACGAACGCGAGCGTCCCAAGCCCCCAGCCGATCAAACTTCCCCCACCATCCGTCCCTCCGGGATCCGTACCCCGCAGCCCGCTGTTCTGGAAGGCCACCCCCGTCACCTCGGGCCTCGCGCTCATCTGCCGGCTCTCCTCGGGCATGCTGCAGCTGCGACATATTATGCTCCCGCCGAACCAGGCGCGGGGGCCGTTGTGAATGCTCCCATGTCCCACGTCTACATCTCCGCCCACCGGGGCGTCTATGTAGACGTTGCCGTTTCCGGCCTTGACCCCACCGGCGACCGGCCCCATTATGCGGACGTCCCCGGAGCCGGAGTTCACGTTCCCACCCACCCGGCCCTCAACGAGTATGTTCCCCATCCCGGAGCTTACGTCCCCCCTGACACGGGCCCCGGGCTCGACCGTGACGTCGCCTATGGCGGTAGTGGCCGAGTCCACGGTCTGCCCGTCGCGCACCACCACATCCCCGATCGCCCGGTCCACGAATGCCCGTGCCGGCTGGGCAGGAGCAAGCACGAAAAGCCCAAACGCGAGCAATGCCAGAAGGCGAACGGAACGCGAGAGCGGTAGGGTCGGTGCCGCCCTCATGCCCGCCGCGAGCGGCGGACGGCAGCCACCACGACCACCGCTATGACGGCGTCCACGAAGGTCCCGACCCCGAGGATCAGAAGAAGCGGCCAAGCGGCTACCGAGATCCCAGTGTGCACGGCCTCCGCAACCCCCGAAATGAGCCCGGAGAGCTCGTTGAACGCCCCGGCGAAAGCGCCCACCAGTTCTACCCCCCCCGTACGCTCCAGATCCAGCAGTGCGGCGACGAACAGCACGATCGCCAGGGCGCACCAAGCGGCCCGGACCTTCGCCGATCGGGTGGGCAGGGCCATCACCACGCCCCGGCTTATGGAGCTCCTCTCCACCGGGACGCAGCGGCCCATGCTCCCCGCGAGGAAAGAGCTCAGCCCAGACTCCCGCTCGTAGAGCCGCCGGCACTCCGGGCAGCACGACAGATGCTCGCGCACCTCCCTCTCCTCCCGGGGATCTAGCGAACCCTCCGCAAACTCGAAGACACGCGTGGGATCGCATCCGGTCCTTCCATCCTGACACCTCACAGGACCTCTCCGGATTCCTCCAGCCGGTTCGCAAGCATGTTGCGGGCCCGAAAGAGCCTGCTCTTGACAGCCGGTACCGAGATTCCGAGAACCTCGGAGATCTCCGCGTAGCTGAGCCCTTCGGCGTAGCGCAGGATCAGCGGTACGCTGTAGGATTCCGGCAGGTCCACAACCATCCTCTGGATGCTGCGCGAGCGGTCGGCCTCGACGGCCTCGTCCTCGGGCCCGCTGGATTCGTGCCCCGAATGCACCTCCGGGATGAACTCGATGGTCTCTTTCCTTCTCCTGAGCGTGTCCACGCCGAGGTTGTTGGCGATCGCGAGCAGCCAGGTCTTGAACCTGTACTGGGGGTTGAAGGATTCGAGCCTGTCGTAGGCCCTCAAGAACGTCTCCTGTACGAGATCCTCGGCCGATACCTCACGCCTGGAGTAAGGATAGAGCACCCTCCAGACGAGCCTCTCGTACCTCCGGACCAGCTCCTCGTAGGAACGCAAGTCCCCGGCAAGAGTACGCTCGACCAGCTCGTCATCCTCGAGCTTCGTCCTGTCGAGCGAGAGCCGGCCGAGCCTCTCGCGCCATCTGGCCAGTTCCGCTGCGGAGGTGTAACCCATGACATCCTCAGTATACGACGTGCAGGTATGCGGGGTTTCGCACCCCCGTGCGTCCCCTTATACCCTTATATGGGCTGCTGGCCGTCCACCTGAAGCCCCGAGATCTTCGATGCCTGCTCCTCGAGCGCCGCGCGGTCGGCGATCACAATGCGCCGGTTGAGCACCTTTATGTACCCCTCGCGCTGGAACTCGCTCATCACCTTCGAGACAGCCTCCCGGGTGGATGCGATCATGTTGGCCAGATCCCGGTGGGTGAGCCTGAGGTCTATCACCGCTCCTTCCCCGTCCCCGTTCCCCAGCCTCTCGGAAAGGTTGAGCAGGAGCGCGGCCAGCCGGGTGGAGACCTCACGGTGCAGCAGCCGCTCTATCACCTCGTCCGACTGCCTGAGGCGCTCGGAGAGCGAGGAGAAGAGCTTGAGCGCGAACTCGGGGTTGTTCTTCACCACCTGCTCCAGCGAACTCTTCGGCACCCCAGCCACCCGCACGTCGGTCACTGCCTCGGCGAAGACATTTTGCCAGCGCCCCTCCACGAGGCTCAGCTTTCCGAAGATACCCCCGTCCTTGAGGATGGCCGTGGTGGCTTCCTTGTAGCCGTCGTAGAGCCGGTAGAGCCTTATCGTACCCTCGAGCAGGAAGTAGAGCTGGTCGTCGGGGTCTCCAGGGGCGAAGATCGTCTCCTTTGCCTGGTAGCTGCGTTCGACGAACCTGACCCCGGCCTCCTCGAAATCCCGCCGTGTGAAACCCTCGGGCGCGCTGAGGGCCGCGAAACCGCCGGTGCTGCGCCTGAAAGGCATTTTCTCTCCGTCTCCGCTTTTCTTTCTCTGTGGTTGCCAGCCACACCGGCGGGGCACGCCCCCGCCGGATACCCTGATTATACCCGTCGACCCCCGAACGGCATCAGGCGGCGTTGGTGCGCCACCGGAGCTCCACCCCTTCGCGCTTGGCGAAGAAGAGCAGGTCGTCCCGCAGGGCCTGTATGTCCTTGTCGTAGATCGAGATCACACAGAACCCGCAGTTGCGGTAGGCCCACACGAACGGCGCTATATCCCCCGAGAGCTCATGCCGACTGTGCTCTCCAGTGGCATCGTAGAGGTCGAGCACCCGATCGACGAGATCCAGGGTCATCGTCCAGCCGGACTCGGTCGGGGCACAGAAATACCCGGAGAGTTCCCCGCCGCAGACCATGGTCTCCTGCAACCGTCGGGCGAAGGCCCGCTTGTGCTCCTCGACCCCGGCGAGGTACTCGGCGTCTTCCACCAGACGCGGCGGCGCCGGAGAGTAGGGTCGCCTGCCGGTTACCGGCACGCCCTCCGGGGGATAGAACCCGACGAACGGGACGGGAGATCTCCACAGGTGCTTTATCACCCCGAGGGTTATGTTGCGCGCCCCGGCCGGATCTCCGACAGCCTCAGCGAAGCGCGCGTTCATGAGCCGCATGTGACGCGGCTCCCAGGGGTGTGGCTCCCCGAGGCCGCGTACCCTGCGGCGGCGCCTGCTTATGTGCTCTATACCTTCCACCAAGCGGCATTCTAGCATCGCAGCGCGCCTCAAACGGCCAGAGATCCGGAGAACGAAAAGGGGCGGTGACCCGCCCCCGAAAGCTTCACTCTCGCTCTCTCTACCCTACTGCCTGCTGACGAACAGGAGGTAGAGGAAGGTCAGAAGCGCCGTGAGCGCCGCGGCGATGTAGGTGAAAGCCGCCGCCGTGAGCACCCGGCGGGTCCCAGCCACCTCCTGGCTGGAGAGTACACCGTAGCTCTTCAAGAGCCCGTAGGCGCGGGTCGAGGCGTTTATCTCCACCGGCAGCGTCACCACATGGAAGGCCAGGACGGCCAAGAAGAGTATGACCGCTATCTGGATGAGCAGTGAGCCCAGCGCTGTACCCACCCCCATGATTATCGCCGCGAAGAACGCCAGAGGCCAGATCTGGCTGCTGAAGCTCACTATCGGGAACATCCCGCTCCTGAACTTCATCGGCAGGTATCCTCTGGCGTCCTGGATGGCGTGCCCGCACTCGTGCGCCGCTACGCTGACCGCCGCGATCGAGCTTTTGGTGAAGTTGCCCTCGGAGAGCCGGACAACCTTGGCCCCCGGGTCGTAGTGGTCGGTCAGCTGTCCTGCGACGGGCTCGACCCTGACGTCATATAGCCCGTTGCGGTCCAGGATCATGCGCGCCACCTGCGCTCCGCTCAGGCCGCTCATGCTCCTCTGGCCCGAGTAACGCGCGTAGGAGCTTCTCACCCACAACGCGGCGCCACCGGAGATAATAGCCCCCAGGATCAGTACCATGAAGTAGCCGAAATAGCCACCCACCTCATCTCACCGTCCTTTCGGTATACGACATCACACTTCTTGCTACGCATTATTCTACTACGGATATACGCCGCTCCCTCCGCAGGGTTTCACCTTCCACCGCGGGCGGAGAAGCGCTCGAGCCGCCTGCGGAAGCGGTCGGCCGAGGATGTATCCCCGGCGCCTTCGAGGACCTCAATGGCCCGGGAGCAGATTTCTCTGGCCTTCCCGGTCTGTCCCCGGTACTCGTAGAGGGTGGTGAGCCGTTCGTAGCAGAAGGTCCCGGCGTGCCCGAGGCGTACGGCCTCCAGACAGTGCCGCTCGAAGGCATCAAGCTCGCCTTTATCCCTCCGGTTCTGGAAGTGGAGCTGCGCGAGCGCGACATGGGCGAGCTGACGATCCTCCCCGCTCTGGGCGAGCTGCAGGGCGGCCTCCCCCGCGCGGCGGGCCATCCCGGTATCGCAGGCGAAGGCCGCCTGAGAGCAGACCGATGAGAGAAACGAGGAGGGGCTCACACCGGGGTTCCCGGCGGCGTAGGCGCGTAGCGTCCTCGCGGCAGCTTCCTGCCCGCCGGTGAGGTCCATCCCGGCGTGCCGGGAGAAGGAGGCCTGCTCTTCGGGAGGAAGCGAGGCCACGTAGCCGGCGAGATCTTCCCAGTCGCTCAAACCAACCTCCGGCTCAGTACTGCCACCAGCATGCCAGACTCAGCCTCCTCCGCCGCTCTCCTCGACCCTGTAGAAGACGCCACCATCGTGCGAGACCAGCCTCAGGCCGGACCGCTCGAAGTAGCCTCTATAGTAATCGTCGCGTCCCCCGGGCAGGAGCACGTACACCCTGTCTCCCTCCCGCAGATACTTCCTGGAGAGCCTTACCCAGGGTTTGGCCTGCTGGCTCCACTCCTCGGGGTTCAAAAACGGCGAAACTATCTTCAGGTCTGACCTTCGATGCTCGACCAGCTTCATGTACCACAGGCTGCTGCCGTTGGTGACAACCGTGGCCCCGCGCGGCACGCCCCTGGCCACAAGATTTATGGTCTTCCTGGCCTGATAGTAGTCGCTGTGATCAACCACCCGATAGGTATCGTGCACACCAGCGAGCGGGGCGGCGAGCGCCAGCAAACCGATGGCTCCGGCCGCGGCCAGACGCTGCGCGGCAGAAAGGTGCTCGGTCAGCCGCCAGCGCCGGACCAGGTACCCGCCCCCCTCGAAGAGCGCCACGAGCCCAGAGGCGACGAAGACACAGACGATCAGGTAGGTCGGGATGAAATATACCCAGACGTCCGGAATTGCGTACTCGAGGGCAAAGGCGAGCCAGCCAGCATACAGGATGCCGAAGAAGGCGGCCGCCGCCCGGTCGGTGAAGATCATGTACCAGAACCCGAACGCGGCCACCACCAGGAAGGCCGGAGAGAACTGGTCCAGCAGATGACCGAGGTAGAACTCCAGCCGCCAGGGGAGCTGGGAGAAGCTGTAAACGAACATCTGCCCCTGGAAGCTGCTCCCGGTCACAAAGGAGAAGAACCCCTTCAGAGAGGTCAGATGGTAGCCGCTCAGCGGTGGGTGCGCCATAGCCCGGACCGGCAGGTACACGTAGGGGAGGAGGCCGGCGACGAACAGCCCGGCAGACTTGAGGACCAGCCGCCAGTCGAGCAGCTTCCTCCAGTCGGTCAGGCCCACGAAGACCAGACCGGCCGGGATGAGCAGCCCGCTCGTCAGGTGGTTGGTGAGCGAGAGCCCCATGAATAGCGCGGCGAGCAGCAGGTAGCGATCCCGCCGGCGCACCCTCCAGAGCATGAACATCAGGCAGAGCAGGCAGACGAACATCACGTTGAGCGTGTAGACCTCGGCGATGACCGCCTGGCTCCAGAAGGCGCGCGAGACTCCGAAAAGCAGCGCGGCGGCGGCGGAGGGAACGACCCTCCCCGTCAGCACCCGCAGCATCGAGAACAACAGGAGCACCGCCACAGCGGCGTAGACAGCCGAAGCCAGGTTGACCCGATAGCCGATATCCCCGACCGGCAGGTAGGTGAAGAGCTTGCTCAGGAGCAGGTATGTCGGATAACCGGTGGGGTTCGGGATGCCGAGTATGTAAACCCTTACCTGGAAGAGCCCGGCATCGGCCAGCCCGGCGCTCACGTCACGCGGCAGCACGGTCGGGGCGAGCGTGGCGAGGTAGAGGCTGAATGCGACCACGAACACCAGTACGCCGAGAAGGAGGGCAACCCTCCCGGCCAAGGAATGCTCGAGCCCTGCGCGCAGCTTCTTCACGGCGACGATTCTAAACTACATCTGTGGATGATTGTAACCAACAGGCCTCAAGAAAGGGCACCTTTGGCACACGGGTGCCGCATCACCTAGACTGTCTGTCCCGGGTCGGGAGACCCCCGAGCACGAACGATCATGTTTTGAGGAGGAAGAGAATGGGCGGCATACTGCAGGGCAAGAAGGTGCTGGTTACCGGGGTGCTCGACCGGCGCTCGATAGCCTACACTGTGGCGAGGATAGCCCAGGAGCAGGGGGCCGAGATAGCGCTGTCCAGCTTCGGGCGCGCGGCGAGCCTTACCCGGCGCACGGCGCGCAGGATGGACCCGGAGCCCCCGGTGCTGGAGCTGGACGCGAACAAGCCGGAAGACATAGAGAACGTCGCCCGCGAGCTGGGGGAGTGCTGGGGGGAGGTGGACGGGGTGGTGCACGCCATCGCCTTCGCCCCGGAGGACGCGCTCGGCGGCAACTTCCTCAACGCCGGCTGGCCCTCGGTCGCGACGGCGCTCCAGACCTCGGCTTACTCGCTAAAGGCGATAGCCGCCGGGCTCGCCGGGATCATGCCCGAAGGCTCCTCGGTCGTCGGGCTCGACTTCGACGCGAGCGTGGCGTGGCCGGCGTACGACTGGATGGGGGTGGCGAAGGCCGCCCTGGAGTCGACCGCGCGCTACCTGGCGCGAGACCTCGGCGAGCGGGGCATCCGGGTGAACCTGGTCTCGGCCGGCCCTCTGAAGACGCTCGCGGCGAGTGGCATAAGCGGTTTTTCGGAGATAGAGGGAGTGTGGGACAAGAGGGCGCCTCTGGGCTGGAAGGCGAACGACCCCGAGCCGGTGGGCCGGGCGGTGGTGAGCCTGCTCTCCGACTGGTGGCCGGCGACGACGGGCGAGATAGTCCACGTCGACGGCGGCTACCACGCGATGGGTACGGACATAAGGTAGCCCTCAGAGCCCCTTCGCGAGCGAGGCGAACTTGGTGTACTGCTCCATCCAGGCGAGCTGAACCTTGCCGGTGGGCCCGTTGCGGTGCTTGCCGACGATGACCTCGGCGATGCCTTTGTCGTCGGAGTCGGGGTTGTAGTACTCGTCGCGGTAGAGGAACATCACTAGGTCGGCGTCCTGCTCGATGGCCCCCGAGTCGCGCAAATCCGAGAGCAGCGGGCGTTTGTCGTGGCGCTGCTCGACGGCGCGGGAGAGCTGGGCTATCGCCAGGACGGGCACGTCCAGGTCGCGGGCGAGGACCTTGAGGCCGCGGCTGATCTCGGCGATCTCCTGCTGGCGGTTCTCGCGGTTCTGCCCGACCATGAGCTGGAGGTAGTCCACGACGACGAGCGCGAGCGGGCGTCCTTCCTGGGCCAACAGGCGGCTGGAGAGGCGCCTGACCTTGGCCCGCATCTCCATCAGCGAGATGCCGGCGGTGTCGTCTATCCAGATGGGGGCCCCCGAGACCTCGGCCACCCCCCGCACGAGCTTCGGCCAGTCCTCGGGTTTCACGTTGCCGCTCCTGAGATCCTGCGCCCTTATGCGGGTGGTCTGGGAGATCAGACGCTGGACGAGCTGCTCCTTGCTCATCTCCAGCGAGAAGATCGCGACCGGCTTCTTCTGCACCCCGGCGGCGTGCCAGATGGCGTTCAGCGCGAAGGCGGTGTTGTGCACGAAGATGTCCTGGGCGACGAAGTTGGCCCCTTCGGGCACGGTCAGGTCGTAGACCCGGTGTTCTCCCACGTACTCTATGGAGACGATCTCGTCCCAAAAGAGATCCGGGCTGGCTATGCGCGCAAGTCTTTCATCGTTCAGAACCTCTGCATACCGCGCCAGCCGATAGGCGGGCAGGTTCCTGTTGGTGTGCGGGTTGTAGCCGGCGCGCCTGCCATGCCTCTCCATCTCTCGAGCGCGCCGTCCCAGCTCCGAGAGGCTCAGGCCCCGCCGCGCGGCGGCCTCGCGCACCAGCTCCCAGACCTCCCTTGGGGGGTGGCCGTAGTTGGGAACGCGCTTCGGCAGCTCGCGCTCCGCGAAAGCCCCGCCCGCAAACCGGAGGGCCTTCTCCCCGATCCAGCCGATCTCCGCCTGGTAGCGCAACACGGAGTCGGGGGCGGTGATCTCAACCCTCCAGCACCGCTCCTTCTTTCGCCAGAGCTTGGCGACGATGCCGAAGCGCAGGAGGGCGTGGTGGACGTCGCGGGCGAGCCGTTCGGAGCCGACGCTGAACTCGATGCGCGGATGCTTCCCCAACCCGTAGATGGTCCCGTCGCAACTGAACAGCACGCGCAGGAACTCGGCCAGGTAGCGCCGGCTCCACCGCCAGACGAGCGAAGGGAACGATTTGTCCCCGGCATACTTGCCCATGAGGCCAAGCTCTCTCAGCCAGGCGGTGACGGGATTACTGTTCATCCCTCGCCGCTCTCCATTGCCCACGACCTTGTAGTCGTACGGGCGATGGGGCTCCTTCGTCACGACCGCGTCGGGGAACTGCTCCCCGATGCACCGGCGGAAGTCCTCTACGAGCTGGGGATCCGCGTTCGTCCACTTCGGACATTCGCGGGTCGGTCCACCCTCGGCGATGAAGTAAGCGAGCAACCGGACCAGGTCCAGGGGCCACGTCTCGTCGCTCCCGAACACCGGCAACCCGCGCGGCACGGCGATGCTGTCGCCTACCTCGAGGTCGTGCAGCGGCGTCCATCCCTTCACCGTCAGAAACGGGTGGTGACCGGTGACCTCGACGCTGCGACCGGTACGGGTGACGACGCGGTAGCACGGCTTCACGCCGCTGTCTATCCAGTCCGAGATGTCGGTAGTCTGCAGCTCTCCGGCTTCGGAGACGTTCGATACGCGGGGCAGCCGGCGCTTAACGCACTCCTCGATCGTCAACCTCTCGCCGCTCTCCGGGTCTACGACCAGGTTGTCCCACTTCACGCACTTCCCCATCGCGGGCCGGGCGGCGAGGATGATGAGGTCGCTCTTGTGGAAGCCCGTCGTCAGGCGGTCGAGGTCCTCGAAGCCGGTCTCGACCCCGGTCACCTCCCCCTCGGACTCGTAGAGCTGCTGGATCATCTCCAGCGCCCCCGGCGCGAGCTCGGAGACCGGGGAGAGCTGCTCCTTGAGACGCCGGTTGGAGATGCTGTAGATGAGTTGCTCGGCGGCATCGAGCGCCTCCCCCACGTCCTCCGGTTCCCGGAAGGCGTCCTCGGCGATGCGGCTCGAGGCGTCTATCACGGCCCTGAGGATCGCCTTCGAGCGCACTATGTCGGCGTAGCGGGAGACGTTCGCCGTCGTCGGGACGCTCTCGACGATCTCGAAGATGTAAGCCCGTCCGCCGACCTTGTCGAACTCGCCGCTGCCACGCAGCTCGTTGGTGAGCGTGAGCTGGTCTATGGGGTCCCCGCGGGAGTAGAGCCGCATCATCGCCGAGTAGATGATGCGGTGCGTCTCCGAGTAGAAGTCCTCGGCGGCGAGCTTCTCGGCGACGGTGGAGACCGCAGCCTCCGAGACGAGCATCGCCCCGATCACGGCCCGCTCGGCCTCCAGGTCGTGCGGTGGTACGCGGGCCGCCTCCGGCCCGGCACCGACGCTCCTTATCCTCCCCCGCCGTTCCATGCCCCAAGGATGAATCAAAAACGGGCCGCTTACAAGCGGCCCGCCTCATCCTGAGATCGAGGTTGAAGCCCTAGAGCTTCGGAACGACGATGACCTTGACGCTGGCCTCGACGTCCCCGTGCACCTGCACGGGGACCTGGTGCGTCCCGAGCGACCTTATCGGCTCCTCGAGGCGTATCTTGCGGCGGTCGAGGTGGATGCCGCGCGCCTGCTCTATGGCCTCGGCGATGTTCGCCGCGGTGATCGAACCGAAGAGCCGCTCGTCCTCGCCGGTGCGGGCCTCTATCGTGATGACGCTCTTGTTGAGCGTCTCGGCGATCTCGACGGCCCGCTCGGCGAGCCGCCGCTCGCGTTCGGCGGCCTCCTGCATCCTCCTGCGGGCCTCCTCGAGCTTCGCGGGGGTCGCCACCTCCGCGAGCCCGCGCGGCACCAGGAAGTTGCGGACGTAGCCGCGGCTCACGTCGACGATCTCGCCCCGGTTCCCGACCTTCTCGACGTCCTGTGTGAGTATCACCTGCATCTCAGAGAAGCCCCCTCTAACGTCCGGCGATGTAGGGAAGCAGCGCCATCTCCCGGGCCCGCTTTATCGCCCGGGCGGTCTCCCGCTGGTGCTTGGGGCACAGCCCCGTGACGCGGCGCGCCCGGATCTTGGCCCGGTCGGAGATGAAGCGCCTGAGGGTGTTGTAGTCCTTGTAGTCTACGTAGGTGACGTTCTCCTTGCAGAAGACGCACGGCTTGTTCTTGCCGGAGCGCCCGCCGCCGGATCCCTTGCTCTTGCTGCTCACTTTTCTATGCTACCTCCTCGCGATCCACTTTTAGCCTGCCGCCTCGACGCTCTCTTCCTCGCGCAGCGATCCCGCGTAGTCGGGAGGGAGCTTCACGATCATGTGCCGCAGAACGTCGTCGGAGACGCGCAGGATACGCTTGAGCTCGACGAGGGTCCTCTCGCCGACCGTAAAGTGTATCACCGCGTAGTAGGCCTCGGAGCGGTGGTCTATCTCGTAGGCGAGCCGTCTCTTGCCCCACAGGTCGACGTTGAGCACCTCCCCGCCGGTGCGCTCGATGATCGTGCGGAAGCGGCCGACCGTGCTCTCGACCTGCTCCTCGTCGAGCTCGGGGATCACGATGAGCATGACCTCGTAGGCGTTCTCCAAAGTCTCATACCTCCTGTGGTCTTACAGGGCGGCTTCCCGCTCCGCGCGGGAAGCAGAAGGTCTCGGTCAGGGTTATTGTAGCAGCTGTGCTACAAGACGTCTCGCGTCCGACGAGGGTATACTCGTCGTGTGCGGCTGGACTCCGGCATGGCTCTCGAGGCCCTCGACCTGGTGAAGGTCTACGGCGAGGGTCCGACAGCCGTCAGGGCGCTCGACGGCGTCTCGACGGGCTTCTCGACCGGCGAGTTCACCGCGATCATGGGTGCCTCGGGCTCGGGGAAGAGCACCCTGCTGCACATCCTGGGGGGCCTGGACAACCCCACCTCGGGGCGGGTGATCGTCGGCGGGCAGGACCTCTCGGGCCTCTCCGACAGGAAGCTCACCCTGATGCGGCGGGAGCGGATGGGCTTCGTCTTCCAGTTCTTCAACCTCATCCCGACGCTCTCGGCAGAGGAGAACATCCTACTCCCCGCGCTCATCGCGGGCGAGAGGGCCTCCAAGTACGAGGGGCGCCTCTCGGAGCTGCTGGAGTTGGTGGGGCTTGAGGACCGCAGGACGCACCGCCCCGACGAGCTCTCCGGCGGCGAGCAGCAGCGGGTCGCGATAGCACGCGCCCTGCTGCGCAATCCGGACATCGTGCTCGCCGACGAGCCGACCGGCAACCTCGACTCCAGGACCGGGGGCGAGATACTCTCGCTCCTGCGGGAGTCCGTGAGCCGCTACCGACAGACCACGATCATGGTCACCCACGACGCCCGCGCCGCGGGAGTCGCAGATCGCGTGATCTTCCTGGCCGACGGACGCATGGTGAGCGAGGCCCGGGGGCTCTCCCAGGACGAGATCCTGGAGCGGATAAAGACGCTGGAATCCGCCAAGGAGTAAGACCTTTGAGGCTCAGGCGTTTCTCGCAGATGAGCGTCCGCAACCTCGGTGCGCGGCCGCAGAGGACCGCTCTCACGGCGATAGGTATCGTCCTCGGCGTGGGGATAGTCTTCGGCGTGATCACGCTCTCCAACACGATGTCGAAGACGTTCACCGAACTCTACTCGAAGGCCTACGGTGCGGCGGAGATAACCGTCACCGCGCAGGGCGGAAACGGCACCTTCGAAGAATCCAGGCTCGGCGAGATCCGCTCGAACCCCGACGTGGGCTCGGCGGCCCCCCGGCTCTCGGTACCCTCCTCGCTCATCCTCGGCGGCAAGGGAGGGCACCCGCGGGTGGAGAGCATGCGCCTGTTCGGGGTGGAGCCGAAGAGCGCCGCCTTCGCCACCGGCTTCAGCCTGGCGAGGGGGCGCTACCCGAGGAGCGGGGCCGAGCTGATGCTCGACGCCGGCACCGCGAAGGCCGCGGGGCTCAGGGTAGGACAGAAGGTGCGCGTGGGGACGCCGGGCGGCGTGGTGCGGATGAATCTGGTGGGTACGCTCAGGACGCCGGGTGGCTCCTTCGGAGGGATCGCCTTCGGCATGGCCCCGCTGCGCTTCGTCCAGAAGGAGTTCGGCTACCCGCACAGGATCTCGGGTGTGGCCGTGCAGGCGGCGAAGGGGGTGCCGGTCGAACGGCTCAGGAAGGAGCTCGACTCCTCGCTCGGCAGAGGGCTCACGGCCCAGCTCTCCTCGACCCGCACCCGCGAGGCGAACAGCCAGTTCCAGGGTTTCGAGCTCGCGCTCCTGTTCTTCGCCGGGACCTCCCTTTTCGTCGGAGCTTTTCTGGTCTTCAACGCGCTCTCGATGACCGTCCTGGAGCGGACCAGGGAGCTCGGGATGCTCCGGGCGCTCGGTGCGACGCGTTCGATGATCGCCCGCTCGGTCATAATCGAGGCTGCCGCGCTGGGGCTGGCGGGGTCTGTCACGGGGCTCGCGTTCGGTTACCTGATGGCCCGAGGTCTCTCCTACCTCTTCGGCCGGGCCTTCCACTTCCAGATAGAGCGGGTGGACGTCTCGCCGTTCGCGCTCGCCTCGGCGGTGGCCGTGGGGATAGTGATCACGGTGCTCGCCGCACTCTACCCGGCGCTGCGCGCGGGCCGGGTGAGCCCGGTGGAGGCGATGCGCTCCCGCAGCGCTCCCACCGGGGAGGGGCGGCGCGGCCGCGCCGCCCGGCTCTCGCCCCTCGCCAGTGTGGTCCTCGCCGGAGGGGGCATCCCCTGGACCTACTACCTGGCGAAGCACCTCTCGGCCCAGCTGCAGGGGCTCGTCTACGCCTCCGGCATGGCAGGAGTCATCGCGATCTTCCTGGGCATCTCGCTCCTGGTCCCCACGCTCATCCGGCCGATGGCCGCTGGACTCTCCCCCATCCTGCGCCTGCTCTTCGGCGTAGAGGGGAGGATGGCCTCGGCCAACGCCACGCGCAACCCGGGCAGGACATCGCTCACGGCCTCGGCGCTCATGATCGGCATCGCCCTCGTCATAACCTTCGCCACACTCGGAGGGAGCGTGCTCGGCTCGATCCGGACCTACCTGGAAGGCTCCCTCGGCAGCGACTACGTGATCGAACCCACGACCCAGAACTCGAGCATCACCTTCTCACCCGGGATAGCCCACCGGGTGGAGAGGATCCCCGGTGTGGAGGAGACTACCGGTATTTCCTCCACCGTTCAGAGTATGGGTAGCCGGATCTACTTCGTCTTCGGGCTGGAAAGAAACTATACGGACATCTTCAGGATCAACTACGCCTCCGGCAGGGGTGTGGGCAGGGAGGCTTTCTCTAAGCTCCAGCGCGGCCAGACGATCATCGGCAAGCAGCTCGCCCGCTCCCAGCACCTCACGATCGGCTCCGAGGTCTCCGTGCCGAGCCCCAGGGGCATCAGGCATTACAGGGTCGCGGGGATAGTGGACAACGACATCCTCGGCGGCGGCACCGGAGTCTACGTCTCGAAGAAAACGATCGAGCGGGACTTCGGTGTGGGCGGGGACGGCTTCCTCGCGATAAAGGTCTCTCCCGGCTCCGATCGGGCAGCGATCGCACACAGGATAAAAGAGGTAATCAAAGACTACCCCCAGCTCACGCTCTACTCCAACGCCGAGTGGAAGGCCTCGATAGAGCGCAGCTTCGAGCAGCAGTACGCGTTCTTCTACGCGATCATGGGCGTCTCGGTGGCGGTCTCGGCCTTCGGGGTGATAAACACCCTCTCGATGAGCGTCTTCGAGCGCACGCGGGAGATAGGCATCCTCCGGGCCATCGGCTCCACCAGGCTGCAGGTGGGGCGTCTGATCGTGGACGAGGGGGTCGTGATAAGCGTGATCGGCTGCGTGCTGGGGGTGGCGCTGGGCTCCTTCCTGGGGTACCTCTTCGTGCGCGGGACCGGGGCGAACGGCTTCGACATCTCCTTCTACTACCCGACGCTCCCGGCCCTCTACGCGATCCTCTCGGGGCTCGTGATCGGGGTGCTCGCCGGGCTCCTTCCGGCCCGGACGGCGGCGAGAAAGGACATCGTGGAGGCTGTACAGTACGAGTAGCTCGTTGCGTCCTGCTGTCAAACACCGGGGACGACCCTGATGTCGCAAGATAGGGAGAAGGAACACGGCGAGAACCTTCGGGAGGGCACCAGAAGGCGGCACCTGATCCTGCTCCTCTCCGCCCTCTGGCCGGTCGTGCTGGGCGGTGCCTGGCTCTGGAGCGGCGCGCGGGAGGGAGTGTGGGGCGTGCTCCTGGGATGGCCTCCGGGGGCGCTTTTGTTCGCGTCCGGCATCTCGGGCCTCCTCTGGCCGGGAGACGCCCGCATCCGGCACTTCACGGCCTTCGGATCCCTGATCGGTGCGGCCCTGTCCATCCCCTACTTCGCACTCGCGGGGCCGGCCGCGGCGGCACTGCTCGTCTCCTCCGCCCTGAACTTCGTCCTGACCGGCCACGCCTCGCTCGCGCGCGGGAGGCTGCCCGAGGGGGTCCCCGCGCCCCAGATGGGCCTGAAGCCGGCCGCCCGCGCCGCGCAGGACGAGGCTTCGATGTGCTACCTCATGCTCACGACGTGGCCGCTGACGCTCGGGGAGCAGGCCAGGAGGGTCTCTGAGGAGGTGGATGAGGCGCTCGCGCTCTTCGACGAGAAGGGGTGGCTCTCGCATCCGGTCGCCTACCACCGGACACCACCACCGGTGAACGAGATTCGGCTGAGGAAGCGCAGCGTCCGGGGCATCTCTTTCGAGCAGATAACCTTCGAGAGCAGGTACGAGCCGCACCCCGCGGAGCCGGGCCGCGAACGCTGGCTCTCCCACGAACGCAACCGCACGGCCTGTGCCTGGATGCTGCGGCACGCCGGAGGACCTCGTCCCTGGCTCGTGTGCATACCAGGCATCCGCATGGGCTCACCCAGGCTCGACCTCTCCCTCTTCCGGCCCGGATACCTGCACCGCGAGCTGGGGCTCAACCTCCTCATCCCGGTGCTTCCGACCCACGGCCCGCGCAGGGTTGGGCCCGTAAGCGGAGACCTGGTGCTCTCAGGGGAGATGATGGACACGCTGCACGCAGCCTCCCAGGCACTCTGGGACATCCGCAGGATGACATCCCGGCTGCGCCTGGAGGGCGCCCCGGCGGTAGGCGTCCTCGGCCACTCGCTCGGAGGATACGTCGCCGCGCTCCTGTGCGGCCTCGAACGTGACCTCGACTGCGTCGTGGTGTGCAACCCGCCCTCCGACTATCCGACCATGTTCTGGAACAACGCCCCGGGCTCCGTGGTAAGCTGCTTGAAATCTTCCGGCCTTGACGAGCGGAAACTGGCGTTGCTGAGCCGCGTCATCTCCCCTCTCGCCCTCGAACCCCGCCTCCCCCCGGAGAGGCTCGCCATCTTCGCCGGCAACGCCGACCGGGTAGTCCCCCCCTCTCAACCCGAGAGTCTGTGGCGCCACTGGGGCAGGCCCGAAATCACCTGGTACGAGGGCGGCCACCAGGCCTTCCTGAACCACCAGGAGATCCGCGACCGGCTCCACGCCACCCTCTCGGCCATGGGATTCCTGGAATCCCTCTCCTGAGATCCAAGCTTCCCCCTCCCTCGTACTCACAGTTGGGGCGCAACAGCAAGGGCCCCGGCCACCGCCGGAGGCCGGCTGTAAGGGCGCTTACCGTATCTTCCAGCGTCCCTGTTAGTATCGTACGAGATATGAGAACAACAGTTACATTTACATGGTAGGAGGCGGGTTGTCCGGCAAGAGGGTGCTCATCGTGGGGGCGGGGGTCGGAGGGCTCGCTTCCGCGATAAGGCTCGCGGGGAGCGGGCTCGAGGTCGAGGTCTTCGAGAAGAACCTCCGGAGTGGCGGGCGCATGGGGCGGCTGGAGGGGGGTGGGTTCGTCTTCGACACCGGGCCCTCGCTCCTGCTGATGACCGACGTCTACCGGGATCTGTTCCGCTCGGTCGGGGAGAGCCTCGAAGATTACGTCGAGCTTCTCCCCCTCGACTCCCGCTACCGGGTCGTCTTCGGGGATGGTGATTCGATCACGATGCGTCGGACTTTGCCAGAGATGATCCGCGAGCTGGAGCGCATCGAACCGGGCGTGACCCCCCGCTTCTACCGCTTCCTCGAAACCTCCTGCCACCGTTACAGGCTCGGGCGCAGCGAGTTCGTCGAGCGCGACTTCGAGAGCGCCGGAGAGTTCTTCAGCACGCGCAACCTGCGGCTTCTCGCAAAGACGGGTGCGCTCGGCAACTACTACCGCTCCGTCTCGCGCTTCTTCCGCACCGAGAAGCTGCGTCAGGCGTTCAGCCTGCAGACCATGTACCTGGGGCTCTCCCCCTTCGAGGCCCCGGCGGTCTACTCGCTGCTACCCTACACTGAGATCGCCGAGGACGGGCTGTGGTTCCCGCGCGGGGGGATGTACGAGCTGGTCCGGGCGATGGAGACGCTCGCCAGAGAGCTCGGGGTCGACTTCCACCTCGGGTGTCCGGTCGAGGAGATACTCGTGCGCAAGGGCCGGGCGGTCGGGGTCAGGGCCGGCGGAGAGGGGATCCACGCCGATGCCGTCCTCGCCAACGCGGACCTCCCCTACGTCTACCGCGAGCTCCTCGGAGGCCGGGCCGACGGGGACTTCGGGATGCCCAGGAGGAGCAGGCAGAAACTCCGGTACACCGCCTCGGCGTTCATGCTCTACCTCGGCGTCGGCAGGAAGCTCGACCACATGCTCCACCACAACTTCTACCTCTCCGGTCGCTACCGGGAGAACTTCGAGCAGATCTTCGAAGAGGGCGTGCTGCCCGACGATCCCTCTTTCTACGCGGTCGTCCCCTCGCGCACCGAACCCGCGATGGCCCCGGAGGGGATGGAGAGCCTCTTCGTGCTCGTCCCCGTACCGCACCTCGGCGGCCGGGTGGACTGGGAGAGAGAGGGTGAGGCATTCCGGGGGAAGGTCTACTCGCTGCTCGAGGAGCGGTGCGGGATACATTGGTCGGACGTCCTCTTCGAGGAGGTCAGGACCCCGCGGGACTGGCGTGAGGAGTACAACCTCGAGATGGGAGCAGCCTTCGGGCTCGGGCACGGCATCCTGCAGGTGGGCTACTTCCGGCCGCCCATCGCCTCGAAGGGCACAAAGGGGCTCTACTTCGTCGGCGCGAGCACCCACCCCGGGACCGGTGTTCCCCTCGTCGTGATCGGAGCCCGGCTCGCCTCGGAGAAGATCCTGGAGGATCTCTCGTGAGGATCGATCCTGAGAGCTACGGCATGGACGCCGGCGGCCTCGACGACCTGGACGCCTGCTACGAACTCTGCCGCAGGATACAGAAGGCCTACAGCAAGACCTACTACGTCTCGACCCGCCTGTTCCCGCGGGAGGTGCGCCCGCGGGTGCAGGCCCTCTACGCGTTCATGCGCTGCGCCGACGAGATCGTGGACAACCCCGGCAAAAGCACCCCACAGGAGCAGCTCGCCGCGCTGGAGGATCTCGAGCGGGAGACGCTCGATGCCATCTGTGGCGGAGGTACCGGGGATCCCGTAATCAGAGCCTTCGCGGACACGGCGAGGTGCTGCGGCATAGATACCGCCGACGTGGGATCTTTCATGAAGAGCATGAAGATGGACACCAGCATCTCCCGCTACCCGACCTACGAAGCCCTCGAAGAGTACGTCTACGGGAGCGCCGCGGTCGTCGGGCTCATGATGTGCCGCATCATGGGCGTGGTCGACGGGCGGGCGCGCCGGCCGGCCGGTGCGCTCGGGGTGGCGATGCAACTCTCGAACTTCCTGCGCGACATCGGGGAGGACTGGGAACGGGGCAGGATCTACATCCCCCTCGAAGACCTCGAGCGCTTCGGATACACGGAGGACGACCTCGCCCGCGGCGTGATCGACGAGCGTTTCGTGGCGCTCATGCGCTTCGAGATAGGACGCACCCGGCGCATCTACGCCCTCGCCGACGAGGGGATGCGCTACATACCCCGCGGCAGCCGCTTCCCGGTCATCGTCGCCCGCAGGCTCTATTCGGAGATCCTGGAGCGGATAGAGGAGGCCGGCTACGACGTCTTCTCCCGCCGGCCCGACACCCCGCTCCCCCGCAAGCTCGCCGTTGCCGCCTCCTGCGCCGCCCGCAACCCCTCCGAGCTCGTCGCCCGCCTCCCGTTGCCCGGCGGCGCGGCGATTGCAACGCCATCATGATCGTGGTGTAATTCCCGCCAGCCCATCCAGAGCGGTGGAGGGACGGGCCCTGTGAAGCCGCGGCAACCGGCGGGCGGAAAGTCCCGCGCCAGGTGCCAATTCCCGCGGAGGAGCCTCCGAGAGATGGGCCGCAGAGCTTTCCGCGGCCTCTCCTCCGCGCGAAGATCGACGGAGCGGAGAGAGGCTGGTGGATTTGGATAAGAACCTCAGAGAGTATCTCGACGGTCGGGTCCTCGTCGGCGACGGCGCGATGGGGACCCTTCTGGCGGAACGTGGCGTGGGCTACGGGCATCCCTACGCCCGGGCGAACCTCACACATCCGGATCTCGTCCGAAGGGCGCACGAGGAGTACGTGCGCGCCGGGGCCCGGGCGATAGAGACGAACACGTTCGCCGCGAGCCGTCTCAAGCTCGCCGAGCACGCCCTGGAGGACAGGGTGCGCGAGATAAACACCTCCGGGGCCGCTCTCGCGAAAGAGGCCGCCGGAGAGACCTCCACAGAGGTGCTGGTACTCGGCGCGATAGGCCCGCTCGGGAGGCCGCTCGCTCCGGTGGGGAGCCTGACTCCGGAGGAGGCCAGGGAGACGTTCGCCGAGCAGGCCGAGGCGCTCCTCGAAGGAGGGGCGGACGCCCTGATCCTGGAGACCTTCACCGACCTGCGGGAGCTGCGCCTGGCCTACGAGGCGATCCGCGCCTTCGGCGTTCCCATCATCGCCTCCAAGACCTTCGTCGAGGACGGGGAGACGCTCGCCGAAGGACTCCCCGAGCGGGTCGCGCGCGAGCTCTCTTCGTGGGGGGTGGACCTCGTCGGGGCCAACTGCACCGTCGGCCCGCAGCGGATGGCCGGGATCGTCGAGCAGATGTCCGCCGTCGCCGGCCCGATCGCCGCCTACCCCACCCCCGGACTGCCGCAGCTCGTCGACGGCCGGGTGCGCTACACCCAAGACGTCGAGCACTTCGCCGCCCGCGGGCTGACCCTCGCCGCCGCCGGGGCCCGCCTCATCGGTGGCTGCTGCGGCACCACCCCGAAGCACATAGCCGCCCTAGCCCGGGCGCTCGAAGACTTCGTACCGGAGCGTAGGACGACCCGCCCGCAGGCCGCGGCGAAGAGGTCCGACGACGGGACGGTGAGATCGGGGCCAGCCACCCGGCTCGCCGAGAGGCTGGAAGAAGGCTTCGCGATCGCCGTCGAGGTCGACCTCCCGCGCGGGAACGACGTCTCCGGCGTCGTCGAGGCCGCTCGCCTCCTGAAGGAGAGGGGGGCGGACGCGATAGACATCTCCGACGGGGCCCGGGCGCGCCTGAGGATGCACCCGGTGGCGGCGGCGAAGGTGGTGCAGGAGGAGGCCGGCATAGAGGTCGTCGCGCACATCTCCTGCCGCGACCGCAACATCCTCGGGCTGCAGGCCGACCTGCTCGGGGCCGCTGCCCTCGGGGTGAAGAACATCCTCGCCGTCACGGGTGACCCGGCCCAGATCGGGGACTACCCCGAAGCCACGAGCGTCTTCGACACGGATTCGATCGGCCTGATCCACATCCTCTCCAGGATGAACGCGGGGGAGGATCTCGCGGGCAACTCGGTCGGACGGGCGCCGGGCTTCCTCATCGGGGCGGCCTTCAACCCGACGGCGGAGGATCTGCGCTCGGAGGTCGAGCGGCTCCGGCGCAAGCTCGAGGCGGGGGCGCACGCCTTCTGGACCCAGCCGGTCTTCGAGGTCGGGGCGCTCGAGCGGGCGCTGGAGGAGATAGGGGACGAGAGGGTGAGGCTCCTCCTCGGGCTCCTGCCGCTGAGGAGCGCCCGGCAGGCGGAGTTCTTGCACCACGAGGTGCCGGGCATCAGCATCCCCGAACGCATCCGCCGCCGCCTGGCGGACCTCTCCCCCGAGGATGCCCCGCTCTACGGGGTCGAGGTCGCGCAGGAGATCCTCTCCCGGACGCAGCATCTCGTCTCCGGAGCGTACATAATGCCCCCGGCGGGCGCGCCGGAGCTCGCCGCGGCGGTCATGGAGGCCGCACAGAGGCCCCACTCGCGCAGTTAGAAAAGGGAAGGAGAGGAGATGCCGCAGACGAAAGCCTACGCGCCCGGGATCTACGCCCGCTCCGAGGAGCTGGTGCAGGCCACCCGGGATCTGGAGAGGAAGCGGACGACGGAGAAAGAGGTAGAGAGAAGGAGGGAAGAAGACCTCGGGCGCCTCCTCGAGGCGCAGCGGGAGGCCGGGCTGGACTACGTCTCGGACGGGCTCCTCGTCTGGCAGGACATCTTCCGCCCGTTCGCCGAGGCCTCGGAGGGTATCGAGCCGGGTCCCCTCACCCGTTTCCTGAACACCAACACGTTCTTCCGAGCACCCTCTCCCGCCGGCGGCAGGGTGCGCCTCGCCGAGCCGCTCGGCGAGCCCTACTTCGCGTTCTCCAGGCTCCCCGCCGGGGAATGGGTGGCGACGCTCCCCTCCCCCCACTCCTTCGCCGCCCTCTCCACGGGGGGGATCGAGGCCGAGGAGATCGCGGCGAACGTCATAGGGCCCCAGATCAGGCACCTCGCGCAGAGGGGATGCGCGCTCGTCGTGCTGCAGGAGGCCGCGCTCTTCGGCGGGAACGTCGACGTCTCCCCCCTGAGCCGGGCGCTGGACGCCCTCGAGAGCCCCCTGCCGCTCGCGCTGCAGCTCCCGTTCGGGGACGCGGGGGAGGTTCTCGGCGAGCTGGTGGAGCTCGATGTCGCCGCGATCGGGGTGGATTTCTACGCGACCGACGTCGAGGCGCTGCCGCGCCCGTTCCCGAAGACGCTCTTGGCCGGGGTCATAGACTCCCGCAACTCGCTCCTGGAGAAGCCGCAGGAGATCGCCCGGTTCGCCGCGGAGCTGCTCGGAGAGCTGGAGGAAGGGGCGGAGCTGCACCTGGTCCCGAACGGGGACCTGCAGTTCGTGCCGGAGAAGATCGCCCGCCAGAAGCTGGCCCTCCTCGGAGAGGCCGCGAGGATCACGAAGGAGGAACGTTAGGAAGATGAGCGAGATCCGCTTCACCACCCGCGAGATAGGGAGCCTCGCCAAGCCGGGCTGGCGGGTGAAGTCCGTCTCCGGCCGTCCGGTCGGGAGCGAAGACGTCGAGGAGGCCCGCCGGTGGGGGGAACGCCTCGGGGTCGAGGGGCGGGAGCGCCTGTTCGAACTCCTCGCGAAGGGTGAGGGCTTCACCAAAGAGGAGAGGGCCGAGATACAGGACTTCGCCGCGCTGTACGCGATACGGCTGCTTGAGAGCGCGGGTCTCGACGTCGTCTACGACGGCGAGCAGCGCCGCAGCGAGATGTACGACCACGTCGCGCGCCACGCCCGCGGCTTCGAGAGCCGGGGCACGGTCCGCTCCTTCGACAACAAGTACTACACCAAGGCCGCCGTCGTCGAGCGCCCGAGGGTGGAATCCCCCTACGACCTGGAGGAGTTCCTCTTCGTGCGCGAGCACACCGACAGGGTGGTCAAGGTACCCTTCACCGGGGCTTACACCATCCTGGACTGGTCCTACGACGAGTACTACGCCGCGGGCAGCATGCTCGGGGCCTCCGCCAGCCGGCGGGCCGAGGCGCGCCGGGCGTTCGGGCTCGACGTCGCGCGCGAGGTGATACGGCCCAACGTCGAGGGGCTCGTCGAGGCCGGAGCGGGGTGGGTGCAGATAGACGAGCCCGCCGCCACCACCCGCCCGGAGGAGGTCCCGCTCGTCGTGGAGACCTTCAACGCGACCCGCGAGGGGATAGACGCCCGGACGAGCATGCACATCTGCTTCTCGGACTACGCCTGCCTCTTCCCTCATATCGAGGATCTCGTGGACTGCTACGAGCTGCAGCTCGAGTTCGCAAACCGCGACTCGCGCGAGCCGGGCAGGAAACAAGAAGACAGACCCGGCTACGCCATCCTGGAGAAGTTCGCCGAGAGTGCCTGGGATGGCAGGATCGGGCTAGGGGTCCTGGACATCCACACGAACTTCATCGAGCCTGCGGAGCTCGTGCGCGACCGCATCCTCCACGCCGCCGACGTCCTCGGCCCGGAGCGCATCGAGGTCAACCCCGACTGCGGCCTCAGGACCCGCACCTGGGAGGTGGCCTACGAGAAGCTCTCCAACATGGTCGAAGGCGCCCGGCTCGCCGAGCGCGCGATAAACGGCTCCTGAGGAGGGAACAAATGTCCGAAAGGGTCATGGAAGGTGCGGAGCCCTTCCGCTTCGAGGGTGGCGATGTCGGCGTCCTCGTCTCGCACGGGTTCACCGGAACGACCCAGAGCGTCCGCCCGCTCGGGGAGGCCCTCGCCCGCGAGGGATTCACGGTCGAGGGACCGCGGCTCGCCGGTCACGGGACGAGCGTCTCGGAGATGGCAGAAAGTACGGCGCAGGATTGGATCTCTTCGCTTGAGGAAGGCCTGGCCTGGATGGAGGAGCGTACCCGTGCGGTCTTCGTCTGCGGGCTCTCGATGGGCGGGACGCTCTCGCTCTACCTCGGCGCGACGCACCCCGAGGTGGTGCGCGGCGTGATCCCGATAAACGGCTGCGTCTTCCTCGGAAACCCCGAGCTTGCCAGGATCGTCCTCTCCCCCGACGCCCCGCCGACGCTGCCGGGGGTGGGCTCGGACATAAAGAAGGCGGGGGTGGAGGAGCTCGTCTACGACGAGATGCCCGTCCCGGCGATGAAGGAGCTCATGGCGCTCATGCGCGCAACCGACGACCTGCTGCCGGAGGTGCGCTGCCCGGCGCTCATCCTGCAGTCGACCGAGGACCACGTCGTCCCACCCGACAACGGCCCATACTTTCTGGAGAAGGTCGGCAGCGAGCACAAGGAGCTGGTCCGGCTCGAGGACTCCTACCACGTCGCCACCCTGGACAACGACGCACCCCGCATAGCGGAGCTTGCGGCGGACTTCATCCGGGAGCACGGCAGGTAGCCGGGAATCCCCCGAGCACTCCTGCCACGTGGAAGAGGTGCTAAAACCCTGCGGATACCGCGGCCGCTCCCCCCGCTGCGGCCCGCCTGTCCAGCAAGATGGCCAGCCAGATCAGGAACACACAGACCTCTGGCGACAGGTCGTCGGGCAGTTCCGCCGTCCACGAACGCCTGAACATCCCCTCGGGTCTCAGGCTGCCGACCGCGCCGGTCCCGTCGCGCCGGAGCTCGAAGGCGCGCCCCCAGGCCGATTCCTTCCTCAACTCGTAGTGACCGTCGTGCTCGAAGTAGAAGCGGTCCCTGAAGGCCGAAGGTTTCTCAACCGCGAGGACGACTCCGCCATCCTCGCGCGAGAGCACGAAATCCTTTCGGAGTGCCCCGTGGACGGCCCGGTAGCGCCCGCCACCCACCTCGATCTCCGCGCTCTCGCGCCAGTTCGAGAGATCGACGCTCCCCACGACCGCACCGTCCCCGCCGCGGACCTCGAACCTGCGGAAAGACCAGCCCTCTGGCACGGCTCGCAAGAAGATCATCTACACCTCCACGTTCGAGCATGCCCGGCGGGCCATTATACGCTAAGCTATAGTTGGTTCATGAAGCGACGTGGCTCTTCTGGCCATCTCTTCGAGCGTCTGCTGTGGGCGGCACGGCTCATGATCATCGTCCCGGTGGTGGCGTGCGTCGCGATGGCCCTCTGCGCGATATACATGGGGCTCGTGGACCTCTACGGAAGCTGGCACCAGCTCTCTACAGCCCGCTCTGCCGTCCGCGGCAAGGCCCTGGCCGGAATCGTGGGGGCGCTCGACGCCTTCCTTGTGGCTTCCGTGCTCATCGTTGCGGCCTTCGGACTCTACGAGCTGTTCGTGGGGAAGATAGAGGCTGCCGAGCGTTCGGAGGTTGCCCCCCGCCTGTTGAAGATCGAGAGCCTCGAAGACCTCAAGCAGAAGGTAGCAAAACTCCTCGTCGTCATACTCGCGGTTGAGTTCTTCAAGCAGGCCGTGAACCTCAGCTACGCCAGCGCCCTCGAACTGCTCTACTTGGCCGGGGCCATCCTGCTCGTCAGCCTCGCCCTCTATATAATCGGGCGCAGGGGCTAGAGCCCACCCATCAGGCCTGGATGTTCGTCGAGCGCCAGAGCGTGTGGTGCCCCATACCCTCCGCCTCCGGGAACTCCTCCCCGCGGGAGAGCTGCACGTAGACCGGGGGCCGCATCGTGCCCCGATCGCAGACGAAGGTGCCCGAGAAAGGAGCCTTCTCCCCGGGGCGGTAGGTGGGGGCTGAGGGCCTGTAGCGCTTCAGTATCTCCTCTACGACCTCAGACATGAAAACCTCACCAGAGCGTCACCGGACGGGCCTCCTTGAAACCCGGGATCTTGAGCAGATCCTCTATCACCTCCTGAGGCACCGGGTCGTCCACGGTCACCGCCATGACCGCCCGCGAGCCCGGCTCCCCGCGCCCGACGGCCATGTTGCCGATGTTGATGCCGTGGCCGCCGAGGGCGGTCCCGACCTTGCCGATCATGCCGGGCACGTCCTCGTTGCGGATGAAGAGCATGTACCGCTCGGGCTCTATGTCCACGTCTAAGCCCAAAACTCCGACCAGGCGCGGACGCATGCGCGGGCCGACTAGCGTCCCGCTCACCACGCTCTCCCTCTCGTTCGAGAGCCGGAGCACCACCAGGCTCGTGTAGTCCGCGCTCTCCGGCGATCGCGAGGTCTCCACCTTGAACCCCTTCTCGCGGGCGATGATCGGGGTGTTCACGAAGTTCAGCGGCTCGTGGACCATCGGCTCCAGGAGCCCCTTCTGCGCCGAGACGTCCAGAAGCCGGGTGTCGTAGCGGGCGACCTCGCCGTGGTACTCGATCCTGAGCAGGTTGCCCGGATGGTCGGTGAGCTGATACAGGAGCCTCCCGAGCGTCTCGCACAGCCCGGAGAACTGGGAGACGAACTCTGCACCCTCGCCGGAGGGCACCGGCGCGTTGATCGCGTGCACCGGGACCTCCCCCCTGAGCGCCGCCGCCACCTGCTCGGCGGCGGTGAGGCCGGCCCGGTCCTGCGCCTCGGCGGTGCTCGCCCCCAGGTGTGGGGTGAGCACCGTGTTCGGCAGCTCGAGAAGAGGAGACCCCGCGGGCGGCTCCTCGGTGAACACGTCGAGCGCGGCCCCGGCTATCTTCCCCTCCTTGAGGGCCTGATAGAGTGCCTGCTCGTCCACGATCCCGCCGCGGGCGACGTTTATCAGGTAGGCACTCCTCTTCATCCGACCGAGCGCCTCCGCGTCTATCATGCCGGTCGTCTGCGGTGTACGGGGGACGTGCAGCGAGACGAAGTCCGCCTTCTCGAGCACCTCCTCCACGCTCTCCGCCCGCCCGACGCCCATGTCCCGCATCCTCTCCCCGGAGACGTAGGGGTCGTAGGCGAGGACCTCCATCCCCATCCCCAAAGCGCCGCGCGCGACGATCGAACCGACGTGCCCGAGCCCGATGAGCCCGAGCGTCTTCCTGGCGACCTCGACCCCCTTGAACGCCCCCCGGTTCCACTCCCCCCGCCTCAGCGAGGCGTCGGCGGCCGGGATGCGCCGGGCGACCGCGAGCATCATCCCTAAAGTGTGCTCGGCGGCGGCGACGGTATTGCTCTCCGGGGCGTTGGCCACCAGGATGCCGCGCTTGGTCGCGGCCTCGACGTCTATGTTGTCCACCCCGATCCCGGCGCGCCCTATCGCCTTGAGGTTCCCCGCGGCCTCGATGACCTCCGCCGTAACCTTCGTCGCGCTGCGCACGATGAGGCCGTCGTAGCCGCCTATCTTCTCCAAGAGCTCCTGCGGGGAGAGCCCGAGCGCCACGTCGACGTCGAACTCCCGCTTCAGGAGCTCGACGCCGCTCTCGGAGATCTTCTCGGTTACCAGTACCCTCAAGCGGCCACCCCGCTCTTCGAGAACACCCGCTGGGCCGCCGCGACGCCCTTCCCGAGCTCGACGGGATACCCGAGGGACTCAAGCGTGAGCTCGGCCGCGGCGATCGTCGCGATGATGTCGTAGGCGTCGAAGTAGCCGCAGTGCCCGATGCGGAAGATCTTGCCGCTCATCTTGCCCTGCCCCCCGGCGACCTGCACGCCGTGCTCCTGGAAGAGGGTGTTGACGAAGCGCTTGCCGTCGATTTCATCCGGCACCCACGCGGCGGTCACCGCGGTGTTCATGTCCTCGTCGGGGCCGAAGAGCCTGAGCCCCATCCCCTTGACGCCGGCGCGGGCCGCCCGGCCGAGCAGCACGTGACGTTCGAGGACGTTCTCGAGGCCCTCATCCAGGATCTGCCCGAGCGCCACGTCGAGCTGCATCACCAGGCTCACCGGGGGAGTCCAGGGGGTCTGCGGCGGGTTCTTCTGGGAGGCCTTCTTCGCCTGGGTCCAGTCGAAGTAGAAGCGCGGCATCGCAGCCTCCTGGTGTGCCCGCCACGCCCGCTCGGAGACGCTCACGAACCCGAGCCCCGGCGGGGTCATGAGCGCCTTCTGGCTGCCCGCCACCACCACGTCGACGCCCCACTCGTCGGTCCTGAGCTCGCACGCCCCGAGCCCCGAGACGGCGTCGACGATCGTGACGACGTTCTCGGTGGCCTTCGCGAAGCCCTCGATGTCGTTGACGGTCCCGGTCGAGGTCTCGGAGAGGACGCAGACGGCGGCCTTTATCCCCGGGTCCGCGGAGAGGGCGTCGGCCACCTCGGCGTTGTCCGCCTTCTGCCCCCACTCGTAGACGAGCTCGGTCACCTCCAGACCGAAGGCCCGTCCCATCTTGGCCCAGCGCTCCCCGAAGTTGCCGTTGTTGACGACAAGAACCTTGTCGCCGGGAGAAAACAGGTTCTGCAGCGCCCCCTCGAACGCCCCGGTGCCGCTCGCGGCGTAGACGAAGATGTCGTTCCTGGTCATGAACACCCGCTTGAGGTTCTCGCCGACGCGGGTGAAGACCTCACCGAACTCCGGGGTGCGGTGGTGGATGATCGGCAGCGCACCCGTCGCGGAGACCTCCGGCGGGATCGGGGTGGGACCGGGTGACATCAGGCGGTACTTGCTCATCATGGTCTTCGAAGGCTCCTCTCTCTGCCGCGACTTCCTCGACGGCTATTTTAGACACAACCTCCTCCGAAAGCTACATAATGGATCAGGCTCTCTACAAGCTGTTTCCTTCTCGCCCCGTGAAGCGGTAGCGGAGGTAGAGCTCGCTGCCCTGCAGGTAGGCCGAGAGGAGCCGAAGGCGGGCGACCTCATCCTCAGGCAACTCCTCCCCCGCGACGATGGTGGGAACCGAGGATCCCCCTATCACCTTCGGCGCGAGAGTGAGGAAGAGCTCGTCGGCGAGCCCCGCCGCGACGAGCGAGTGGTTGAGGCGCGGGCCCCCCTCGACGGCGAGCCGCCGGACACCGAACTCGTGGCGGAGAAGCCCCACCACCTCCTGCACCTCGGGCTCGGGATCCCCCGCCACGCGGCGGACGGTCGTCCGGCGTGAGATCTCCCTGACCTTCTCCTCAGGGGTCGCCTCCGAGACGATGACGAGGAGGTCGTCTCCGGCCTCCCGAAAAATCCTGCGCTCGAGCGGCAGCTCGCCGCTGCCCGTGACGATCACCTGCAGCGGCTGCTCGCGGAGCCCCGAGGAAACCCTCTTCCGGGCCATCTCCTCCGGCACGCCGAGGTCCACGCCCTCGGCACGCAGCGTCCCGGCTCCGCTCATCACCGCGTCCACCGCCGAGCGGATACGCCGCATGAGCAGATGGTCCAGGTCGGACCCGATCGGGTTGGCCCTCCCTCCCTGGGCGGCCTTGCCGTCGACGGTGCTGACCATCGTGAAGACCAGGTAGGGGTCTCCCGCGGGGAGATCGAGGTCCGCGTAGATGCTCCCGGGGTCCACCTCCCCGCCGGGCGCCGGGTAAAGCCGCAGGGCCGGCCCCCTCACCGATCGCCCCCCGCTCCCACTATCGCCTCGGCCATGCGCGCCACCTGACGCATGAAGCCCACGTCGTGCACCCGTACGATGTCGGCCCTCGCAGCGACCGAGAGCGCGGTCACGGCGGCCGTCCCCGCGAGCCGCTCCTCGACCGGCACCCCGAGCACCTCCCCGATGAAGTCCTTGCGGCTCACGGCGAGGAGCACCGGGTATCCCAGCGCCTTTATCTCCGGCAACCGGCGCAGGAGCTCGAGCGAGTGGTGGGCGCTCTTGTCGAAGTCCAGCCCGGGGTCGACGATGATGTTCTCCCGGGTGATGCCGCCGGCGAGCGCCACCTCGATCCGGCCGCGCAGGAACTCGACGACCTCCCGGACCACGTCACCGTAGCGCGGCAGCGGCATCTTGACCCGCGGCGGGCTCGCCCGGTGCATGATGACGACCCTCGCCCCGGCCTCCGCCACCACCTCCACCAGGCGCGGGTCGGCGAGCCCCGAGGTGTCGTTGATGATGTCCGCCCCGCGCTTGAGCGCCTCGCGCGCGACCTCCGGCGTGAAGGTGTCGATGGAGATGGGGACCGGGCTGATCTCGCGCACCCGCTCGACGAGCGGGACGACCCGCCGCAGCTCCTCCTCGACCGGGAGCGGGGGTCCCGCCGCGGCCTTAACCCCGCCGATGTCCAGGATGTCCGCCCCTTCGGCGACGAGCTGGCGCGCCCGCTCGACCCCTTTCTCGAGCCCGTAGTAGCGGCCCCTGTCGTAGAACGAATCCGGGGTGGCGTTGAGGATGCCCATGATCGCCGCGCGCCCCGCCTCTCCGTGCACTCTCTCCCCGGGTGCGGGCCCCACCTTCCCGTCCACCCCGGCCCCCCCCTCCAGGAACCGCCGGCTAATCAAATCCTGCCCCTTCGAGCGGCGGGAGCGCCGAGCGGGAGTAGCGCGCGGCGTAACCGCTGCCTGTCATCCAGGACTCGACCGGGCTGGTGCGCAGCTCGAGGTCGTGGGCCTTCACCCCGACGCGGATGCGCTCCTCGCGCAGGTCGAAGCGTATGTAGTCGCCGTCCTGCAAATGGCCGATCATGCCCTCCTCGGAAGCCTCCGGCGTGGTGAGCGAGAACCAGAGTGGACCGGCTCCCTCGGGCGGCAGCCCATCGGTGAAGACCGGTACCTCCTCACCGCTCTCCTCTATGGCCCGCCCAAGCTCGTCCAGCCGCAGGAGACCGGGCCCTCCGTGCGGTCCACACCCCTGCACGACCAGGATGTCCCCCTCCTCGAGCTCCCCATCGCGCACCGCCGCGGCCGCCGCCTCCTCGGAGGTGAATGTCCTGCACCAGCCGAGCACCTCGTCCCTCTCCTTCGGCACCAGCGCGACGGTCTCTGTCCCCGAACCGCGGGCGGAGACGAACAGTATCCGCGGTGAGGTGCGCCCCGGCGGAGCGTGCGGGGCAGGATCGGGCAGGAGCGTCTTCAGGTCGCCCCCCAGGGTGCTCACGTCGTGGATGTCGTCGAGCAGGGCGAGCACCCCGCCGAGGCCGTGCTCGCGGAACCAGCTCGACCTCGTGTCGGCGATGGCGGGTCTCTCCGGGGCGAGCACGCGCGCCATCTGGGAGAAGCCGTAGGAGTCTGTCTCGTTGGCGAAGGCGGCGAGGTGCACCAGCATCTCCGGCCCGCCCCCGAGGGCTAGCCCGGCGTGCAGTGCGTTGGAGAGCGAGAAGCTGTCGACGAGCCCGCGCGAGCGCGGAGGGTCCGAGAGCAACGCCCCGACCGGCTCGCCCCCGAAAGTCCAGAACCCGAGCGCGGCGAGCGCCGCCGAGAGCGGGGTCGAGGGGGGCGAGGCGAGCACGGCCGGGACGTCCAGGCGCAGCGCCGCGAGCAGAAGCCCCGCCAGATCTTCGCTCCTTGCTGCCTCCAGCAGGAGCGCCTCCACCCGGAGCGCCTCGCAGGCGACCTCCACGGAGTCTGCCACCCACTCGCGCCGGAGCGCGACGCCTCCCCGGGGAGAGAATGAGGGCAGCGATACGGGGACGGGCTCCCCGCCGGCCTCCGCGACCGCCTCGGAGAGCCCGGAATCCTCCGGGCCCGGCACGCCGATGCGCATCTTCGGGCTCAGGATCCGAGCTTCTCCATCAGGATCTCGCGCACCTTCCCACCGTCGGCGTTGCCGCGGGTCTCGCGCATGACCTGTCCGATCAGGAACCCGACGACCTTCCTGTCCCCCTCGCGCACCCTCCGCGCTTCCTCGGGGTTCGAGGAGATAACCCGCTCGACGATCCCGGAGAGCTCGTCACCGCCGACGGTTCCGAGCCCCTCGCGCTCGACTATCTCCTGTGGTCGCTCGCCGGTCTCGAAGCTCCTTTCGAGCACCTCCTTGGCCGCCGAGCGCGAGAGATCACCGCTCTGGACGAGCCCGATCAGCTCGGCCATGTGCCCGGGGAGGATTTTGCACTCCGAGATCGAAAGCCCCGATTCGTTCAGCAGCGCCCTCAGGTCACCCGAGATCCAGTTGGCCGCCTGCCTCGGGTCGACCTGCGCAGCGACCTCCTCGTAGTAGGCGGCGAGCTCCCTCTCGACGGTGAGCACGCCCGCGGCCTCTTCGGAGAGCCCGTACTGCTTGATGAACCGGGCGCGCATCGCCTCGGGCAGCTCGGGCAGCCGGGCGCGCAACCCCTCGACCCATTCCTCGCTCAACTGCAGCGGGAGCAGATCCGGCTCGGGGAAGTAGCGGTAGTCCTCGGCGTACTCCTTGCTGCGGGTCTCGTAGACCTCGTCGTCTTCGGGGTCGTAGTGGATGGTGGTCTGGCGTACCGTCCCGCCGGAGGCGACGATCTCGCGCTGGCGCCGGAGCTCGCGCTCTATCGCCCGCTCCATGAAGCGGAACGAGTTTATGTTCTTCAGCTCGGTGCGCGTACCGAGAGAGCCGTCGGGGTTGCGGATCGAGACGTTCGCCTCGCAGCGGAGCTGCCCCTTCTCCATGTCCGCCTCGGAGGCGCCGACGGCCCGCAGGATGTCCCTCAGGCGCAGCGCGGTCTCGCGCGCGGCCTCGGCCGAGGGGATGTCGGGCTCGGTGACGATCTCCATCAGCGGGGTGCCGCTGCGGTTGAAGTCTATGAGCGAGGCCGTGGAGCCGTGCATCCTGCCGCTGGTGCCGACGTGGACGTTCTTGGCGGTGTCCTCCTCCAGGTGCAGCCGGCGAATGCGCACCCGCACGGTGCCCGAGGAGGTCTGCACGTCTATGTGCCCGCCGGTGCAGATCGGCTCCTCGTACTGAGAGATCTGATACCCCTTGGGCAGGTCCGGGTAGAAGTAGTTCTTGCGGGCGAAGACGGCCCGCGGGGCCACCTCGCACCCCATCGCGAGCCCCGCCATCACCCCGAGCTCGACCGCCCGCTCGTTCGCCACCGGAAGGGCCCCCGGGTGCCCCAGGCACACCGGGCAGGTGTGGGTGTTCGGCTCGTCCCCGTAGGAGACCCGACAGCCGCAGAACATCTTCGTGCGGGTGGCGATGTGGGCGTGGAACTCGAGCCCGATGACCGCCTGGTAAGCCTCTCTCTCCTTTACCTCCAAAGCGTCGCTACACCTCGAACTTTCCTGCCAGCAACCTCACCTCGGGCCATTCTAGCACCGGCCCTACGGCCTCATCTCGAACCTGAACCCCGACGCCTCCTCGACGGTGCGTGCGGCCCGCAGCAGCGTCGCCTCGGCGAAGTGGTTCCCCATGAGCTGCACCCCGACCGGGAGCCCCTCCGAGAGTCCCCCCGGGACGCTGATGGCGGGGATGCCGGCCAGATTCGCCGGGATAGAGCAGATATCCTGCGCGTACATCGCGAGCGGGTCCTCCACCTTCTCGCCGAGCCCGAAGGCGACCGTCGGCGAGGTCGGGGAGAGCAGGACGTCGAAGCGGGAGAAGGCCGCCCTGAAGTCCTCGATGATCCTGGTCCTCACCTTCTGCGCCTGGGCGTAGTACGCCTCGTAGTAGCCGGAGGAGAGCGCGTAGGTGCCGAGCATGATGCGCCGCTTGGCCTCGTCCCCGAAGCCACGCCCGCGGGTTCTGCGGAACATCTCGTGCACCCCCTCTGCCTCGACCCGCATCCCGTAGCGCACCCCGTCGAAGCGGGCCAAATTCGAGGAGACCTCCGCCGGGGCGATGATGTAGTAGGCCGCGAGCGCGTACTCCTGGTGCGGCAGGTGCGCCTCGCCGACCTCGGCCCCAGCCTCTTCGAGGCTCCTCGCCGCCCGCTCGACGACCTCGCGCACCCCTGGCTCTATCCCCTCCCCCATCATCTCGCCGATGATGCCGACCCGAAGGCCTTCCACCCCGCGATCGAGCTCCGCCAGGTAGTCGGGAACCTCCGCGCTCGCGCTCGTCGAGTCGCGCGGGTCGCGGCCTGCGATCGCCGAGAGGAGCAGCGCCGCGTCGCGCACGTCGCGGGTCATCGGTCCGATCTGATCCAGCGAGGAGGCGAAGGCGACGAGCCCGTAGCGCGAGACGCGCCCGTAGGTCGGCTTGAGCCCGACGATCCCGCAGAGGGCGGCGGGCTGGCGCACCGAGCCACCGGTGTCGGTCCCCAGGGCCCACCAGCCCTCCCCGGCGGCGACCGCCGCGGCCGAGCCGCCCGAGGAGCCCCCCGGGACCCGCGAGAGATCCCACGGGTTGCGGGTCGGGCCGAAGGCCGAGTTCTCGGTCGAGGAGCCCATCGCGAACTCGTCCATGTTCGCCTTGCCCACGACTACCGGCTCCCCCAGACGCGCTAGCGCCGTCGCCTCGTAGACCGGCTCGAAGTTCTCCAGGATCCGCGAACCGCAGGTCGTGCGCACCCCGCGGGTGGAGAGCACGTCCTTCACCGCGATCGGAACGCCCTCCCAGGGCGCGAGCTCCTCGCCCCGCGCCCTCCTCTCGTCCACCCGCTCCGCCCGCTCCAGAGCGAGCTCCGGCGTCGGCGTGATCATGGCGTGCACCTCGGGTTCTGCGGCCTCCACGCGCTCGCTGGCGGCCTCGGCCGCCTCCCGGGCCGAGACCTCTCCCGACGCTATCTTCCCGGCCAGCTCGAAGGCCGAGAGCTCGAGCAGCCCCTCCACCTCAGTCTATCCTCGGGACGACGAAGAGGTTGCCCTCGACCTCCGGCGCGTTGGCGAGCGCCTGCTCCACGGAGAGCTCCTCCTGCGGCTCGTCTGGCCTGAGCACGTTGGTCAGGTTGAGCGGGTTCGCCGTGGGAGGGACCCCCGAGAGGTCGAGCTCTCCGATCTTCTCTATGCTCTGCAGGATCGCGCCGAGCTGGCCGCCGATCCTCTCCAGCTCCTCGTCGGTCAGCTCCAGCCGCGCCAGCTCCGCGACGTGGCGCACCTCATCCCGGGATATCATGCAAAACCTCCGTTGCCTCGTTCTAGAAAGCCGCCAGCAGCTTCGGGGCGACCTGCTTCTTGCGGCTCATCACGCCCGGCAGGTCGATCACGCCGTCCTCGGCCTTCCGGTCGAAGGCACGCTCGACGATCGAACGCTCCCCGACGCACAGAAGCTCCGTCCCGCCCCGGGTTATGTCGGTGACCATGAGCGCCGAGAGCAGGTAGCCGTTGTTCTCCCGCTTCTTCTCGAGCTCGGCCACGAGCTCGTCCTTGCGCGCGAGCAGCCCCGGTCCTACGGTCTCTATCTGGGAGATGCTTATTCGCTCCCCGTTCTTGAGGGAGTACTCCTTGGCGTCGCGTTCGATGATCTGCTCCGCCGAGAGCCCGGAGACGTCCGAGGAAGCCTCGAACATCTCCATGCCGAACTTCTCCGCGTCGAGCCCGAGCAGCTCCTCCAGGTACTTCACAACCTCCCTGTCGCGGTCGGTCGTCGTCGGGGAGTTGAGGATGACCGTATCCGAGAGAACGGCGGCGAGGAGCATCATCGCGGTGGACCTCTCAGGCTCGAGCCCGCTCCTTCTGTAGCGCTCGACGATCAGGGTCGCCGTCGAGCCCACCGGGTCGAAGGTCGCCGAGATCGGGGTGCTCGTCTCGATGTCCCCGATGTGGTGGTGGTCGAGGATCTCGACGATCTGCGCGTTCTCGACCCCGGGTACGCTCTGGCCGACCTCGGCGTGGTCCACGAGCAGCACCCTGCGGGGCTCGGGGTTCAAGAGATCGGTGCGGGTGACGATCCCGAGCGGCCTCCTCTCCTCGTCCACCGCGACGGCCGCCCGGTAGTGGACCTCCATCACCTGCTGGGTGATGTCGGTGAGGAGGTCGTCCGGCGAGACCGTGAGCGGGTCGGGGTTCATCACCTCCCAACAGGGGACGGAGAGCTGGATCATGCGGCTCGTGACGTAGGAGTCGAGCGGGGAGAGGATGACCGTGACCCCTTTCTTCTCGGCGAGCCGGAGAACCTCGTCGTCTGGCCGGCGGCCGTTCGAGACGACCATGACCCCGGCCCCGAGCTCTATCGCCTTCTCCTGTGCCTCCCTGCGGTCGCCGATTACGACGATGTCCCCGGGTTCCATCGAGGCCCCCATCGACTCGACGCTCATAGAGATGACCCACAGTTTGCCCGAGGTCTCCTTGTCCTCCCCGGCGAGCAGTTCACCCTCCAGGACCTCGACCATCGAGCCGACCGAGACGGGGGTGCCGGCGAAGGTGGAGGCCTCCCGCGACTCCCTTATGTACATCCTCGCGAGGTTCCGCTCGGTCACGATCCCGATGAGCGTTCCCTTCTCGTCTACTATCGGGATCTGGCTCACGTCGTTCTTCGCCATCGCGAGCCCGACGTTGCGTAAAGGATCGTCGCGGCTGGCGACCACGATGTCGGTCTTCATCACGTCCTTGACCCGGAGCATGATGTGTTTGAGGAGCTTCGGCGGCTCCGCCCCGCTCTTCTCGAGCACCCAGCGGGTCTGCGTGTTGGGCTCCCCCAGCCTGGCCGCGGCGTAGGTGTTGTCGGGGTCCACGAGGTTCTTGTACTCCGCGTAACCTATGGCGGAGGCTATCGTGTCGGTGTCCGGGTTGCGATGTCCCGTCACGTAGACGTGTGCCATCCTGTACCTCTCCTCCTCATGCCTTGCTCAGCGGCGCGATCTCCGGGACGAAGGTCCGCTCCTCGGTCCCGAACCTGACGACCACCCTGTCCCCTCGGGCTTCGACGACCTCGCCGAGCCCGAACTTCGCGTGCCTGACCCTCTCACCGGCCCGGTAGCCGGGGGTGACGACTGCCGGCTCGGGCTCGCTCCTCCCGCGGCGGGCCACGAAACCAGGGGCTCCTCCGGTCCTGAACTCTTCCGGGATCTCCGAGATGAAGCGCGAGGGCATCCTGTACTCCCTCTCCCCCCAGCTCGTGCGCGACCTGGCGTGGGAGAGCGTGAGCGTCCGCTTCGCCCGCGTGATCCCGACGTAGCAGAGCCTCCTCTCCTCCTCGAGGTTCTGCTCGTCCATCGAGCGGGCGTGCGGGAAGGTATCCTCCTCCATCCCGACGATGAACACGTGATCGAACTCGAGCCCTTTGGCGTTGTGCAGCGTCATCAGCGTGACGCGTCCTTCAGACCCGACCTCGTCCACCTCCGAGTAGAGCGCCTGCTCCTGCAGGAAACCCTCCAGGGTGGCCTCCGGCTCTGCAGCCTCGTAGGCGCGCGCGGCACCGACCAGCTCCTCCAGGTTCTCCAGCCGGGACTCGGCCTCGACGGTGCCTTCGGCCTCGAGCTCCCTGCGGTAGCCGGACTCCTCCAGGACGGCCTCCATGATCTGCGAGGGGGAGAGTTCCCGGGCGGCCGTCCGCCAGCCCTCGAAGAGGGCCCGAAGCTCCGTGCAGCTCTTCTGAGCCCTGCCGGAGAGCCCGGCCCGGCCCGCCTCGCCGAGCGCCTCGTAGAGCGTGATCCCCTCCCGCGCGGCGTGCTCCTGCAACTTCGCCACCGAGGTCTGCCCGATACCCCTCTTGGGGGTGTTTATGATCCTCTCGAGCGAGACCGAGTCGTCCGGGTTGGCGATGACCGCGAGGTAGGCCATCGCGTCCTTCACCTCAGCCCGCTCGTAGAAGCGCACCCCGCCCACGATCTGGTACGGGATCCCCTCGCGCACCAGCACGTCCTCGAGCGCCCGGCTCTGGGCGTTGGTGCGGTAGAAGACGGCCACCTCCGAGGGCGAGACGCCCGAAGTGAGCAGCCGGTCCACCTCCGAGGCGACGAAGCGGGCCTCGGAGTGCTCGTCGGGGGCTGAGAAGACCCTTATCCTCTCCCCGGCTTCACCGTCGGTCCACAGCCGCTTGGGCTTGCGCGAGGCGTTGTTGGCGATGACCGCGTTAGCCGCGTCGAGGATCGTCTGCGTCGAGCGGTAGTTCTGCTCGAGCTTTATCACCCGCGCGTCCGGGTAGTCGCGCTCGAAGTCCAGGATGTTGCGGATGTCCGCCCCGCGCCAGGAGTAGACCGACTGGTCGTCGTCCCCCACGACGCACAGGTTGCGGTGCCCGGCGGCGAGGAGGTTCACCAGCCGGTACTGGGCGTGGTTCGTGTCCTGGTACTCGTCGACGCTTATGTACCTGAAGCGGCTCTGGTAGCGCTCCCGGATGTCCGAAAAGAGTTCCATGAGCGCCACCGTCTGCATGATGAGGTCGTCGAAGTCCATCGCGTCGTTCTCGTAGAGGCGATCCTGGTAGAGCGCGTAGACCTCGGCGACGTTCTCAGCGATGTACCCCTCGGCGCTCTTGAGGAAGTCGTCGGGGCTCACGAGCTGGTTCTTGGCCGCGGAGATCTGGGCTGCGAACGCACGCGGGTTGAACCGCTTGGGGTCCTTGCCGAGCTCGACGATGCAACGCTTCACGAGCCTCACGCTGTCCGCCTGATCGTAGATGGTGAACTCGCGCTTGTACCCGAGCTTCTCGGCGTGGGCCCGCAGGATCCGGGCGCAGAAGGCGTGGAACGTCGAGACCCACATCCTGCGTGATTCGGGCCCGACGAGGAGCGCGACCCTTTCCTTCATCTCCCTCGCGGCCTTGTTGGTGAAGGTTATGGCCAGGATCTCCTCCGGCCCGGCCAGCCCGCGCTCGAGTATGTAGGCTATGCGATGGGTGAGCACCCGGGTCTTCCCGCTCCCGGCCCCGGCCAGGATCAGAAGCGGTCCCTCCGTGTGCGTCGCTGCTTCGCGCTGCGTCGGGTTTAGCGAGTCCAAAAGCACCATTGCGAAGTATATCAGGATGGGTATCGGCCTCTTGGCAGGCCGGCTCAGGGAGCCCGCCGGAAGCGGTGCAGCAGGATCTCCGCTCCTTCGACCTCCAGGGTGTCCGTCTCGCGATCGAACCCCGCCCGATCCATCTCCTCCAGGAAGTACGCCGAGTTCTTGCGCCCGGGGTCGGAGATTATTGCCTCTCCGCCGGACGCGATGAGCCGGGGGACGAGCCCGGCCAGAAGCCTGGCGTTCTCGCGCTCGTAGAGGACGTCGGCGGCGATGACCACTTCGAAGCGCGGCAGATCCCGCGGGGGCCGCCTCCAGTCGAGCAGCATGGCCCGCGGGGCGCGCCCGGTGTTTCTCAGCGCGTTCTCCCGGGTGAAGGCGAGGGCGGCCTCGTAGTAGTCGGTTGCGAGCACATCCGCCCCGCTCGCGAGCGCGGCGACCGTCGCGAGCCCGACCCCGCAACCGAGCTCGATCACGCTCCTGCCCGCAAGCTGCATCCCGCCGAGGCATCCGGCGAGCGCGATCGCGCTCGGCCACAGCTCGGCCCAGTAGGGGATCCTCTCGTCCCGGTCGAAATCCGCATCGTCGAGCAGCGCCTCCGCACAGGCGGGGCGCAACACGCGGTAGCAACCGTTTCCGGTCTCAACGACCGTCTCCTCTATCCCGGTCCTGCCCCCGAGATGAGAGAGTAGCTCCTCCAAGCCCGGTGGCCAGCCCTCCTAGACGCCCACGGAGGCCGGCTGGTTGCCAGCCTGGATCTCACGCTCCGCCGCCGCGAGCTGCGCGATGGTGTACTTCCCGAAGACCTCCTCGAGCGCGACGCGCGCCTCGTCCCAGACCCGGCTGGTGGCGCACAGCGGGGCGTCCTTTATGTAGCAGGAGCCCCCGGCCGAGCAGCGGGCGGGCCTGACCTCGCCGTCGAGGATCTCCACGATGTCCAGGACGGTTATCTCCTCGGGTGGGACGGCGAAGCAGAAACCGCCATGGGCACCCCGGTGGCTCTTGAGGATGTTCGCGCGCCGGAGCTCCCCGAAGATCTGCTCCAGGAAACGCTCCGGGATGTGCTGGGCACGGGCCACCTCTGACACGCCCTGCGCCTTCTCCGAGCCGTTCAGGACGAGCTCGACGAGCGCCCGGACTGCATATTTGCTCTTCTTGGTGAGCCTGATACTGCTCAAGGGAACATCACCTGCTCGAGAAATGCTCTGTTTTGCAGATGATACCAGATGCACGCGGATGCTACCGGGTACCACTGCGAAGACCGGGACCGGGCGCCAGGACAGGTGCCCGGTCCCCCGAAGGAGCATCGTACTCAGGCCCGGCTCGGCGCTCCTTCTTCGCCTCCCGCAGGCCGACCTGCAACCTGTTCGACTTCGATGTCCACCCCGGTACGGTCCTTCATGAAGGAGGTGGAGATGATCGTCACCACCGCGCAGAACGCGATGTAAGCCGCTATGGCGTACCCGCTCCCGGTCGAGGCCAGGAGCGTCCCGGCGATCAAGGGAGCGGGCCCACCTGCGATTATCGAGGCGAGCTGGTAGCCCAGAGAGGCGCCGCTGTAGCGCAGCTTGGTCGAGAAGCTCTCCGCGATGAAGGCGGCCTGCGGGCCGTAGAGCATGTCGTGCGGCTGGATCGAGAGGACTATCGCCAGACCCACCAGCACAGGCACGGTGGTATTGAGCAGCGCGATGTAGATGAAGGCATAGATCAGGATGCCGAAGGCACCGATCATGTACATCCTCTTGCGCCCGATCCTGTCCGAGAGCCACCCGTAGAGGGGCACCGTAAAGCAGGACACAAGAGCCGTGAAAGCCACGGCGTTCGTCAGGAACTGCTCGCTCATGTGCAGGTGTCCCGTACCGTAGGCGAGAACGAACGAGGTGAAGATGTAGAAAGGCGCCTGCTCGGCCATCCGGATCAGGGCTGAGAGAATGATCTCACGCCAGTTGCTCTTGATGACCTCCGCTACCGGCAGCCGAGCCGTCTGCCTGCTCTCGAGCACCCGGGAGAAAGCAGGCGTCTCGACTATCTTGAGCCGGACGAAGAGTCCGACGCCGACGAGCGCTATCGAGAGCAGAAATGGTATGCGCCAGCCCCAGCTGTCAAAGTTGTCCTGCCCGGTTATCGCGAGCGTCGCGCTGAAGACGACCGTCGAGAGAAAGAGCCCCACGGGCACGCCCATCTGCGCCCAGCTACCCATGAGACCGCGCCGCCTGCGTGAGCCCCACTCCATCGCGAGCAGGACGGACCCTCCCCACTCGCCTCCCACGCCTATGCCCTGAAAGACCCGCAGGACAGTCAGGATGATAGCCCCCCAGACCCCGATCGTCCCGTAGGTGGGCGTGAGCCCGATAAGGAAGGTGGCGATCCCCATGACGAGCAGCGTCGCTATGAGCGTGGCCTTGCGCCCGATGCGATCCCCGAAGTGCCCGAAGATGGCCGCCCCTATCGGACGGGCGGCGAACCCGACGAAGAAGGTCGCAAACGCCGCCAGCGTCCCCGCGGTCGGGTTGCGCTCCGGGAAGAAGGCGTGCCCGAAGACGAGCGCCGCCGTGGTCCCGTACAGGAAGAAGTCGTACCACTCGATCGTGGTACCGATGACGCTCGCGAGCGCAGCCCTCCTTACCTGTACCTGGGGTCTTGCATCATCCACATTCTGTGCATCCACTATAAACTCCTCCTTTCCCAGAGATCCCGCAACTCCTTCCTAGACGACGACCACCGCCCGGCCCCGGATCTCACCCCGGTCGAGATCTTCGTACGCCCTGGCGGCCTCCTCCAGCTGGTACTTCCGGGTGACCGTCCGCTGGGGGTTTATGAAGCCCCGCCCGGCGAGCCCGAGTATGTCGGGAAAATCCGCCCGGGTACGGGCCCCGTATGAACCGACGATCCGCTGGCTCCTGCGCACGAGCTGCGTTATGGGAACCGCGGCCGTACTCTCGCCCGGCGCTATCCCGACGGCGACCATCCGTCCCCCATCGCGTATCATCCCCAGGGCCTGCGCGAAGGTCTCCGGACGCCCGAGAGCCTCAAAGGAGACGTCCACCCCCTCGCCGCCGGTGATCTCACGCACCCGTTCCACGGGATCCGACTCCGAGGCGTTCACCGTCTCGGTGGCACCGAGCTCCCGGGCCCCCTCAAGCTTCTCCCCCACTACGTCCACCGCTATGACCCGCGAGGCGCCGAAGGCACTCGCTATGTGCACGATGTTCGACCCCACCCCACCCATCGCAACCACCGCCACGCTCTCCCCAGCCCGCAGGTCCGCCCCGTGCCTGACCGCCCCGTAGGCGGTGAAGACCGCGCATCCGAGTATCGCCGACTCCTCCGCCGGTAGCCCCTCCGGCAGAGGAAAGACGTCGGTGGCCGGCACCACGGCATACTCGGCGAGCCCGCCCATCGAGTACATGGCCAGCGGCGACCCATCGGCCCGCCGCAGACGGCTCTCCCCGTCGTAGAGCACCCCGCGCAACCGGTTGAGTGAGAAGAACCTCTCGCACACGTCATCCCGGCCCCGCACACAGTAACGGCAGCTCCCGCAGGGCATGATGAAGCTCGCCACCACCCTCCGGCCCGGCTCTATCCCCTCGACCCCGGATCCGAACCTCTCCACGACGCCGGATATCTCGTGCCCGAGCACCGCGGGCGTCGGGAATGCCGTCTCACCCTTGATCACGTGCAGGTCCGTGTGGCAGACCCCGCAAGAGGTGACCTTCACCAGAACCTCCCCGTCCCGCGGCTCCGGTACGGGAACCTCCTCTAACCGCAGCCCCCCTCCCGGGGCTTCGAGTACAAGGGCCCGCATCTCTTTACCCAAAGCAGAAAACCCTCCCTCTCCCCACGACTACACCTCACAGACGGCCTCCGGCGCCGCCATCCCACCCGGGTTGCCGATTGTCGACAACCTGGGTGTATTCTCACACCGTCTGGGGGGTGAGTCAATACCCCTTCGATGCTTTGGGGCTGTGTGTGCTGCGGGCCTTCTTGGAGTAGAGGTGGGCGATGGCCCGTTTCATGCCCCGGGCGTCGTGTTCACGCAGTATGCCGGAGGCCCGCTCGAGGTCCCCCGCGCGGATGGCCTCGACCAGCTCTGCATGGTCCCGTGTGGAGGCGGCCACGACCTCGGGGTCGAGGAAGGAGAGGCGCAAAAACACGCGCAGCGGACCTTCGATCTGCCGGTAGAGCCGGTCGAGCAGTTCGCTGCCGGAGGCCTGTATGAGGGCCTTGTGGAAGGCGAAGTTCAGGTCGTGGTAGTGGCGGGGATCGTCGCGTGCCTCGCGCATGCGCTCCAGAAGCCCGGAGAGAACCTCGACCGCCCGCCTCCGCTCCTGCTCGGTCCCGCAGATCCTCTCCAGCGCGAACTCCTCGAGCGCGAAACGTACCCGGTAGATCTCCCGGACCTCCCCCTCGTCATGGTCCCGGACGACCGTCCCCTTCCTCGGCACCCGCTCCACGAGCCCCGCCTGCTCGAGCAGGTAGATCGCCTCGCGCACCGGCGCCCGGCTGGTCCCGAACCGCTCCGCGAGCATCGTCTCCGGCAGCCGACTCCCCGGCTCGAGCTCCCCCTCAACGATCCAGTCAGAGACCGCATCCGCCACCTGCTCCGGTAGCGAGGCGCCAAAACTCCCCCCAGACCCGAAGATCCCACCCGACCCGAACCGATCCGTCCTCTTCAAAACAGCTCCATACTACGCCATCCACCGCCCCCGACAAGTCGGCCTTGATCCCGATCCATCCACGTGCAATAATCATTATATGATGTCGACAATCGACACACAAGGAGTCGGCGATGGGAGAAGCGGCCAGGACGCGTGAAGAGTCGAGAGTCGGGGAGGGGTTACGGTCGATGGGCTCACCTGGCAGGACGCGCAGGAAAGGTGGGGCTCGCGCGTGGCGTCGGAGTGCCGGGGTCGTGGGGTATGTACCGCGGGGAGCGCGGGCGCTGGTTTCGGTGATCCGTGGGGGCAAGGACCAGCGGGAGGAGAGCGGGGAAGAACGGCCGGGCTCGGTCGGGCTCCACGTCGGGGGTGGGGTGGCGGTGATCACACTGCGCCGTCCGGAGAAGCGCAACGCGATAAGCCAGCAGATGTGGGACTCTCTGCTCGAGAAGGTACGGCGGGTATCGACCGACGGTTCGGTGAGGGTGCTCGTGATCCGGGGTGCGGGCGAGGACTTCTCGGCGGGGGCCGACCTCAGGGAGATGGGTGAGGTCGGGCTCCCGGGGGCCGAGATGATCTTCCACAAGATGGAGGAGTGTGTGGCCTCGATCGAGGAGTGTCCCCTCCCGACGATAGCATGCCTGAAAGGGTACACGCTCGGCACCGGGCTTGAGGTCGCGCTGGCGTGCGACCTGCGGGTCGCCGAGCCCGGCGCGAAGCTCGGGATGCCCATCGCCCGGCTAGGGATCACGCTGAGCCGCAACTTCATCAAGCGCCTCACCTCGCTCATCGGCCCCTCACGGACCAAGGAGCTCGTCTACACCGGGCGGATGCTCGACGCGCGGGAGGCGCTCGAGTGGGGACTCGTCAACCGGGTGGTGCCGGAAGGGGAGTCGGCGATGCACGAGGCGTTCGAGATGGTCCGGACCATCCGCGAGCAGTCCCAGGCCTCGCTCCGGACGGTCAAGGCCCGTGCCGGGTCGGCGTCCGGCAGGGAGCCCGCCGCCTACGGTTACGTCGACCCGGAGGACTTTCCGGAAGGCGTGAAAGCCTTCCTCGAGAAGAGGGCGCCCCGCTTTGGCTGAGGAGGGCCCGCTCGCCGGGATAAAGGTCGTAGACCTCACCCGGGCGCTCGCCGGGCCCTACGCCACCTTGATGCTCGCCGACGCCGGAGCCGAGGTCACAAAGGTCGAGCGCCCGGGGGTCGGAGACGACACCCGCGGGTGGGGACCACCGTTCGTCGAGGGGGAGTCGACCTACTTCCTCTCGGTCAACCGCAACAAGCGCTCGGTGGAGCTGGACCTCAAGGATCCCGGGGACCTCGAGAAGCTCAAGAAGCTCATCCGGGGCTCGGACGTGCTCGTCGAGAACTTCCGGCCCGGGGTCATGCAGAAGCTCGGGCTCTCGCAGGGGGAGCTCGAGAAGCTCAACCCCCGTCTCGTGGTGCTCTCGATCACCGGCTTCGGGGAGGGAGGTCCTGAGGGGCACCGGCCCGGCTTCGACCAGATCGTGCAGGGAGAGGGCGGGCTCATGAGCTTCACCGGTCCCGTCGGCGGACCACCGACGAAAGTCGGCACCCCCATCGCGGACATCCTCGCCGGGATGTTCGGGGCCTACGGGGTCGTCTCGGCGCTCCTCGAGCGCGAGAGGAGCGGCAGGGGGCAGCGGGTTACGACCTCGCTTTTGGCGGGCATCGTCGCGGTCCACGCCTTCCAGGGGACGCGCTGGCTCATCGCCGGGGAGGTCCCCGGTCCCGAGGGCAACCGCCACCCCACGATAGCCCCCTACGGCACGTACGAATGCGCGGACGGACTCATCAACGTCGCCGTGGGCTCAGAAGGTCTGTGGCGGCGCTTCGCCCCCCTCGTCGGGCTCGACCCGGAGGACGAGCGCTTCGCCAGGAACGAGGACCGGGTGAGGAGGGTGGAAGAGCTGGAGAAGGAGATGGCCCCCGCCTTCGCCTCGGCGGGTGTCGAGGAGTGGATGGAGAGGCTGGACGAGGCGGGCATCCCGGCCGGGCGCATCAGGACGCTCGACGAGGTCTACGCCTCACCGCAGGTCGAATACCTGGGTCTGGTAGACACCGTGGAACATCCGAAACTCGGGAAGATAAGGCTCCCCGGCACCCCCGTCTCCTACGGGCGTTCCGGCAGGAGAGCCCCCTCTCCCCCGCCGCTTCTAGGGGAGGACAACGCATTGCTGGACGAGGAGGAGGACTGATGCTCCGGGTGTGGGGCAGGAACAACTCGATCAACGTGCAGAAAGTCCTGTGGTGCTGCGAGGAGCTCTCCCTCGAGTACGAGCGGGTGGACGCAGGAGGGCCCTTCGGCCGGACCGACACCCCGGAGTACCGCCGGATCAACCCGACCGGCCTCGTCCCCGCGATCGAGGAGGACGGCTTCACCCTCTGGGAGTCGAACGCGATCGTACGCTACCTCGCCCGTCGCTACGGCTCCGGCATCCTCTGGCCCTGGGACCCGCAGGAGGCCGCCGACGCCGACCGCTGGATGGACTGGCAGCAGACCACCGTGTGGGCACACCTCAGGCCCGTCTTCCTCGGGCTCGTGCGCACCCCCGAAGCCGAGCGAGACGAGGCTCTGATCGAGGAATCCGCCCGGCAGGCCGCGGAGGACTGGCGCCTGCTGGACGAGCATCTCCGGGAGAGGGAGTACGTCTGCGGAGATTCGTTCACGGCGGCGGACATCCCGCTCGGGGTGAGCGCGCACCGGTGGTTCAATCTTCCTATTGAGCGCCCGGAGGTTCCCGGGGTGGAGGAGTGGTACGGGCGGCTGCTCGAGAGAAGAGCCTTCCGCAGGGCGGTCTCGGACGTCCCGATCACCTGAAGAACCAAGAGAAAGAGAAGAGACGAGCTACTAACATGTAGTCGGGACATGATAACGGGCGTCTTCATGCAGGTTTTGCTTCCCATCCTCGTGGTGGTGGGGGCGGGTTATGCACTACGCCGGCTGGTGAGCCTGGACATCCAGTCGGTCAACCGCGTGAGCATCTACCTGATGAGCCCGGCCCTCATCTTCTCCTCGCTGGCCAGGATGCGCACCGGTTCCTCGCAGGCGTTCAAGATAGTCATCTTCATGGTGGTTCTGGTGGTCGTGCTCGGCGCGGTGAGCTGGCTCGCCGAGAAGGCCACCCGTAAGGATCGCGCCACCACGACGGCGGTCATGCTGTGCACGATGTTCATGAACGCCGGCAACTACGGCCTCCCGCTCGCCCGGTTCGCCTTCGGGGAGCGCGGCTTCGAGCAGGCCGTCGTCTTCTTCGTCGTCCAGTCGGTCCTGGCGCAGACGCTCGCGGTGTACATCGCTGGCTCCGGGGGAGGCGGCTGGCGAGAGGGGCTGCGCAGGCTCGTCAGGATGCCGCAGATCTACGCCGTGGCCGGAGGGCTCGCGCTCAGGGAAGTGGGGGTACCCACCGCCGGGGCGGCGGCCGATCTCATGCGTGGGGTGAACCTGCTCGCAGAAGCCACGATTCCGCTCCTGCTTGTCATACTGGGCATGCAGCTTGCAGAAACCAGGGTTGTCACCGAAGGCACGCAGGTAGCACTCGCGGCGGGGATGAGGCTGGTACTCTCCGTACCGCTCGCTTTCGCCATCGCCCACCTCCTCGGCATGGGCCCGCTCACCACCAGGCTCGCGGTGGTGCTCGGGAGTATGCCGACCGCGGTGAACATCACCATACTGTCCATAGAGTTCGACGTCCGCCCCAAGCTCGTGAGCAGCGTGGTCGTCGTCTCCACCGCCGCCAGTTTCATCACCCTGACGCTTCTGCTCGTCTTTATGGGCGTCTGATCAATCGTTGCGCTGGAGGTACTGGTTGACGGCCTCTTCTATGCGCTCCCCGGTGACGAGGAATACCGTCCCCGCACCGATGTCCACACCGTGATCGGCGATACGCTCCAGGTAGTGGGCGATCAGGGCGGCGCGCATCCGCCATTCCGGGCTGCCAGGCCTGTCCTCGGGGGGGTTGGCGATGAGGTTGAGCGCCTCCGAATACAGGAGGTCCACCCGGTCGTCGGTCGCCTGCAGGTTGCGGGCCCGGTCGACCTCACGTTCCCGGAAGACAACGAGCCCTTCACGCAGGAGGTCTCGGGTGAGGGCGGCCATCTCAACGAGCGTTCTCTCGAGCTCGAGATCACGCTCGTGCCCCTCGGTCTCCACGAGCGCAGCGCAGATGTGCTCGCAGAGCGTCCCGGAGCGTACCAGATGGTTCGTCACACCCTGCAGGGTGTGCAGTAGGCGCAGGTCCCTCGCCACCGGAGCCTGACGCGCCTGCAGGACCATACACTCGGCGTCTATCTCGGCACCCCGGGCCTTGTAGCGGGCATCCGAGCCGACCACCCGGCGGGCCAGTCCCGCGTCGTGGTCCTCCATCGAGCGGACCATCAGCTCCAGCGAACCGCAGACGTCGTCGCCGAACTCCATGACCTCCTCGATGAGGCCGTCGAGCTCCCGCTGGAAGATCTCCCTGGGCATGGTGGCTATCCGAAACGTCCGGTCACATAGTCCTCGGTCTCCCGCCGCTCGGGGTTGGAGAAGATCTTCTCCGTCTCCCCGAACTCCCAGAGGCAGCCGGGAGCTCCGGTCTTCTCGATGAAGAAGAATCCGGTGAAGTCCGAGGCCCGCGCAGCCTGCTGCATGTTGTGGGTCACGATCACGATCGTGTAGTCCCGCTTCAGCTGCTGCATTGCATCCTCTATCTTCTGGGTGGAGATGGGGTCGAGGGCGCTCGCAGGTTCGTCCATGAGGATGACCTCGGGCTCGACGGCGAGCGTGCGGGCGATGCACAACCGCTGCTGCTGGCCGCCGGAGAGGGAGGTCCCGCTGTCTTTGAGCTTGTCTTTGACCTCGTCCCACAAAGCAGCCTGACGCAGAGTGCGCTCCACGATCTCGTCGAGATCGCTCCTCTTGCGCCGCCCCCCGAGCCTGAGGCCGGCGACCACGTTGTCGTAGATGGACATCGTGGGGAACGGATTCGGCTTCTGGAATACCATCCCCACCCTGCGCCTCACGCGCACCGGGTCCACTCCCTCGGCGTAGATGTCCTCCCCGTCGAGCAGGACCCGCCCCTCGATGCGGGCTCCCGGCACGACCTCGTGCATCCGGTTGAGGCTGCGCAGGAAGGTGCTCTTGCCGCACCCGGAGGGCCCGATGAGGGCCGTGATCCTGTTGCGGGTCACCTTCAGGCTCACCTCCTTTAGAGCCTGAAAGGAGCCATAGTACATCGAGAGGTCGTGGATCTCCATCACCGGCGGCGCGCTCATCTTTTCCTCCCTGCCAACCGGGATCTCACGGCGTGCAGCGGTCCTTCTGTCAACGGCGTTGCTGCTGTTCTCCAAAACTTCTGACCTCCTGGGTTGGACGCCAAAGACTCCCGCCCCCTCAGAACCCCGCCCCGGTTCCACGTCCCCGGAAGATCACTCTGGCGGTGAGGTTCGCCACGAGGACCATCAGGACCAGCAGGAGCGCCGCACCCCAGCCGACCTGTATAACGCCCGGGTAGGCGGAGCGGGCGGCGTTGTAGATCTGGATCGGAAGTTCCGGCATCGGGCCTTTGAACGGGTCCAGGTTGAAGTAGTCGCTGCCAAAGGCGGTAAAGAGCAGCGGCGCTGTCTCACCCGCGACGCGGGCCACTGAAAGCAGGATACCGGTCAGTATCCCTCCGAGCGCCGCGGGGACCACGACCCGCAGCGTCGTCTTCCACCTCGGCACACCGAGCGCGAGAGAGGCCTCCCTTATCGAGTCCGGCACCAGCCTCACGACCCCCTCGGTCGAGCGGGCGATGACGGGGATCATGAGGATGGCCAGCGAGAGGGCCCCGGCGAACCCGCTGTAGCCGCCCAGGTTGAGCACGACAAGCCCGTAGACAAAGATCCCCGCGACGATGGACGGTATCCCGGTCATCGTGTCGGCGACGAAGCGGATCAGCGCCCCGAGCCAGCCCCTCCCGTATTCGGAGAGGTATATGCCGGCCATCACGCCGAAGGGGATCCCGATGGCGCTCGCGAGGGCCACGGTGATCAGGGTGCCGACGATCCCGTTCGCCACGCCGCCACCGCTGCCGAAGAGGGTCGGCAACCCGGTGAAGAACTCCCTGTCCCAAGCCCCGGCCCCCTTCACGATCACGTAGAGGAGCACCGCCGCGAGCGGAACCACGGCGACGACCACGCAGGCATAGGCCAGGCAGAGCATCGCACGATCCATCCTTCGCCGCCGTCTGTCGCGGGGCGTGGTGGAGGCGAGTGTGCTCACACCCTCACACCCCCTTTCGGATCACGGACGAAGAACCACACCAGAAGCCTCGCCCCAACGTTTATGAAAAACGTGATGGCGAACAGGAGCAGCCCTATCTCAAGCAGGGCGGAGAGGAACAACCCCTGCGCCTCCCCGAAGTCGTTGGCGATGACGCTGGCCATCGTCGCCCCCTGCTGGAAGAGGGACGTGAAGAGCTGGGCGTTGTTGCCGATGATGAGCGTGACGGCCATCGTCTCTCCCGCAGCCCGACCCATGCCGAGTATCAGCGCACCGAGTACCCCGTTTTTGGCATAAGGCAGAACCGCCCGGCTGAACATCTCCCAGCGGGTGGCCCCGAGGGCGAGCATCCCCTCTCGCTGGGAGTCGGGCACGGCCTCTATCACGTCCCGCGAGATCGCCGCCACCGTCGGAAGGATCATTATCGCCAGCACTATCGACGCCGTGAACACGCTCGCGTTGACGTAGGGACCGGAGAAAATCGGAAGCCATGCGAGCAGATCCTTTATAATCGGCACCACGTAGCGCCCGAGCCAGGGCGCGAGCGCGAATATCCCCCAGAAGCCGTAGACGATCGAGGGGATGGCCGCCAGGAGCTCGACCACGAACCCGACCACCCGGTTGAGGCGACGCGGCGCGACCTCCACCAGGAAAGCCGCGATCCCCACACCCACCAGCCCGGAGAGCACTATCGCTATTACTGCGGTCACCACCGTCCCGTAGATGACCGTCAGCGCCCCTATCCGGCCGCCGTTGACGTTGAAGTCGCGCGACCACAGAAACCCGAACCCGAACTTCTCCCGCGAGAGAGCGGTGTTGATCCACAACTCGAAGACGATCCCGAAGGTGATCGCGAGCACCGAGAGCCCGAAGAGGAGAGCGAGCAGCTCGAAGACGAGATCCCCCGCGTTACCCCGTCGCAGCTTCTTGGCAAAGGAGCTCATCTGCCCGCCCCTACAGGAAACAAACCAGAGGAGGGTGCAGCAAATGCACCCTCCCCATCCATCAGAGGCCTCATCCCGCGTAGCACTTCTTGCCGCCCGCCTCCATGCTCTTTATCTTCTGCTCGTCTATCTTCTTGATGTTGGGCGGGATCTGGACGTACTCGAGCCCAGGAGCCAGCTTCTGCGCCTGGTGGGTGACGTACCAGGCGGTCTCCGCGAGCGCCTTGCACTTGGAGAGATTCTGCTCCTTCTGGCGCACGAGCATCCAGGTGAGCCCGGTTATCGGGTAGGCGTTGGAAGCTTTGGGACTGGTCCCGGAGATTATCACGCGCAGATCGGGCGGGATTTTGGCTCCCTCAATGGCCGCCCTGGCGGTTTCGAGCCCGGGCTTGACGTAATTGCCGGCCTCGTTCTTCACCGAGGCGTAGGTTATGTTGCTGGTGAGCGCGTAGGCGAGCTCCACGTAGCCTATTGAGCCCTCGGTGCGCGAGATCTGCCCGGCTACCCCGTCGTTGCCCTTGGCCCCCACCCCGGTCGGCCAGTTCGGGGTGGTGCTGGCCCCGACCTTGCTCTTCCACTCGGGGCTCACCGAGGAGAGGTAGGTGGTGAATATGTCCGAGGTGCCCGACGAATCCGAGCGGTGCACGACGACTATGTTCTCGTCCGGCAGGTTCACCCCGGGATTGAGCTTCTTTATCGCCGGGTCGTTCCATTTTTTGATCCTGCCCAGGTAGATGTCGGCGAGCGTCGGACCGTCGAGCTTGAGTCCACCCTTGACACCCTTGACGTTGTACGCCACGACTGCGGCCCCACCGACCACCGCGATGTGCTGCGGGTTTCCGCCAGCCTGTTTCATCTCCTGGTCGGTCATGGGCGCGTCGGAGTCGGCGAAGTCGGCGGTCTTGTTTATGAGGGCCTGTATGCCGGCCCCGGAACCCACCAGCTGGTAGTTGACCTGTATTCCCTTGTCCTGCGCGAGCTGCTTGAACGCCTTGCTGTAGTAAGGCCCGACGAAGGTCGAGCCGGCTCCGCTCAGGCTCGTGGCGGCCTGCGCGTTGCCACCGCCGGAGGCCTTTCCGGACCCCCCACCGGAGCTGCCGCTGCTACCGACCGTGTTGCCGCATCCGGCCAACACCAGAGACAGGGCCATCCCGGCCGCCGCCACGCCCATCAATCTCCCGCGTCTCAACTCCCTGAGGCCTCCTCTCTTCGGCCCGTCTCTCAGGCCCTCAATCGTCTTTCTCCGTGCGTGCGGCCGAATGATATGGGAGCAGGGAGGGCCGTGGGTTTCATGAGCGTAAAATGCCCGCTAAAGCTGTGTTAACATGGAGTGTGACGTTCCGCCCACCGGAGCGAAATCCTGGTGAGCACCGGGTAGTGGTCGCTGGGGTAGAGGGGTGGGTCGGAATGCCGGATGACGTGGCAGGAGTGCAGGGTCCATCCGCCACGCATCAGTATCCAGTCCAGCCTGCCCTCGGCCTCCGGTCTTTTCGGGACGAAGTCCTCCCCGCGGAAGCGGTGGAAGGTATTCTGCGTGGGGTTGCCGGCCGCGCGGTGGGCGTCTGTAAATCCTGCTGCGATGAATACCCTGTAGGTCTTCGAGCCGGGGTTGCAGTTGAAGTCACCGGTGAGGAGTACGGGATCTTCCCCTGCAATTTCCCCGAGCTTCCCCACGATAAGCTCAGCACCCTTCAGCCGGGCGTTCCCGCTCCTGTGGTCGAGGTGGGTGTTGAGGTGTACGAACTCCGACCCATCCGGCAGGCAGAAGCGCACCCAGTTCGCCGAGCGCACGTGGCTGCTGCCCCAGGAGCGGGAACGCCTCTGGGGGGTTTCCGAGAGCCAGAATCCGCCCCTCTCCAGCGGATCCAGCATCCGCGGATCGTAGAAGATGGCATTGAACGCGTAGGGCCTGTGGTTCTCGTATCCCGTCCCGAGGACGCACTCGTAACCGGGGAGCCTCCGCCTGTAGACGTCCAGGTTCCCGCGCTGAAGTTCTTGAAACCCGATGAGATGCGGACCGGCGTCGCGGATCACCTCCACGTTGAGCCTGCTGCGGTTGCGCCAGGCGTTCACCCCATCCCCGCGCCGCGAGCCGCGGACGTTGAAGGTCATCACCCGGAGGACCTCAGGCACCACCCTCATCCAGCGCCCGCCGCTCGAGCGTCCGCATGAACGCGTCCTTGCCGTCCATGTAGCCGGCACGGTCGTGGCAGAACCGGTGGGCGAGTTCCATCTTCAGCTCCCCGTACTCGCGGGCGCTCTCCGGGTGAGCTCTCAGATAATCCCTGAACCGCACGTGCCGCTCCCACCAGCCGAGGTTCCGGCGCTCCACGAGGTGTATCTGGTGCGTCCTCCTGCCGTCCGGGCCGAACCGGCGGAAGTAGCGCCTCTCAGGGAGTTCCCGCTCGAACTCCGATACATACTCGTAGCCGAGCGCCTCAAGCGCCCCGATACACGCCGGGGCGTCATTGAGCGTCCCGACACCGACCATGATGTCTATGACGGGCTTCGCGGCGAGACCGGGGACTGCGGTAGAGCCGATATGCTCCACCTCCAGGGCGCGAGGGCCGAGCGCGCCCAGTATCCGCTGCCGCTCCTCCTCGAACATCCGCGGCCAGCGCGGGTCGTAGGGGACGACCTCCACCGGGTCTGTCCCGAGTGGGGTATCCCCGCTCACTCCCACTCTATCGTGCCGGGCGGCTTGCTGGTTATGTCGAGCGCCACCCGGTTCACCCCGGGCACCTCGTTTATGATGCGGTTCGAGATGCGCTCCAGGAGATCGTAGGGCAGACGGGCCCAGTCGGCGGTCATCGCATCGTCGGAGGTTACGGCCCGGATCACGATCGGGTAGGCGTAGGTGCGGGCATCGCCCATCACCCCGACCGACTGCACCGCCGGCAGAACAGCGAAGCTTTGCCAGAGTTTGCGGTAGTAGCCGGCCGCGCGGATCTCATCCTGCAAAACGGCGTCGGCCCGGCGCAGGATCTCGAGCCTCTCGGCGGTGACCTCGCCTATTATCCGGATCGCGAGCCCCGGTCCCGGGAAGGGCTGGCGCCACACCAGCCGCTCGGGCATCCCGAGCTCCTCGGCGATCACCCGGACCTCGTCCTTGAAGAGGTTGCGCAAAGGCTCGACGAGCTCGAGGTCCATCACCTCCGGCAGCCCCCCTACGTTGTGGTGGCTCTTTATCCGGGCGGCGTCGCGGGTCCCGCTCTCGATCACGTCCGAGTAGAGCGTCCCCTGCACCAGAAACCTGGCGTCCTCTATCCTACGGGCCTCCTCCTCGAAGGTGCGGATGAACTCCTCGCCGACGATCTTGCGCTTCTTCTCCGGGTCGGTGACGCCGGCGAGCCTGTCCAGAAAGCGCCGGGTGGCGTCCACGTGGATCAGAGGTATCTCGTAGTTCTCCGTGAACGCCTCCATGACCTGTTCGGCCTCGTTCTCGCGCAACAGCCCGTGGTCGACGAAGACGCAGGTCAGGTTGTCGCCGATGGCCCGGTAGACGAGCATCGCCGCGGTCGCCGAGTCTACCCCGCCGGAGAGGGCGGCTATGACCCTCGCGTCACCGACCTGCTCCCTTATCCTCTCCGTCGCCTCGGTGATGATGTTGACCGGGGTCCACTCGGCCCGGCACTCGCACGCCTCGAAGAGGAAGTTCTTGAGGATCTCCATCCCGTACTCGGTGTGCCGCACCTCGGGGTGGAACTGCACCCCGTAACGCCCCTTCGAGGTCTCCTCGAAGGCGACCACAGGCGTGGAGGAGGTCCCGGCCGTAACCTCGAAACCCTCCGGAGCACTCAAGACCGCGTCCCCGTGGCTCATCCAGACCCGCTGTCTCTCCGGGGTGTCGGCGAAGAGGACCCGGTGATCTCTCACCTCGATCTCAGAGGGGCCGTACTCCCGGATCTGGACGGCCCCCACCTTCCCGCCCATCTCGAGCGCCATGAGCTGCATCCCGTAGCAGATCCCGAGTATCGGGACACCGAGCTCGAAGAGCGCCGGGTCCACCCGCGGGGCCCCCTCTTCGTAGACGCTGCTCGGTCCCCCGGAGAGGATTATGCCCTCCGGGTCCTTGCGCTTTATCTCCTCGATCGGGGTGTCGTAGGGGACGAGCTCGGAGAAGACCCGGCACTCGCGCACCCGGCGCGCGATGAGCTGGGCGTACTGACCACCGAAGTCGAGGACGAGGATCAAGGGAAGACCCTACCTCCCCATCCCGACCCGCTGGGTACGCTGCTCGAGCTTGCCTTCGGTGGCGAGCGACGGAGCGACCATCACCTCGGCCTTCTGGAACTCCTTGATGTTCTGGTAGCCGGTGGTGGCCATGCTGGTCCTCAGAGCGCCCATGAGGTTCAGGGTGCCGTCGTTCTCGTGGGCGGGGCCGACCAGTATCTCCTTGAGTGTTCCGACGGTCTCGGTCTTTATCCGGGTGCCGCGCGGCAGGGTGGGATGGAAGGTCGCCATACCCCACGAATAGCCTCTCCCGGGCGCCTCCTCGGCCTTGGCGAAGGCGCTCCCGAGCATCACCGCGTCGGCCCCGCAGGCTATCGCCTTGGCAATCTCGCCGCCGGTGCGCATCCCGCCGTCGGCGATAACGTTGACGTACTCGCCGGTCTCCAGGTAGTGCCGCATCCGGGCCGAGGCGGCGTCGGCTATCGCGGTGGCCTGCGGCACCCCCACCCCGAGCACGCCGCGGGTGGTGCAGATGCGCCCGGGCCCGACGCCCACCAAGACGCCGACGGCCCCGGTACGCATCAGGTGCAAAGCGGTCGAGTAGCTCGCACACCCGCCGACGATCACGGGTACGCCCACCGAGGGGATGAACTCCATCAGGTTCAGCGGCTCGACCCGGCTCGAGACGTGCTCGGCCGAGACGACCGTGCCCTGTATGACGAGCACGTCGAGCCCGGCCTCGATCGCCGCCCGGTGGTACTTCTCGACCCGCTGCGGGGTGAGCGAAGCCGCGGCGATCACGCCCTGCTCCTTTATCTCCTGCACCCGCCGGAAGATTAGCTCCTCCTTTATCGGCTCCGAGTAGAGCTCCTGCATGACGCGGGTGGCCTTGGTATCGGGGAGGCTAGCTATCTCCTCGAAGACCGGGCCCGGATCTTCGTAGCGGGTCTGGATGCCCTCCAGGTTCAAAACGGCGAGCCCGCCGAGCGAACCTATGATCCCGGCGGTCTTCGGGTCGACCGCCGCGTCGAGCGCGGCGGCGAGACACGGCAGGTCGAGCCGCAGGTCGCCGAGCGTCCAGGAGATGTCTATGTCCTCGGGGTCGCGCGTCCTGCGGCTGGGTACTATCGCGATCTCGTCCAGCCCGTAGGCCCTGCGCGCGGTCTTTCCTTTCCCGATCTCAATGTCCATCAGCACAACCTTTCGCTCGGGGATACACTAAAGCCCACGGGCGGGGCAGTTCCGTGGGCCTACCGCTCTTCTCTCCGTTGGGTACCGCAAGTCCCCGCCATGCTATCCCGACACCTGCGGAGGGTCAAGAAGACTATATACCAGTATAGAACGGCAAACGGGCTCCATTACCACCGCATGATATATTACCGACGTGAGCGGAGATGTCGAAGGGGTGAACCAGACTACCGCACCCGCCAAGCGCCGCAAGCTCTACATAGAGATAGCCGCCAGGATCCGCGACTCGATCCTGAGCGGGGAGCTGAAGCCGGGCCAGCCGCTCCCTCCGGAACGGAAGCTCGCGGAGCAGTTCGACGTCGGGCGGGCGGTGATCCGGGAAGCCATCCGGCAGCTGGAGGCCGCTGGGCTGGTGGAGAGCCGTCACGGCGGCGGCAACTTCGTGCGCGAGATCACCACCGAACACCTGGTCGCCCCGATAGCCCGGATACTGCGCAGCAGGGCCCAACTGCGCGAGGAGCTGATGGACGCCCGGCTCTTCTTCGAGCCGCAGATAGCGAGAAAGGCCGCCGACCGGGCGACCGAGGAAGATCTGAGATCCCTCGAGGAGATCCTCGCCCGCCAGGAGGAGAAGGTCCGCAAGGGTGAGCCCACGGCCGACGAGGACGCAGAGTTCCACAGCCTCCTGGCCCAGGCGACCCACAACACGGTGATAGAGCAGATACTCGAGATCATAAACGACCTGCTGGAGAAGGCCTACGAACGCCCCTTCTCCGACGGCGAGCGCTCGAAGCACTCCCTGCAGGGCAACCGGGAGGTCTTCGAGGCGGTCAGGCGGCGCGACAGGGACGCGGCCCAGCGCGCGATGGCACGCCACATAGAGGACGTGGCGAGGAGCTTCAGGCCGAAGCTGGACCCCGGGGAGCGAACGTGAATCAGATCCGTCACGGGAGGTGCGGCGGTGAAGGTTGACGGAGCACTGCTGAAGGAGGCGCGAAAGAGGGCCTCCCTCTCCAGGGAGGAGCTGGCCGACGCCATATGCCTGAACCCCGGCGTGGTTGTCGGGCTGGAGGCCACCCCCCGCACGGAGGTGAAGGACAGCGTCACGCAGAGCCTGGCGGAGGCCCTCGGCATCGAGGCCCAGACCCTCACCACCCACCCCTCTCCCCCACCACCGGTGGACCCGGACCTGAGACCAGAGGACCTGGGCTACGAGATCTGAGCCATGCTCGAGGGACGCAGGGTGTCGCTCGGAGAGATGGACGACGAGACCCTGGAAGAGCTCCGCTCCCGGATAACCGAGTACTTCGAGACCTTCTACGCCGAACTGCGCCGCCGTCTCCACGACCACGAGCTCGACCTCCCACATCCCCTCCCGAAACACCTGCGGGGGTACAGGAGGGTCGTGAGCGTCCTCGGGAAAGACGGCATCGTCATAACCCACTGGCCCGCACCCCGCGACTCCTTCGATTTCCACATCTCCCCCGATAAAACCGCCGCGGACCTCGTCGCCGAGGAGTGCGCGGGGGAACACATACTCGAATACCCACCGGGTAGCGACTTCGGCACCTGCGAACTCGACGAACCCCTAAGGCTCACCGTCGGAGATCAGGTGGTGTGGACCTCCCCCTGGACGCGCCTGGAGGTCTCCAGCCGTCTCGACGCCTGGAGCAACCCGGACCGCGCCCGCAAAACGGCAGAGGCAGTCATCGCCTCCATAAAACGTTGAAAAAGGCGGGGCAAGGCGCCCCGCCAGCGATCGCCCGAGAGAAAAAGGGGGTTACCCCTTCTTCAACTGACGGACCAGCTCCCTGAACTCCTGCTCGTAGTACGCCTTCTCCGAGCTCTCCTCGTCGGGAACGTCCGCGAGCCGCGCCCCCCGCCCCCTCCCGAGCCCACGGCTCGTGCCACGGAACATCTGCGCGCTCGGGGAGAACCTCTCGAAAAAGCGAACCAGGCGCGAACCGGTCTTGTTCATCTTTACCTCCTTTTCTCCCAATTGGTATTACCAGTACTGGATTGTAACAGCGTGCAACCATACTGCCGTTAATTGCTTCACAAATAACAGTTTGAAGCGCGATAGATCCTGGGGATAGGTCATCTGGCATGCTTGAAGAGGTGTGGTTCCGGTGATGAATTTCCCCGAGTGGGATGGAAGGAAAGCACCGGGAAGCGACCGGCATGGTTCATCGGGAGAAGGAGGTTCTGTGAGCACGAAGGAAGCGCGTGCCGTGGGCATCACGGCGCCCGGTGGTCCCGAGGTACTCGAGGTCGTACGGCGGGAGGTACGCGATCCCGGCCCCGGAGAGGTTCGGATCGCGGTCCGGGCGGCGGCGGTGAACCCGACGGACATCGGGCTCCGGCAGAGGGGCGTTGAAGATGTCCCTCCGCCCTGGACGCCGGGGATGGACGCGGCCGGGACGGTCGAGGCGGTAGGAGAGGGGGTCGACCGATTCGAGGTCGGGGAGGAGGTGATGGCCGCGGTCAACCCGCGAAGACCCGAGGGCGGGGCGCAGGCGGAGTTCATCGTGGTTCCGGCGGCCTCCGTGGTGCCGATCCCGGAGGGTGCCACGCTGCAGCAGGCCTCGACCCTGCCGATGAACGGGCTCACGGCCAGGCTGGGGCTCGAGACCCTCGCGCTCGAACCCGGGCAGACGCTCGCGGTGACGGGCGGGGCTGGGCTCCTCGCCTCCTACGTCATCGGGCTCGCAAAGGAGGCGGGCCTGCGGATCATCGCGGACGCCAGGCCGGAAGACGAAGATCTGGTCAGGTCATACGGGGCGGACGTGGTCGTCCCGCGCGGGGAGGACTTCGCCACGGCGGTACGGGAGGTGGCGCCCGAAGGGGCCGACGGCCTCTTCGACACCGCGCTGCTGCACGAGCGGGCGATTGGGGCCGTCCGCGATAGTGGAGGCATGATCACGGTTCGCGGCTGGCGTCCGGAGCAGCCGGAGCGAGGGATCCGGGTGGAGCCGGTGATGGTCTTCAGGGTACTCGAGCGGACGGACTGGCTGGAGGAGCTGCGTCGTCTCGCCTCGAAGGGCAGGCTGAGGCTGCGCGTCGCCGGCGAGTACCCGCCGGAGGAGGCGGCCGAAGCCCAGCGCGTGATGGACGCCGGTGGCCTGCGGGGCCGGGTGGTCATCGTCTTCTGAGGAGATCACGCACTACCCCTGCCGCGTCGCACGAGCCAGCTGGAGGCGACGAAGAACGCGGCGGCGGCCAGCCCGATGGCATCCTCAAGGCGTGCGGGAACGTCGACGAGGGCCCGGATCGCGCTGTCGTCCAGGAACATCCCGGCGGCGACCCAGACCAGAAGGCCCGTCCCGGCGTAGATCAGCCAGGTCCACCGCTCCAGCAGAGAGGTAAGGAAGGAGCTGCCCCAGACCACGAGCGGCACGGTCATCGCCACCCCGACCCCGAGCAGCCACAGGTTGCCCCCGGAGACCCCGATCAGGGCCAGAACGTTGTCGAGGGACATCACCGCATCGGCGAGAATTATGATCTTCACGGCCCCGAGAACGCTGCTTCCGGCCCTTACCTCGCTTACACCGGGGTCGTCGCCGGAGAGGTTCCAGGCGATCCAGAGCAGAAGCAGCGCGCCCGCCGCCTGCAGGAAGGGGAGCTCGAGGAGCAGGGAGATGAAGCCGGCGAACAGGATCCTCAGGCCTACGGCGCCGGCGGAACCGTACACGATGGCCCGGCGCCGCTGCCGGTCCTTGAGGGTTCGCGCTGCGAGAGCGATGACCACCGCGTTGTCTCCCGAGAGGATCAGGTTGACCAGGAGTATGCCCGGCAGCCGGGCCAGCACTCCCCAATCCGCGAGGAGCCCGGAGGCGTCGAGGAGGTCTTCTACTGCAACCCGCGGGCCAGCCATCACGGCTCCCGACGGTCGTCGTCCCGCTGCAGTGGATATCGCCTGCTTCTGGCCCACAGCCAGCAGAAGAGCACGAAGGCGGCGGTGATCGCCGCCTCTATCGGGTCCTCGAAGCCGCGCACCGAGGCGGCGAACCTCTGCACAGAGTCGTCGCTGAAGATCATACCGATTGCCACCCACCCGAGCAGCGCGGCCCCGGCGTAGACGAGCCAGCCCCAGCGCTCCAGCACCCGGATGAGGAGCCGGCTCCCCCAGAAGACAACCGGCACGGTGGAGGCCAGCCCCACCCCGAGCAGCCAGAGGTTGCCTCCGGAGACCCCGATCAGGGCAAGAACGTTGTCGAGGGACATCAAGACGTCGGCCACCACTATTATCCTTATGGCCTGCCAGATACTCTCTCCGCCCTGGACCTTCGGGTTTTCGGCTTCCCCTTCCCCCTGGATGAGTTTCCAGGCTATGTAGAAGAGCAAAAAGCCCCCCGCGACGCGGAAGTAGGGTATCTGCAGCAGCAGGGTGACAACCGAGGCGAACACGAGCAGCAAGAAGACGGCCCCGGCCGCCCCCCAAAAGATGGCTCTCTTGCGTTCTCGTCTTTTCAGCCTCCCCGCTGCCAGAGCGATCACCACCGCGTTGTCTCCGGAGAGCATAACAGCGGTGAAGATTACGCCCAAAAGCCTGGCCAGAAGCGGTACGAAAGCCGTTATCTAGACCACCCTCCTTTTCCCTGCGTCCCGTGCAGAAAGACACAAAATGCCGGCTCATCCAGCATATCTCGATCGTGGAGGTTCCCGGGCGCCGCTGGAAGATCTCCCTAAGGAGACCTTTCCTTAAGTCTTGTTTCGCCTTCGACCTCTAGAATGCCGCCTGATGTCCCCGGAAGATCCGGCAGCACTTCCCACAAGCTGCCGCACGTATCTCATGGCCACGGGGTTGTGCTCCGCTATCCTCGGCCACCACCACAAGGCCAGGATCTCGTGTATCCACAGGAAGCCTATACCGTAGCCCGCACCGAGCAGGGCCTGGTAGCCGAGAAAGGGCAAGAACCCGTCCGGGAAGACCCTTCCCCCGCCGAAGCCGGTCCCTCCCCAGAGGACGAGCTGCTGCACCACCCGGGCCGCCGGGAAGCCGAGCGTCCAGAACAGCATCGCGGGGGCAACCCCGGCAAGGCGTATCCGTCCCGCCGCCAGGAGCCGGTCGTAGAGGGCGCCGAGCAGCACCAGCGGCACGCAGAGACCGAGCGTGTCGAGGGCAACGAGAGCGGGGGACAGGCCGCCGTAGACGGCCAGTCCCCCCACCATGAGTCCCGTAACCAGTCCGACCACCATGCCGGGGAAGGCGAGTTCCCACGCCCTGCGCGTCGGCAGACGCATCGCGATCAACCCACCACCACCCCGAAACGGAACAGGCTGTAGAACAGCATGCCCAGGTAGAAGATCGCCCCGGCCGCCAGTATGACGTTGACGATCATGTTCGGGCGGATCCTCTTCGGAAGCAGCAGGTTGTTGGTGAACAGCAGCAGGATGCAGTAGGCACCCATCGCGAACGTCGAGAGGAACGCCAGGATGTCGAGCACGGAGGCCGGGCCATCCGCGGGGCCGAACAGCAGGACCAGTATGCCGAAGGCCATCACCCCGTAGAGGAAGCCGAAGTACAGCTTGTTCATGCTGAAGCGGCGCGCTCCCGGGATGAAGTAGTAGGTCATGTCCGACTGGCCGCGGGCGAAGGCGTCGAAGATCCCGAAGGTCCCCTTCCAGCCGACGATCGCAATGAAGCCCAGGTAGACGAGCTTGAGCACCGTGCCGCCGGCGCTCTTGTACGCCGCCGCGATGGCCGAGATCGCCGCCGTCTCGTCACCGCCCTTGATCACGCCGATCACGTGGGGGTTGATCTGACCGGCGGCCTGAGCCAGGATCGTGAAGACGATGGTCACGAGCATCGTTATGCCCCAGAAAAGCAGGATGGCGTCGAAGCTCACCCACCGCCTCCAGTCGCGCCACTTGCGCATCTCGTCCCGATCCTCGGTGTCGAACATGAACCCCCGCGAGGGCATGGTCTCCTCTTCCTCGTCCAGGTGGATGAGGCCCTTGATCCTGGGGATGTGCGCCCCCATACCCGCGCCCTTGTCGCGCAGCCAGAGCGTGTACCACATCTGCTGCATGCCCGAAGGACCGGCGAAAGCTATAGAACCGACGATCACCGGGAACCACGCCGCGCTCATCGCCGCCTTGGGCATGTACCCGAAGGAGACCAGCCCGTAGAGCGTGGCCCACAGCTGGTGCCAGGTCCCCACGATCCCGGCGACTATAACCGAACCTATCACCAGAAGCCCGATCAGGACGGAGAGCACGGCCTCGAGTATGCTGTAGACGTATTTGGCCACCGTGTAGATGACCCCCATGATGATTATCCCCACTATGGCCGTGCCGAGCCATCCTATCCCGGTCATGTACTCGAAGGCCTGGGCGCCCAGCGAGACGTGCCCCGGCCAGATGTACACCAGGATCGCCACCGCGAAGAAGAACCACATGAACGGCTTGGCTATCCGCGCCGCCCCGAAGAAGATACTCTCGCCAGTCGCCATCGCGTAACGGGCCATCTCGAGCATCACCACGGCCTGCAACGAAACCCCGATCAAAAACAGCCACCGGATCTGCGGCCCGAAGATTATGACGAGCCGTGGCCACATGAAGGTCTCGCCGAGCCCCACACCGAGCGCCACCAGGACCATCGCCGGTCCGAAGAGGTGCAACGCCACCGGTGCCTCCGGGAGCCTCCGGATCGGCATCGGCTCTCCGCGTCCGGGGTCCCAGTACCTTTCCTCTGTTCCTCGCACCTCCCCCGCTGGCGCCTCGGGTGTCCCCTCCACGCGATGAGCCTGGCTGTGAAGCCGCCCCTCCCTGTAGTTGGCGGCAGAAGCGCCCTCGTCGCTGTCAGCCGGCATCGCTTCTCACTCCTCCTTTGCCTCGACGGGGAGAGCCTCCACCCTCCCCGTGGTTTTTTCACCGCTCCCGGTTACCAACCCCGCTACCCAGACATCACCTCCTCTCCCGTAGAATCTCTCCACCCTAGTGCCCGGTGGACGGCAGGGCGTTCGGGTATTCGTCTAGCCGGTTGTCATCACGCCAGGGCTCGCTCGGGGCGTCGGAGACACCCTCGTACTGCTCATGGGCGTGTCCTGGCTCCCCGGTCCACGAGGCGTTCACCCGCTCGACGTTTTTGTTCCTCACCCTCGGCTCCGAACCGGTTATGTTTATGGGCCCGCCGTAGCTGAAGGCGACGACGCACGGGATGATCCACTGCTCCCACATCTCGTCGACCTTCTTCTGGAAGTAGGCGTAGTCCTGGTTCTTGAAGTGGGCGAAGCGCCCCTGCTTCTCCAGGTACTCGCGCACCGGCTTGCGGCGCCGCCGGCCCGTGGCTATCTGTTTGGTTATCCCGGTGAACTCCAGCACCCCGTCCTTGATCTCGTAGAGCGGGTAGATGCCGGTCTCGAGCGCGAGCTTGCCGAGCTCGACGGAGTGCTCGGGGTCGTAGTGCCAGCCCTTCGGGCACGGGTCGAGCACGTGGATGTAGGTCGGCCCCCCCGCGCGCAGGGCCGCCCGCACCTTGTCCATCATGTCGACCGGCATCGCCGGGGTCCCGGAGGCTATGTACCTGGTGTCGGGGTGCCCGGCGGCGAGCATGCCGGGGACGTTCTTCTTCCACCGACGCTGCATGATGCGGTGCTTCTTTCCGGGCGGGCTGAAGGTGGTCACCGCCCCCCAAGGCGTCTGCCCCGAGGTCTGGATGTCGGTGTTGGCGTAGGACTCGTTGTCGTAGAGGAAGATCAGGAGGTTGTACTCGATGTCGGTGAGCGCGGCGCTTATGGCCGAGAGCCCCATGTCGGCCCCGCCGCCGTCGCCGCAGAACGCGATCACGTTTATGGGCTCGTCCTTGATCTTGCCCTTGCGCATCAGCGCCTTGAGCCCGGCCGCGGTCCCGACCGCCGCGGAGCCGGCGGCCCCGAGCTGGGTGTGCATCCAGGGCACGACCCAGGGGGTGGTCATGTAGGTGGTGTTGGCCACGTACATGCACCCGGTCGAGCCGAGCACGATCGTGCGCGGGCCGGCCGCCTTGGCCATCAGCCGCATCGGCAGCGAGGAGAGACACCCCTGGCATGTCCTGTGCCCGGACTCGAAGTACTCCTCCACCGGTGCTTTCTTTATCGACCTTATGGGGTCGAGCTTGAGAACCCGTCCCGGTGTCTCCACGGTCAAGGGGAAGACCTCCTTCCTGCGTTGCCTCTACTCGCGCACCCCGATCCAGCTTACGGTGGGGACATCCTCTCCCCGCGCGGCGCGTCGGGTGATCTCGGCCATCTCGTCCATCATCTCGGGGGTGAGCTCACGCCCGCCCAGACCACCGATGAAGTCGACCAGCCGGGGTCTCCTCTCGGCGTCGTAGAGCGCGGCCCGCAGATCGGTGAAGAGCACCCCGCCCTGCTGCGGGGAGCCGTAGGAGTAGTCGCGGTCTATGACGCCCACCGCCCGGAAACGGCCGAGCGACTCGGCGAGCTCCTCGTCGGGGAAGGGCCTGAACCACTTCAGCCGGATGAAGCCGACCTTCTCGCCGCGCCCGCGCAGCCTGCGCACCATGACCTTGGCCGGAAGGCCCAGGGATCCCATCCCGAGGAGCACGTACTCCGCATCCTCGGTCATGTACTCCTCGAAGAACGGGTTGTCCCCACCCCGCCCGAAGAGCCGCCTGAAGTCGTCGTGCGCCTCCCGGATCACACCCTTCACCCTCCTCGCGGCCTCGTCGGTCTGCTTGCGGATCTCCATGACCCAGTCCTCGTTGGCCTGCGGGGCTATCGTGATCGGGTTGTCCGGGTGCAGCAGCCGGTCCCCCAGGTCGTAGGGCGGCAGGAACTCGTTGACGGTCTCCTGGTCGGGGATCTCGATCAGGGTCTGGGAGTGGGTGATGAACGCCCCGTCGACGCAGATCCCGACCGGGAACGAGACCCTCCTGTCCTCCCCGACCCGGTAGGCCATGAGCGTCGCATCGAAGCACTCCTGCGCATCCTCGACCCAGAAGAGCAGCCACCCCAGATCCCGCACGACCATCGCGTCGTTGTGCTCGACCCCGAACGCCCCGGGGTCGTCGAGCGCCCGGTTGCCGATCATCGCCACCACCGGGAGCCGGAGCGACGGTGTGACCGCGAGTGACTCCATCGCATACATCCAGCCGACCCCGGAAGACCCCACGAACACCCGGCTGCCGACGGCGGAGGCATGTTTGCAGATCTCGAACTGCGAGTGCTCCCCCTCGGCCACGATGTACTCGCACTCGAGCTCGCCGTCGGCGATGAGCTTGGCCACCGCCTGCATCACGCCGTCGTAGGGCCGGATGGGATACGCGGCCGTCACGTCCACGTCGGCCAGCTTGACGGCCTGCGCCACCGCCTGAGTCCCCGTGGTCAGCTTCTCGATCTGCCGGCCCCTGGGCCGCGCAACGGTCATCCTCTCTCCTCCTCTCTCGAACGCTCCGCAGTTCCGCCGTCCACCGGAGCCCAAACGTCGGTGTTGAAGTAACCGCTGTGCCTGACCCTCCCCCTGGCTATCTTCTCCTCCCTCCACTCGCGGTAGCCCTCCGGATCCTCCTTCCACTTCGGGAAGACGTCCTGGTTGCCCTCCTCGATGAACTCCAGGTCGTTGACCATCACGATGCAGTCCTCCACCGGACAGACCTGCGAACACAACCCGCATCCGGTGCAGTAGTCGTAGTTGACCGGGAAATATCCCTCCTCGGTCACGTCGAAGGCCTCATCCGGGCAGTCGAGCCAGCACTGCCGGCACTTGATGCACGCGTCGAAATCGACCAGCGGACGCATGGTCCTGTCCGAAGAGGTCTTGTAGTCGGGGTTGCGCTCGCCAGGCTTGCACGCCTCGACGATTATCGCTTCCCGCATCTCGCGGTAGCCGGGCAGCCTCACCGGCTCGTAGTCGTCCTCCTTGCCTTCGCCGGATGCGACCTCGTAGACCCTCACCTCCTCGTAACCGCTGCGCAGAGCCTCAAGATGCTCATCCCCGAGCTTCTCGTCCTCCTCGACCACCTCCTCGACGGCCTCGAGCTCGAAGATGTCCGGCCTCACCTTCGCTATAGCCCCGAGCACCCGCATGTCCGTCCCGTCGTCCCGGTAGACCCAGAGCCCGCCCATGCTGGGCGTGCCCGGCAGGATCGCCAGCGTCCAGGGCCAGGGCTTGCGCGGGATCACCCGGAGCAACTCCTCCGCCGACCGGTGCGACACGACGATCAGCGTCCCCCCACGCCGCAGCCGCAGGTTTATCGGCTGCCGCCCGTAGAACGCCCACGACTCCACCCCGTCGCACAGCGTGTCGTCGAGCACCGTGATCACGTCAAGCTCACCCGGCTCGTACTTCGCCAGATGCTCCTGCAACCGCTCCTCGTCCGGCGCGATCACCGCGAACTGCTTCGCCGGAACCCCATTGCGCTCCGGAGAGTCGCTGTAACGCTGGATCGTGGAACCCAGCCACTCACGCCTGCGGTTGGCCATCACCACGTGCTTGCACAGGTTCGCCGCGAGCGTCTTCTGGAAGATCCCGCGATACGTGAACTCCACGCTCTTGGCTTCCTCGAGTACCTCCGTCGAAGCCCTCCCCTCCAAGGCCTCCGCGGCAGCACCGGGTTCCCTTCCAGCCACCTCAGTCATCCTCTCTCCTTCCCTTTTTGGCAATACCATTTGGTATGACCAAATTTCGGAGCGAATGTTATCATCGTTTCCGGTCGAGGTCAACATCTTTTGGGGGTTCAGTTCCGAGGGGGGCGGAGCAGGGAGTCGGGTGAGAACAGGGGCGCAGCGGTGGGCTTCTCTGCGAGGAGGACATCCTCGGGTGGGTCGGGATAGGCGGTGAGCTCAGAGAGCCCAACGCCGAGCGCCGCGGCAATCCTGCGGCCTATGGTTTCGAGGACGTGCACCCTGGGCTGGCGTTCGAGCTCCTCTATGAGCCGGACGCCGTCCGGGTTGTAAGGGCCGGTGGCGCGGGAGAGATCTTCACGCGAGAGTCCCCTCTCCTCGCGCAGTCTACGCAACCTCGCGCCATCGATGAGATAAAGGTTCACCGCTGATCACCGCCTTTCTCGGATCCCGGGGTCACACCCTCTCTCCGACACCCTCCTTCCGGTCCATCCCGATCGTCTTCTCATCCATGCAGGGCAGGACCAGGACCGGACAGGGAGCGCAGGCGAGTACCCTGTGGGTCGTGGAGCCGGGGCGGAAACGGTGTCTGAGCCCCCTGCCGTGACGTCCCAGGACCACGAGATCGAACCTCCCCTCATTTAGGAGGCGCAGTATGACGCCGGCCGGACTCCCACCGCAGACTTCCAGACTCTCCACGCGCACCCCGCACCCCTCCAGAGCCTCGCGGATCCGCGACCGGACCTCCTCCAGGTGCTCCTCGAAGACCTCGCGCGGGGTCTCGCCCAGGATCTGGGTCTGCAGAGCCGGCGGCGGCTCCTGGACGCACAGCACGTGAACCTCCGCCCCCAGCAGCTCCGCCAGCTCGACACCCCGTTCCAGAACCCCGTGGTTGAACTCACATCCGTCTACGGCAACAAGAACCCTGCGATACAAGAGATATCCCCCACCCCTCGTCATGCCCCCAGAGTAGACATCCCACAAGAGCCACTCTGGAAGGTTCTCATCCTCCTTCTCCCAAAGGTATGACCACTGTGAATGATAGGGTCACGTGAGAAGAATGTCAAGAGAAGCACAAAGAAAGAAGGCGGCCCCTGATGGGGCCGCCCTGCAGGATCCGGCTGTGTCAGCCGGTTACATCATCCCGCCGCCGGGCATGGCGGGCTGCTGCTCCTCCTCGGGCTCGGCGACGACCACGTCGGTGGTGACGATGAGGCTACCGATGGAGGCTGCGTTCTGCAGCGCCGAGCGGGTGACCATGGCGGGGTCGATGATCCCGGCCTTCACCAGGTCCTCGTACTCGCCGGTGAGGGCGTTGAACCCGATGGAGTCGCTCTGGGCACGCACCTTGTCGACCACGATCGAGCCGTCGGCGCCGGCGTTCTCCGCGATCTGGCGGATGGGCTCCTCAAGCGCCCGGTAGACGATCCTGGCGCCGGTCCGCTCGTCGCCCTCGAGCTCGTCGAGCAGCTTCTCGACCTTCTCCTGAGCTTTCAGGAGCGCCACCCCGCCGCCGGGGACGATGCCCTCCTCAAGAGCAGCCCGGGTAGCCGAGAGCGCATCCTCGACCCGGTGCTTCTTCTCCTTGAGCTCGGTCTCGGTCGCCGCACCGACCTTGATGACCGCCACGCCGCCGGCCAGCTTGGCGAGCCGCTCCTGCAGCTTCTCGCGGTCGAAGTCGGAGTCGGTCGTCTCGATCTCGCTCTTTATCTGGTTGATGCGGCCCTTGATCTGCTCGGGGTCACCCGCGCCGTCGACGATGGTGGTGTCGTCCTTGGTGATGACGACCCTGCGGGCACGGCCGAGCTGGCTGAGCTGGGTGTTCTCCAGCTTGAGCCCAAGCTCCTCGGTGATGACCTCGCCGCCCGTGAGGATGGCGATGTCCTCCAGCATCCTCTTGCGCCTGTCGCCGAAGCCCGGGGCCTTGACCGCAGCCGCGTTGAACGTCCCGCGCAGCTTGTTGACGATCAGGGTCGCGAGCGCCTCACCCTCGACGTCCTCGGCGATGATCAAAAGCGGCCTGCTCGCCTGCATCACCTGGTTGAGGATCGGCAAGAGATCCTGGACGTTGCTGATCTTCTGGTTGGCGATCAGGATGTAGGGGTCGTCCAGGACCGCCTCCATCCGGTCCTGGTCGGTGACGAAGTACGGCGAGAGGTAGCCCTTGTCGAACTGCATCCCCTCGGTGAACTCCAGCTCCATCCCGAGGGTCTGCCCCTCCTCGACGTTGACCACCCCGTCCTTGCCAACCTTGTCGATCGCCTCGGCGATGACGTTGCCGACCTCCTCGCTGCGCGCGGAGATCGCGCCGACACGCGAGATCTCGTCCTTGCCCGAGATCTCCACGGCCTGCTCCTTTATCGCCTCCACCGCAGCGTCGACGGCCTTTTCGATCCCGCTCCGGAGGATCACCGGGTTCGCGCCCGCCGCCACGTTCTTCAGGCCCTCGCGCACGATGACCTGCGCCAGAACCGTCGCCGTGGTAGTCCCGTCACCGGCGACGTCGTTGGTCTTGGTCGCAACCTCCTTGACCAGCTGGGCCGCCTGGTTCTCGAAGATGTCCTCGAGCTCGATCTCGCGCGCGATCGTCACGCCGTCGTTGGTGATCGTCGGCGAGCCGAACTTCTTGTCCAGAACTACGTACTGCCCCTTCGGACCGAGCGTCACCTTGACCGCGTCGGCCAGCTTGTTCACCCCGGCCTCGAGAGCCCTCCTCGCTTCGGTGTCAAACTTTAGCTCTTTGTGCGCCACTCCACGTACCTCCTCTGATAAACTCACGCTCCGGAGCCTACATGCTTTGGCACTCTACCGGGTAGAGTGCCGACGCCAGAAGTATATTCCGCAGAAGGTTGGAATTCAATCCATGAACAGACGATGAACGGCGCGAGCATCTTCCGCCCGGAGCGAATCCCGAGCCTGAGCCGGCTGCCGAAGGAGATAGGCCGGCAAGAGCGATTCTGCGAGCGCTGCTCGAAGGCGACGGAGCACATAATCTACGTGGTGCCCAGGAAGGTTGCCGTCTTCCTGTACACGAGGGACCACCCCGAGAACGTACACGCCACCTGTGTGGAGTGCGCGCGGAGCGTGATCCTGCGTGGGGAGGAGAGGGAACAGGCGCTGGGGAGATCAGAATAATAAAAGCCGAGGGGACGAGAGATTCCCCGCCCCCTTTCGGCGTGCCCTCATGCCAGCCTAGCGCGAGAGGTTGCGGATAAGGGTGGAAGCCTTCGGCGTGCCGAGGCCGGTCGGCAGATCGTAGCCGCGCTTCGCGGCGTACCCGCCGCCGTAGAAGGCATTCTGACCGCGGGTGATGTCGTGGAAGCTCGCCCGGTAGGTGGCTCCGTTCTTCGCGAGGGCGTAGAGCCTGGGGTTCAAGAACCCGAGCGGCCTTCCGGCGGCCTGGTTCGCGAGCGCCCCGATGCCGGCCCACTGCGGAGCCCCGGAGCTGGTGCCGCCGAAGAAATAGAAGCCCTCGGGGATGCCGGGGATGCTCAGGTACACCAACACGCTGGTGTACACCGAGGCGTCGTAGCCCACATCTGAGGTCGTGCGGTGGTGCGTGGGCTGAAAACCTTCCTGGTAGGCGGGTTTCTTGAACACCCGGCTCGCGGCGCCGCCGGTCGCCCCGAAGATCCCCTGGCTGCATCCGAACGGACACAGCCCGGGATCCGAGTCGTTCCAGACCGTCTCCCGCCGGTAAACCCCGCGGTCGCCCGCGAACAGGTTGGTCCCGCCGACGGCCGTCACAAGCGGGTCGGAGGCCGGGTAGAGCGCGTTGGGTTTTCTGAAACCGTTGCCCGCCCCCGAATCACCAGCAGAGGCGAAGACGCTTATGTGCTGCGCGCGGGCGTTCACGTAACCGTTGTGCGAGAGCCTGAGCTGAACGTTGCTGTTCACGCTCTTGATCGCAGCCTCCGGCGTACCGTAGCTCTGCGACCAGACGTGTCCCAGACCACGCCCCAGCGCCCAGGTCTGGGCGTAGTTGAACGCCAGATCCGAGTTGTTGCGGGCTATCACCAGGTTGATCCTGGCCTTCGGCGCTATGGCGTGCGCCCACTGGGTGTCGAGCGCTATCTCCTGCGCCCACCCCTGCTGGTTGAGGTTTCTGGGGTCGAACTTCGGTCTGCCCTGAGGATAGTAGATGTGCAGATCGGGCTTGGGGAGACCGAAAGTCTCGCTGAAGGTCTCGAGATCCCGTCTTACGGAGGGACTCCCATACGCGTCGAAGATGACGATCGACTGCCCATTTCCCTCGAGCGAGGACGGGATGTCGTACGCCCGTCTGATCTGCTGCGGTGAATAGCAGGCCACCCCGTAGCGGGCCACGCACTCGGACGGGGTGTACGGGAAAGCCTGAGCGTTCGCCGCGAAAGCATACCTCTTCGGCGGGTGAGCCTGGTACCTCCATGGCTCGTTGACCATCCTGCGTGCTGCAGCGTCCCTGGCTCCGACGACGCCGACGGACAATACAGCCGCCAGAAACGCTAGCATGAGGCAGGCGAAAACCCGCCTCGGGAAGCTTTTACCCTTCATGTTTTGCATTCTCCTTCTTGAGCGTGGACCGGCAGGTACCCGATCTGCCACAAAGCCGCCTGCATCCCCCCTCCCTCTGTTCGGATCTCCGTACCAACCGCGCGTTCCCCCTCCCCGTTCCGCAAAGAAGGGAACGCACCGAAAGGCAGCCGCGCTGGCCACCGGCCAGCAGTATAGAGCAGGGAACAAACCCCTCGCAACGCCCGAGGCCTCAGATGCTGCGGGCGTTGAGGCCTAGGTAACCGGGGAAAGTTATCTTCGGGGAGTGGGGCGCGGCGGCCCCGATCATGGCGGCGTTGTCCGTACAGAGCGCCGGGGCCGGGATGACGATCCCGATACCCCTCTTCTCGCACTCGGTCCTGAGACGACCGCGCAGCCGGGCGTTAGCCGCGACGCCCCCCGCGACCACGAGGGAGCGGGAATCCGTCATCTCCGCGGCCCGCAGCAGCTTCCGGGAGAGCGCCTCCACCACCGCCGCCTCGTAGCTCGCCGCCAGATGGGGCAGCTCCTCTTCCACCCTCTCCTCCCCCAGGCGCTGCAGCGTGTAGAGCAGGCTCGTCTTGAGGCCGGAGAAGCTGAAGTCGAGATCGTCTTTGCCCTTGAGGGCCACCGGAAACTCGTAGCGCTCCGGGTCACCCCCCTCGGCCGCCCTCGAGAGCGCGGGGCCCCCGGGGAACCCCAGCCCGAGCATCCTCGCCCCCTTGTCGAGGGCCTCCCCGGCGGCGTCGTCCAGCGTCTCGCCAAGCAGCGACATGCTCCGGTCCCTCCCGACCGAGTAGAGCGCGGTGTGCCCTCCGGAGGCGACGAGCGCGACGAACGGCGGCTCGAGCGCCGGGTCCTCCAGGTACGCCGCGGCGACGTGACCCTCGAGGTGGTTGACCGGGATGAGAGGCAGCCGGCGGGCATAGGCCACGCTCTTGGCGGAGGCCAGCCCGACGAGGAGCGCCCCGATGAGCCCCGGACGCACCGTAACCGCGACGGCGGTTATCTCCTCGAGGGTCATCCCCGCATCGGCGAGCGCCTTCTCCACCACGCCGTCGATGCGTTCGAGGTGAGCCCGCGAGGCGACCTCCGGCACGACCCCGCCGTAGCGGGCGTGCTCGGTCTGGGTGTGGACGACGTTCGAGAGGGCCCTGCGCCCGTCGTCCTCCACCACGGCCGCGCAGGTGTCGTCGCAGGATGTCTCTATCGCCAGTATCACGCTCAAGGGGTTATTTTATCTCCGGCACGCGAGGATATACTCCTCCCATGAGAGCATTCTCGCTCATGTTCGCCTTCATCGCGCTCGTGCTGCTGCTCGAGCTCGCCCTCTACCTGGCCCGCGGCCCGGGGGACCTGCGCGTCGCGGCCTTCATCTTCGCCGGGTTTCTGGTCTGCCTCGCCCCGGCCGTCTACCTGCTCAGGCCCTTCGAGGGCAGGGAGGATCTCGAGCGCCGCCGGGAGGAACGGCGTCGGGAGCGTGAGCAACGGGCTAAGAAGAAAGGTCGAGGGTCATGAGAAGGGCGTCCTCGTCCCCGTAGTAGCGGGGCCGCCGCCCGACTTCCCTGAAGCCGAGCGAGCGGTAGAGTGAACGGGCCGGGGAGTTGCTGGGACGCACCTCGAGGTGGACCCTGCGGACTTCGGGGAAGGCATCCATCGCCGCCCGGACCAGAGCCCGGGCGTAACCTCTGCGCCGGCACTCCGGGCGTACGGCGAGCGTGGTCACGTGCAGCTCGTCCGAGGTGCGCTTGACCCCGATCTGGGCAACGATGCGCCCTTCCTCCTCCAGCGCCAGGTAGAGCCCGAAGGGGCTCTCCAGCTCTTCCCGCCAGACGGCGGTGCTCCAGGGGCGCGAAAGACACTCCGCGTCGACCTGCACCGCCTCCGGAAGATCGTCCCGCGTCATCCGCCTTATCCTGCGGTCGCTCAAGGCCGGCTCCAGGGGTTCCGCTCCCTGCGCACCTCGGCGTCCGGCTCGCGCACGTAGAGCGGCACCACCTTCTCCGGAGGGACCGGCTCAAGATCGCCGGCCACGAGATGCCCCGCGGCAGAGACCCTGTTCAGGGGAGAGGAATCTTCGGGTATGTGCCCGAGCGAGGAGAGCTCCTCCCGGTAGCGCACGGCCCCGTCTCCCACGAGGAGAAGATCGCCCTCACGCGGCAGATGCCGTGAGAGCTCGCCCGGTCTCGCGCAGAGCACGCCCGTACTCTCCCCGCTGGCCGCGAAGAGTTCGGCGAAGACCTGGCGGCGCCGGGCGTCGATCACCGCCACCACCCTCTCCCGGCCCGAGGAGAGAGCCGGGTGGGCGAGAGCATCCAGGGTGGAGGACGCGCAGATCTCGGCCCCGAGCGCCCCCGCGAGAGCCCGGGCGGTGGCCACCGCGATGCGGATGCCGGTGAAAGTCCCCGGCCCCACACCGACCACGATCCTCCCCACATCCCCGAGATCCTCTCCCGCAAGCCCGAGCACCTCGTGCACCGAAGCGAGCAGGATCTCCGAAGCCCCCCGCGCCGAGCAGGAGACCTCGGCCAGAACCTCCCTGTCGTGTCCCTCGAGACGGGCGAGCGCCACGCTCACCTCCGCCGTCGAGGCGTCCAGAGCGAGCGTCAGCATCCTCCGAGCCGCTCCTCCAGCGGGCCCGTGATCCGTACGCCCCGCAGCCCCTCTCCCTGGTGTGAGAGCTCGACGAGAGAGGGGGCCTCGAGCGAGCCGAGCGCGGGATCCGCCCACTCGATAAACGTTATCGCACCCGGATCCAGGTAGTCCTCGAGTTCCAGCACGTCGGCGCTTCCTATCTCCTCCAGCCGGTAGAGATCGAGGTGGTTGAGGGTCACACCGGATCCCGCCATCTCACCCTCGTAGCTGCGGGCGAGCTGGTAGGTCGGGCTCGTCACCCGCTCGCGCACGCCGAGGGCGCGCATGGCGGCACGAACGAAGGTGGTCTTGCCCGAGCCAACCTCCCCGGAGAGCACCACGACGTCCCCGGGCTCGAGCAGTACGGCAACCCTGGCCGCCAGCCTCTTCAGCTCCTCCTCATCGAGTTTCTCCCACTCCATCGGCACCAGAAACCCGCCGGCTACCACAAGCCCGGCTGCACGGGCTCCCTGCCGTCACCCGGCGGGTGCGGTACGTTCAGGGTCTCGTAGGTGGCCGGGCGCTCGGCGGCGAGCAGCTCCGGGATCCTCCCGAAATCGGAGATGAGAAGAGCACGGTCGGCCGGGGTGTAGAGCGCCTTGCGCAGCGAGAGCGTCGGGAAGACGTAGCGCCCGTCGAGCGGCACGGCCCGGCCGCGGATGCGCGAAAGCGGTTCTTTACGCCCGGTCAGGACCCTGGTAGCCAGCTCGCCCAGAGCGACGATCACCCGGGGGTCGACGGCCGCGATCTGGACCATCAGATAAGGACGGCATCTGCTGACCTCCGACGGTCGCGGGGAGCGGGGAGGTGTGCCAGGAGGCCGACACTTGACCAGCGTGGTGAGGTATACCTGATCCCTCCTCATCCCCACCGAGGCGAGCAACCGATCGAGGAGCATCCCGGAGGCACCCTGGAAGGGACGCCCCTCGCTATCCTCGTTGAATCCCGGAGCCTCCCCGACGATGAAGAGCTCCGCGTTGAGCGGACCTTCGCCGAAGACGACCCGGGTACGCGACTGGGAGAGTGCGCACCGGGTGCAACCAAGCGCCTCCTTCTGCGCCTCGGCGAAATCCATAACCCCGGGCCTAGTACTCGGCGCTCTCCGGGAGCAGGTAGCCGAGGATCACGTACAGAATGGCGACCGGGATCAGGCTGAAGCCGGGGATGAAGATCGCCAGCAGGACGGTCACCAGCCTCACGACGAGCGGATTCCACCCGAACCTGTGGGCTATGCCGCCGCACACTCCGAAGATCCAGCGGTTCCTGCTCGAGCGTCTTATTCCCATCGCCTCGGCCTGCCTTTCTCGTCGCGAAACTGACGTACCTTACGTCCACGATGATATCTTCAACTACACCCTTTGTGAAGCGCAGCGAAAGATCCTGCGCACGCCAGGGCTTCCCCGCAGGATATCCCCCCGGCCCGCAGGATGCGTAACCTGCTCGAGGCGCTGCCCACCACCGCGTCCGGAGGGCATGAGAGCCTGGAGGCGAGCTCCTTGTAGTCGGGCTCGGAGCGGGGGCCGAGTTCGCGGCTCACCCGCAGGAACCTGACGCACAGCCTGCGGTGTCGCTCCACGTGCTCCTTCTTCAGGCGCGGCCCGCGCGCGGCGAGTCTGTCGGCCCACGAGAGCACCGCGAGCTCTTCGCAGAACGGTCCCGCGGCCCGGGCTATCCTCTCCGGCGGGTAGTCGGCACGCGGGTTCTCCATGAACCCTATCTTCAGGTGCAAATAGGTGAGCGTCCGGGCGAGGTCAGAGTGCATCGCCGGGGCTCCAAGCCTGAGACACATCTCCTCGACCATCCTCGCCCCCAGGGTATCGTGGGCGACGAAGACGACCCTCCCCTCCACCTCACCGCGGGTCAGCGGCTTGGCGACGTCATGCATGAGCGCGGCGAAGAGCAGCGCCTCAAACCTTTCGGCCGGGACCCGCGCCCCGAGGACGCTCTCCTCCAGCTCCCGCCGCACGTGGCGTACTGTCTCAAGGATGTGATCCAGGGTGTCCAGGTGGTGGTAGGGGCTCTGCGCTAGCCCCCTGGCGAGGCCGAGCTCCGGCAGGAGCCGGATCACACCCTCCGGCTCCTCCGTCAGAACCTCCAGGAGTTCCCCGACGGAGGCCAACCTAGCGCCGTCGCCGGGCCTTCCTGCGGCTGGTGTTGGGGTTGAAGCGGCCTTTGAGAGAGCCGTTCACACCCTCCTCACCCTCCTTCAGGTCCTTCCTGTTCCTCTTGTGCGTCTGCTCCCTGCGCCGCCTCTCGGAGAAGGCGAAGAGCACGGCGTACAACAGGAAGAAGAGCACGGCGTAGACGGCGAGGATGAAGATCTGGGCGGCCCCGTGCAGGCTGAAGGACTTCGGGAAGACGCGGCTCAGGATGTAGACCAGGACGACCCACAGCACCGTGAACCACAGGGAACGCCTGAACGCCGGACCCCACCTGAGATCCCTGAAGAAGCCTCTAAACACCTGAAACGTATCTCCTCTCGACCCGCCTGGGATTCAACCCCGTCGCCACCTCGTAGTTTATCGTGCCGGCGAGCCTCCCGAGCTCCTCGGCCCCGATCCTCTCCTCCCCCTGCTCCCCGAGGAGTACCACCTCGTCGCCCACCTCCACCTCTTCGTCGGCCTCGAAGACGCACGCGTCCATCGTCACCCGGCCGAGCAGGCACCGCCGGCGGCCCCGGATCAGAGCCACCCCTTTTCCCGAGAGCATCCTCCGGTAACCGTCGGCGTACCCGACCGGCACGGTCGCCACCCACATCGGGCGCACCGCCCTGAAGGTAGCCCCGTAGGAGACCCTCTCTCCGGCCGCGAGCAACCTCTTCCCGGCGACGTAGCTCTTGAGGCTGAGCGCCGGACGCAGGCCCTCGTCGGCGGGGTCACCCGCATCCCCGCGAGGGTGCAGCCCGTAGAGCGCCCCCCCGGGACGCACACAGTCGTAGCGTGCCCGCGTATACCAGAGGGTGCCGGCGGAGTTGGCCGCATGGATCAGGACGTTCCCGAAAGGATGAGACCCCAGCACCCGCTCGAAGCGCAGCAGCTGTTTCAGGGTGAACCCGGAGTCCCAATCGGCGCAGGAGAGATGAGTGTAGACACCTGCGAGCCGCCCCCCGAGCAGCCTGTATACCTCGCCCACCTGCTCGGGTTCCACCCCCCAGCGGTTCATTCCCGTGTTCACCTTCAGATGCACCCGCAGGCCCGGCAGCGAGGACATGTACCTGGCACCAGCGAGCGAGTGGACCGTCACGTCCAACCTCATCCGCCCGGCTTCGCGCAACTGCTCCGGGAGGAGGTCCCCGAAGACAAGTACCGGAGCCCTTATGCCCCCCTCACGCAGCTCGACACCCTCGGCGAGCGTCGCCACCGCCAGAGAATCCGCCCCGGCCTCGAGCGCCGCCCGCGCCACCGGCAACGCTCCGTGACCGTAGGCGTCGGCCTTGACCACAGCCATAAGACGGGCACCGGCCGCCCGGTGCAGCAGCGCGCGCACGTTGTGCCTCACGGCCCCGAGGTCTATCTCGGCCCAGACACGACCGGGGCGCGTCTCCATCTCCATCGACCCTCCACGCCAAAAAGAGAAGACCCGCAGGACGAGTCTACTGTGCGCGACCTCTCAACTCAAGCCGCAGCGGAGCCCTCCTCCCGGCGATCAGTGGCTAGAATATCTTTTCTGTATAAACGTCGCCGCAGGAGACAGAGTCCCCCTTCTCCGAAGGAGAGGCCGGGCCTTACGGAGGGATGGGCATGAAGAGAGGTTTCCCAGCAGGCACACCGACAGCGAAAGGCACCTCACTCCGGAAGGCTGCCTTCCTTCTGGTGCTCTGCATGCTCGTACTCACCGCTGCGAGCTGCACCCCGGGCAGGAGGACATCCACAGCCACCACCGCATCCTCACACCTATCCGGGGGCACCACCCAGAAGACCGGGCAAGCGCGGCAGCCTCTGGCCATGAGGGCATACCGTGCCACCACCGGTGAGGGCAGCACCCGGGTAGCGATAGAAGAGACCGAGTTCGGCCTCCCTCCCCTCCCGAATAAGGGCACACACGGCTCGAAGATGATAAGGATACGCGGCTTTGGCCTGGTCAGCTTCACCAGAGACCGGGCGAGGGTGAGGTTGAGCACCCCCGGCGCCGGGCACGCGGAACTCCGCCAGCTCGGCTACACGATCTACGAGAAGTCCCCCTCGCAAGGTCAGGAGCCCCGGTCACACTGGGTGCGCCTCAACCTCCTGGCGCTCGCCGGGGGACGTGGAGCATATCTGGCGCAGCTCGCCAGCGGCCAGCTCAACGACCCCGTCCACCAGCTCGACTACCTCGAGGGCGTGATCCCCGGCGGGACACGCAAGTTCGGCCGGCAGGAGGTGCGCGGTGTCCCCACCACCCGCTACCACATGGTCGTGGACCTCGACAGGATGTCGCGGGAAAACCCCAGAGCCGGAGAGCTCTACGAGGCGCTGATGCGGGAGCTCGGCTCGCGCAGGCTGCCGGTCACGGTCTGGCTGGACGGCCGGGACCGGGTACGCCGCTTCGAGTCGACAGTCCCGATAGAGATCCCGCGTACGAAGCCGGGGGAGAGAGCCGGCAGCGAACGGGGCCACATCAGGATCTCCCTCGAGTATTACGACTTCGGCATTCCGGCACGGGTCAAAGCTCCGCCCGCGGGTGAGACGACCCGCGTTAGGATTCCTCCCTCCAGGTAGATGCCGGAGGATGGAAAGATAGATGCCGGAGGATGGAAGGACGCCGACAGCACGCAACCTGGATGGCACTGCTCCCGGCCGCCGCCTGCGCCGGGTTCCTCGGGGAGCGCCTCGGCGTCCCGGCGGCCTGGCTGGTCGGCCCGATGCTCGTCGCGATAGCATTCGCGCTGGCGAGCAGGAAGCGCCTCGAGATGCCCCGGGGCACGAGAACGTTCTCCCAGGCCGTCATAGGCACGCTGCTGGCCTCCACCTTCCGTCCATCGTCCCTTCCCACGCTCGCCGACGACTGGCTGCCGGTCTCGCTGGTGCTCGCCGGCACCCTGCTCGCGAGCCTGGCCTCGGGTCTGGTGCTCGCCCGGCTCACCTCGCTCGACGGGCAGACGGCCTCACTGGGGACGCTCCCGGGAGCCGCCTCCGGCATGCTGGCGATGAGCCCCTCGCTCGGGGCCGACAGCCGGCTGGTGGCCCTGATGCAGTATGTCCGGGTCGTGGTGGTCGTGCTCTCGGCCACGCTCATCGCCCACTTCGGCCTGATGCCCGGAGACTCGGGGGGCTCTCCGGGCGGGGGCATACCGACCGGCTTCTCTTCCCGCACCTCGCCTGCAGACTACGCCCTGAGCGCGCTGGCGGCCGTGGTGGGCACCTGGGCCGGGCGCAAACTGCGTCTCCCGGCGGGCGCCCTCGTAGGCCCGCTGATCCTCGGGGTGCTGGCGAGCGAGTTCGGGCTCTTCCACCCCGTCCTTCCCCCCGGCGTCCCGCAGGCCGCCTACGTCGCGCTCGGGCTCTACGTCGGGATCCTCTTCGACCGCGATTCGCTCGAGCACGCGGCGCACGTGCTGCCGGCCGTCCTCATCTCGATGGTCCTGCTCATGGTCGTCTGCGCCGGGCTCGGGCTCGCCCTCTCCGCCTTCACCCCGGCCGATCCCTTCACCGCCTACCTGGCGACCACCCCCGGCGGGATAGACTCGGTCTCGATCATCGCGCTCGGCGGAGGGGCAGACGTCTCGCTGGTCCTCGCGGTGCAGATGATCCGCGTCTTCGCCGTGGTGCTGCTCGGGCCACCGCTCGCCCGCAGGCTGGCGAAACTATCCGGGTCCCGCTGAGCAGGCTCAGAGCCCGAAGAGCTCCCCGGCGTTCTGGTGCGCGATCTTCGCGTACTCCTGCGGACCGAACCCGAGCCCTTCCAGGAAGCGGCATCCCTCGGCGCTCGACGCGAACGGGTAGTCGACGGAGAAGAGGATCTTCTCGGCACCGAACTCCTCCATCGCGGTCCGGAAGGGAGCCTCGAAGAAGAACCCGCTGATCGAGAGCCAGAGGTTGTGCCTCAGGTACCAGGAGGGTTGCCTCTTCAACCCCATCACCTCCGGGGAGAGCCGGGCGTCGACCCGCCGCAGCATGAAGGGCAGCGCCTCCCCGAGATGCCCCACGACCACCCTGAGATCCGGCAGCCGCTCGAAGATCCCCGAGAGGACGAGCCGCAGCGCGTGCAGCCCGGTCTCCACGTGCCAGCCCCAGGCCGATGTCGCGAGCGCACCGTCCACCTCCGGCGAGATCCCCGAGTAGTACGCCCGCCTGACTACATCCGGAGGCGGGGTCGGATGCAGGTAGATCGGGACCCTCAGGTGGGCCGCGAGCTCGAGCAGCGGCCGGAACTCCGGCGCATCGAGGAAGCGCCCGCGGGTGTGCCCGTTGACGACCGCTCCCCTGAAACCGAGCTCGCGCACCGCCCGCTCCAGCTCCGCACAGGCCGCCTCCGGGTCCGGGGTGGGAAGGGCGGCGAGGCCGGCGAAGCGGTCCGGGTGGCAAAAGACCGCCTCAGCGAGCATCTCGTTCGCCCGGCGCACGAGCGGGACGGCCCTTTTCACCTCCAGCTGCTGCCCACCAGGGGCGGCGAGCGAGATAACCTGCAAGTCGACGCCCCCCGCGTCCATGTCTTTGAGCCGTCTTTCGCCGAGGTCGAGGAGCCTCTCCGACGGATAGCCCGGTCCTCCGATGCCGTCCGCCTCCAGCAGCTCCCCGGTGGTGAAGTGCTCCTCCACCGCGATGACCCTCATCGCCCCATCTCCTCCGCCGCCCGCAGGGCCGCCCTCCGGATGCCTTCGTAGCCGGTACACCGGCACAGGTTCGAGGTGAGAAGCTCCCGCAGACGCTCCTCGTCGCGGACGATGCCGGGATCCCTCTCGAGCGCCGCGGCGAGCAGCATCAGGAACCCCGGCGTGCAGAAGCCGCACTGCAGGGCGTGCTCGGCCCGGAAGGCCCGCTGCAGGGGGTGCCCGGCCCCGGAGGCGAGTCCCTCGACGGTCCTCACCCGGCCCCCGTCCGCCTGTACGGCGAACATCAGGCACGACCGCACGGCCTCGCCGTCGACGATCACGGTGCAAGCACCGCAGACCCCGTGCTCGCACCCGAGGTGGGTCCCGGTGAGCCCGAGATCCTCCCGCAGAGCGTCGGCGAGCGTGCGGCGCGGCTCGACCTCCAGGGCCCGCCTCTCCCCGTTCACCTCCATCTCGATCCTCACGAGTTCACCTCCAGGTCCTCCGCCGCCCGTTCGAGCGCCCGGCGCACCAGCACCCCGGCGGCGTGGCGCCTGTACTCCACCCCCGCGTGAGGCTCCGGGACCGGGTCGGCTTCGAGGGCGGCGCGCCTCTCCGCCCCGGCGAACGTCTCGTCCGACGGCGGATCTCCGGCGAGCGCCTCCTCCACGCCTCTCACCCTCAGCGGGCGGTCCGCGGCCCCGGCGAGGGCGACGCGGGAGGAGGTGATTACGCCTCCCTCGACGGTGATCGCGGCGAGCGCCGCCACGAGCGCGAAGCTCGCCCCGGTCCGACGCAGCTCGACGAAGCCCACGCCGCTGCCCTCCCCGAGAAGCGGCAGGCGCACACCCGTGATCATCTCCTCCGGCCGGCGGGCGGTCGCGAACGGCCCCCGGAAGAACTCCCCGGCGCGAACCGTCCTCACGCCCTCCGGGCCGGCCAGCTCCAGGCGGGCGTCCAGGGCGACGGCCACGGCGGGCCACTCGGCGGCCGGATGGGCGTAGGCCAGGCTTCCGACCATCGTCCCCCGCGCCCGGATCGGGGGGTGGGCAATGTGGCGGCTCACCCGCTCGAGCAGCCGGCCCAGGGGGTCACGCGCGACCGGTTCCTCGAAATCGCGGTGGCGGGCGAGCGCACCGACCCGTAGCTCACCGCCCTCGACCTCTATCCCATCGAGGCCGGGGACGTGGTTTATGTCCACGAGCAGCGCCGGACGTTCGCGCCGGTAGTTCATCTCCAGCACCAGGCTCTGTCCGCCGGCGAGTACGCGCGCCTGGGAGGGGCGCTCCGCGAGCGCGGATACGGCCTCCCGCACGCTGCGTGCGACCAGGTAGTCGAAAGGTGCGGGCTTCACTTCCCCACCCCCTCCCGGACCCCCGTCTTCATCCAGCAGGCCTGCGGCGTCAGTGGCATCTGGAGCCCGTCGGGGTGGCCGAGGGCGTCCGCGACGGCGTTCACCACCGCCGGGGGCGCACCGATGGATCCGGACTCTCCAACTCCCTTCGCGCCGAGAGGGGTGTTCGGGTTCGGGGTCTCCATCTCGACCGTGCGGACTGATGGAAGCTCGGAGAAGGTCGGAAGCAGGTAGTCGAGGAGGCCGTGGTCCACGAGCGGCCGCCCCCGCGCGTCGTAGGGCACCTCCTCGTAGAGCGCCTGCCCGAGACCCTGCATCAGGGAGCCGTAGATCTGACCATCCACCACGAGCGGGTTGACGGCGACCCCGCAGTCGTCGGCGGCGACGAGCCGCAGGACGCGCACGACGCCGAGCTCGGGGTCGACCTCGACCACGGCGACGTAGCAGCCGTAGGGGAAGGACTGCGGCGGCTCGAAGTCCTCCTCCACCCGCAGCGCCCCGGTCCTCGAGGCGAGACGGACGAGGTCCATCTCCTCCTCCCCGGCACGCAGGGCACCCTCCCGGCAGGAGACCTCCTCGACGGAGACGCCGCAGAGGCCGGCCATCCTGCGCCGGGCCTCCTCGATGAGCCGGAGCGAGGCGCGGTGGAGCGCCGCCCCTCCGACCTGCATCGAACGGCTCGCGTAGGAGCCCACGCCGCGGGGAACGGCGGCGGTGTCGGCTTCGACGACCCTGATCCTCCCCACCTCCACCCCGAGGACCGAGGCGACGACCTGGTCGAAGGTCGTCTCGTGTCCCTGCCCGGTCGAGGAGGCGCCGGAGAGGGCCAGGATCTCCCCGTCGGGCCGCACCTCGACCGCGCCGTACTCACCCATCACCCCGGCGCTCTCCACGTAGCAGCAGATCCCGATGCCGAGCGGAGGCCCGCCCTCCCTCCGGCGGCGCTCCTGCTCGGCGCGCCAGCCCCCGTAGTCCGCGGCCTCGAGCGCCTTCTCGAGCGCCGCCGGGTAGTCGCCGCTGTCGTAGCGGGCCCCGACCGGCGTCTCGTGAGGAAGTTCTCCGGGGTGGATCATGTTCAGTCGCCTCACCTCCGCCGGGTCCTCCCCGAGCCTGGCGGCGAGGAGATCGACCGTGCGCTCGACGGCGTAGGCGGCCTCGGGCCGGCCCGCGCCGCGGTAGGGGGCGGTCGGGGTGGTGTTGGTCACGACGGCGCGCGCCCTGGCATGGATGCGGGGAATGCGGTAGACGCCGGAGAGGAGCCTGAGCATGTTGAAGATGGGCGCCACCCCGTAGTGCGGGTAGGCCCCGGTGCTCGCGTCGGCCTCGACCTCGAGCGCGAGCATCCTGCCGTCGCGGTCGGCGGCGAGCCGGACCCTCTGGTTCTGCCCCCGCCCGTGCACGGCGGCGGTCAGCGCCTCCGTCCGGTCCTCGATCCAGCGCACCGGACGTCCGAGCCGCAGCGCCAGGTGGACCACGGCGAGGTACTCCGGGAAGGTCTCGCTCTTCCCGCCGAACGCCCCGCCGACGTCCGGGACGACGACCCGAACCTTCTCCTGCGGGATACCGAACAGCTCGGAGAGGTCCCTCCTCAGACGGTGGGGGGCCTGGTGCGAAACCCACACCGTGAGGGCGCCGCCCTCCCCGGGCTCGGCCAGGATCGCGCGCGCCTCGATCGAGGCGTGCGAGAGCGGCGGTACGCGGTAGGATGCCTCGACGACCACCGGGGCTTCGCGCCAGAGATCCTCCCCGACAGGCTCCCCCGCCTCCCACTCCCCCACGACGTTGGAGAGCCCCTCGAAGAGCTCCGGCGCCGAGGTGGAGGCCGCCTCCGTCGGGTCGATGACGCAGGGAAGCTCTTCAATCGCGACCCCGGCGGCCTCCACCCCGTCCTCGGCCGCGTACCGGTCCCCGGCGAGGACGACGGCGATGGTCTGACCGAAGAAGCGCACCCTTTCCCGCGCGAGCGCCGGCCACTCCCTGCCTTCGAGCACGTCGGACTGAAAGAGCGGCCGCGCCGCCGGGAGGTCGGGCAGATCCTCCGCCGAGTATGCCCCGACGACCCCCGGCACCGCCCGCGCGGCGTCGAGGTCCACCCCCTCGAGCCGCCCGTGCGCGACGTGGCTGCGGACCAAGGCCGCCTCCAGGCAACCTTCGGGCCTCATGTCCGCGACGTAGGTTCCCTCACCGCGCACCAGCCGCCCGTCCTCGACCCGGACGACCCGGCGTCCCACGTAACCCCCTCCATCCCGCTCCGGACCCAAAACGAACCCCCGTTCTGCAAAATCACCTTCGCAAACCGCCCGCGGGGAGCCAGACCCCGTGCGGGCACACTCCTTTTGTATACCCGTATCTCCCCCCGATCCACCCTTTCGGCGGAGCCGGAGATGGTCTAGAATCCGGCCAAGTATCGCGGCGAACAAGGGGAGGATGGCACGCGATGTTGAGAGAAGGAGACCGCGTCGTGGTGGTCTACCGCGAGGACGCGCCGCTGACGTGGAGGTACGCCGGCCGCGAGGGGAGGGTCGTGAGGGTCATCCCCACGACGCTCCACGAGGAGGCGCTCTACGTCGAGATAGACGGCAACACCTCGATACACACGGCCTTCAGGGAGAGGGAGGTGCAGCCGGCCGAGGAGCTTCGGACCGCATCCCGGCTCGGAGCGTAGCGGGTCAGGGTCGGGGGACACCCGCTCTCAGCACGACCTCGATGGCGACGCCGAGGGCCTCTTGCATCATCTCGAAGGGCAGGCTCGGCAGCAGAGGGTTCTCCAGCGCCAGCTCCGTCGAGGCCGGGAAGTGTATGAAACCGGCCAGGGTGGGGAGGTCCTCGCTCCTCACGTGATCGAGCAGCGCGTAGAGCGTGTTGTTGCAGATGTAGGTTCCGGCGGTGTTCGAGACGTAGGAGGGGATCCCTCGGGAGAGCAACGCCTCCGAGATCCTGCGGCAGGGTAGCGTCGAGAAGAGAGCGTCGGGACCGTCAGTGGTTACGGGTTCGTCCCGCGGCGCCCGCCCGCGGTTGTCCGGCAGTGAGCGTCCCGGAGCGGTATCCTTGACGTTCAAGCCGACGCGCTCCGGGGTTACGGCGGTTCTGCCGGGGGCGAGCCCGCAGGCGATCACCGCGTCGGGCCGGAGGCGGTCCACCTCCCCGATCAGGATCTCCGCGCACCGGTCGTACTCGACCGGGAGCACGATGGAGGATACCTCCGCGCCCCCGAGCCCGAGTCCCGGCGCCTGCTCGGCGAGATCCCGGGTGGGGTTGTGACCGAGGTCGCCGTACGGCTCGAAACCGGATACGAGTATCTTCCGTGCCACTATCCTTTCCTCCCGTCTCCAGGATCGCCGTCTGCAGGCGCGATCCGGGCGTCGCGCGCCGCCCCGAGCCCCGAGAAGAACAGGGCGACGATCACCAGGAACAAAAGCACGAGGGGGACCGTCCAGCCTCCGGTCGCCTCGTAGAGGTATCCGAAGAGAACCGGACCGATCGCCGCGAGCAGGTACCCGAAGAACTGCGCCATGCCGGAGAGAGCGGAGACGCTCTGTGCGTCCGGGGCGCGCAGCGAGAAGAAGGTGTACGAGAGGCTTATGAAAGACCCCCCTCCGATCCCCATCAACACCACCCAAAGCGCGGGCGCGACACCGCCGGCCAGAAGCAGGCCCAGTAAACCGAGCCCGGAGAGCGTGACGGTGAGCGCCACGGGACCGCGCTGGCTCGGGCGGCGGCCGGCGAGCGCGGGGACGAGGAAGGTCGCCGGGAGCCCGACGAGCTGGAAGATCGAGAGCATCCACCCGGCGCTCGCCGCATCCATCCCCTCGGAGCGGAGTATCTCCGGAAGCCAGGTCACCATCACGTAGAAGATCACCGACTGCAACCCCATGAACATCGTCACCTGCCAGGCGAGCGGCGCTCGCAGCAGGCTGCGGATGCTGCGCGAGGAGCCCTCGGGTGCGCGGCGTCCGTCCCTCAGCCGCACCAGCCACACCACCGCCGCGGCCGCCGCCAGAACCACCCAGCAGCCGAGCGCCCCGCGCCACCCGAGACCGCCCCGCTGGGCGAGGGGTACGCTGATGCCGGAGGAGACCGCCCCCATGAAGCTCATCGTCGTCGTGTACGCCCCGGTCATGACGCCGACGCTGCGGGGGAAGTCCTGCTTGATGAGGCCGGGTAGCAAAACGTTTATGACGGCTATCGCGGTCCCCACGACCGCCGTGCCGAGGAAGAGAGTCGGGACGGCGGGCAGGGAGCGGACCACGAGCCCCGCGGCCAGGAGAACCGCCGCCACGAAGAGCGAACGCTCCAGACCGAGCCTGCGGGCGAGCCCCGGAGAAGCCAGGGAGAGCACCGAAAAGGCCAGGAGCGGGATCGTGGTCAGCCACCCCGCCGCCCCGCTGGAGAGCCCGGTATCCCGCCGGATTTCGCCGAGCAAAGGGCCGACCCCGGTTATGGGGGCGCGCATGTTCGCGGCGATCAAGAAGACACCAGCGACGGCGAGCACCCCGGTGGTCTTCGGGCGGGGGATCCCTCTCCTCGGGCCGTCCGGCTCCTTCAAGCGCCCGCCCGTCCCCTCAGCCCTCCTCTTCGGCCGAGAGATCGGGGTTGAGCACGTGAAGGAGCAGGATGTCCCGCCTGGTGATCACACCGCGCAAGACATCGCCCTCGACGACCGGCAGGAGCTTTATCCTGCGCCCGGCCATCACCGTCGCCGCCTCCGAGAGCGTCGCGTCCGGGGAGATGACCACCGGGTCGCGGGTCATCACCTCGTCCATGGTAACCCCGGCGCTCTTCAGGGCCTCCCGGCGGTACTCGGACCAGCTGCCGAGAGGGATCATACCCCCCAGGATGTCGAGGAAACCGGGAGCCCTCACGTCCGCGTCCTGAAAGATGAGGTCCCCCTCCGTCACAACCCCGACGAGCCTTCCATCTTCCTCGACCGGCACCCCGGAGACGTTGCGCCGGGCGAAGAGTTTTATGGCGTCCTCGACCGTATCGTCCGGCTTCAGCGTCGGCCAGTCCTCGTGCATGACCTCGCCGACCTTCATGCCCCTGATATCACGCTCTTCCATGCTCGCCCCCGCTCTCTGGATAAACCTTCGTCCTCCGGCACCAAGAGATACTACACGAGCTCGCGTAGGGCACGCGGGAGGAGGGGTACGAGATCGGTGGCGACCATGCTCTCGGCGGGCCATCCGGTCTCCTCGAGCCAAAGGTGCGCGGCCCGGCCGTGCGCCCAGGCCCCCACCCGGGCCGCATCGTAGACGCCCATCCCGCGCGAGAGCAGGGCCCCTATCACCCCGGAGAGCACGTCCCCGGTCCCGGCGGTGGCGAGCGCGACGCTGCCCGTGGGGTTCACAGAGACCCTCTCCCCTTCGGCGACTATCGTGTCGTTCCCTTTCAGGAGGACGCAGCATCCGAACCTCCTCGCCGCCTCCCGCGCGTGGTGGAGGCGGCGGGCGGAGATCTCCCCCGCCCCCACATCGAGAATCCGACCGAGCTCGCCGGCGTGCGGCGTGATCACGGTCGGAGCCTCACGGCGGGCGAGGGCGTCAGAGCCGGCCAGGCTCGTCACCCCGTCGGCGTCGAGGAGCACCGGCACCTCCACCTCGCGCAGAATGCCCTCGACCAGGTGGCGGCTCTCCCCGGTCCGTCCGATCGCCGGCCCCACGACGACCGCCGAGGCCCTCTCGGCCCTCTCGAGCACCTCCCCGAGCGCCTCCGATGTCAGGTGCCCCTCCCCGTCCTCGGGCGCGCCGGAGACTATCGCCTCGGTGAGGCGCGCGTCCACAGCCGCCGCGGCGCCCGCGGGCACCACCAGGAAGACTATGCCGCACCCGGCCCGCTGTGCCCCGAGGACGCTCATCACCGCGGCCCCGGTCATCCGACGGGAGCCGGCGACGACGAGCAGCGTCCCCGCCGAGTACTTGTGCGCCGGCTGCGCGGTGCGGGGCACGAGCCCGTGCAGCTCCTCGCGGTCGCCCAGGACGACGGAGGGCTCTACCTCCGCTTCGACCGGGACGCCGATGTCCACCGCCACGACCTCCCCGGCGTGATCGCAGCCCGGCGAGACCACGCAACCCACCTTCACCGCGTGCGCGCAGGCCGTCAGCCAGGCCCGCACCGCCTCGCCGCCCACCTCTCCCGTCGAGCCGTCGACCCCGGAGGGCACGTCCACCGAGAACACACGCGCCCCGGAGGCGTTGATCTCCCGGATGATCCGTGCTGCGTCCTCGCGCACCTCCCCGGAGAATCCGGTGCCCAAAAGCGCGTCGACCACGAGGTCCGCCGCGGCCAGCTCGTCGGCAAGCTCCTCCCTCCCGCAGAAACGCACCCCGAGGTTTTGCAGCGTCCGGAGGTTCGTCTCCGGGTCGCCCCGGTATTCCTCTCTCGTCGCGCAGACCACGACCTCGACCCCGGCGCGGTGCAGCTCCCGCGCCACGACGAACCCGTCCCCGCCGTTGTTGCCTCCCCCGGCCACGACGAGGGCCCTCTCGGGCGAGAACCTCTCGAGCGCGAGGCGGGCCATCGCCGAGCCCGCCCGTTCCATCAGCACGACGCCGGGGATGCCGAGGGACTGCGCGTTCTCGTCCGCCCGCGACATCTCGGCTGCGGTGTAGAGTCTCAAGACGGTCCCCTCCCGTGCACGATGCACACCGCCACCGCCGAGAGCTCGGAGTGGGTTATCGAGATCGAGAGATCCTCCTCCCTGACCCCGACCCGATCGGCGAACTCCTTTATCTTGCCCGAGAGCCTGACGGAGGGGGGACGGCGCGGGCGCCGGACGACCTCGACGCCGTTCCACTGGATCAGACCGCATCCGAGCGCCTTGGTCACCGCCTCCTTGGCCGCCCACCTGCCAGCGTAGTGGCGCACGGCGAAGCGGTACTTCTCGCAGTAGGCTATCTCCGCCTCGGTGAACAGGCGGCGTCGGATTCTGGGGGTGCGCCGGAGAGCGAGCTCCATGCGTCCCACGTCAACAACATCCACCCCGATTCCGGGTACGACGAAACCGTCCGTAGGTGCTCCTTTCTCGCTCACGGAGCGTATCTTAAGACAGACCGCCTCCCGGCAAAAGGGTCGCGAGAGGCTATAGTTACGCGCATGGGCCCGGCGATCATAATCGGCAACCCCACCTCGGGGCAGCGAGGCTCCCCGAAGCTCCTGGAGCGCTGCGCGGAGCAGCTGCGCAGCCGGCTGGGCAGCGTCGAGCTCTGGTTCACGGAATACCCGGGGCACGCGCGGGAGCTGGCCGCGGCCGCGGGGGACACTCTCGTCGTCGCCGCCGGGGGAGACGGAACGGTGAACGAGGTGGTCAACGGCCTCTCACCCGGCGCCACGCTCGGCATCATCCCCCTGGGCACGGCGAACGTGCTCGCCCAGGAACTCGGCATCCCACTCGATCCCGAGGCCGCCTGCGAGCGCATCGCAGAGCGCCGGCACGCTGTGATGGACCTCGGGGTGGCCACGGACGCGCGCGGCGACAGCCGCCTGTTCGCGTGCATGGCCGGCATAGGTTTTGACGCCCGGGTGGTCCAGGCTGTGGATCCAGAGATGAAGCACCGTCTCGGTAAGGCGGCCTTCATCCTCACCGCCGTGCGACTCTACCTCACGGGCTACTTTCCGCCGTGCAGGCTGCACATCGAGCGCGACGGAGGCTACGAAAAGGTCGTCGAGGAGGTCAGGCTCGCCGTGCTCGCGAACGTGACCCACTACGGGGGGCCGTTCCGGGTCTCCTCCCGCGCTGATCTGATGCGCAGCGGCGAGCTGGACCTGGTAGTCATGGAGCGCATAACCTCGCTCCTGCGCCCGGACATCCTGATCCCGTTCATGGCCCGCCTGCCGCTGGACCTCTCCGTGCGCTCCTTCGACATCACGCGGGCCCGGGCGGAGTCCATGGACGGGAGGGTGATCCCGGTACAGCTCGACGGCGAGCCCTGGGGGAACCTGCCGATGACCTTCGACGTCCGGGCCGGAGCGCTGCGCGTGTTCCGCTAGGCTCACTCCACGGTGACGCTCTTTGCCAGGTTGCGCGGCTTGTCCACGTCCAGCCCACGCTCCCTGGCGACCCCGTGGGCCAGCATCTGCAGAGGCACGGTGAGCACGAGCGGGACAACGGCCTCCGGCGCCCGCGCTACCGGCAGCACCGCAGAGGCCATCTGCGCGGCCTCCCGGTCGTCGGGCGGTGCGACGGCGACGACGCGCGCCCCGCGCGCCATCGTCTCATACACGTTGGAGAGGGTCTTCTCGCGGTGAACGCCGTCCCCGAAGAGCGCCACCACCGGGCAGGTCTCGTCGATGAGTGCTATCGGGCCGTGCTTCATCTCGCCCGCGGGATAGCCCTCAGCGGGCAGGTAGGAGATCTCCTTGAGCTTCAGCGCCCCCTCGAGCGCGACCGGGTAGGCGATCCCACGCCCGAGGAACAGGCAACAGCGCGCCTCCTCGAAGAGCGAGACGGCCTGCTCCAGGCTACAGGAGACGAGCTCGAGCGTGTTCTGTATCCTCTCCGGCGCGAGGCGCAACTCCGTCGCCAGCTCTTGCAAACGTTCGTCCGGAAGGGTGCCCCGGCACCGGGCGAGCTCCATCGCGAGCAGTTCGAGCGCCACCACCTGTGCCACGAAGGTCTTGGTCGCGGCGACGCATATCTCCGGTCCGGTCCGGGTAAGGAGCACCCCGTCGGCCTCGCGGGTGATGAGCGATCCCCGCGTGTTGGTCACCGCGAGCACCCTCCCCCCGAACGACCTAGCGGCCTCGACGGCGGCCAGTGTGTCGGTGGTCTCCCCGCTCTGCGAGATCGCCACGACGAGCGTGCCGGGGTCTCCTATGGGATCCGAGTAGCGGTACTCGCTCGCCACCGCCACCTCCACCGGAACCCGCGCGTAGCGCTCTATGTAGTACTTTCCGAGCAGACCGGCGTGGTATGCGGTCCCGCAGGCCACCACCACGACCCGCCTCACCCCGGAGAGATCAAGCCCGACTTCCGAGAGGTCCACCACCCCATCCTCCCCGAGACGCCCGTCGAGGGTGGCCCTGACTGCCCGGGGCTGCTCGTGGATTTCCTTGGACATGTAGTCCGAAAACCCTCCGAGCTCGACCGCCTCGGCATCCCACTCGACCTCGAAGGGTTCCCTCTCCACCGGTTCTCCCCCGGGTCCGGCAAGCCTCACCTCCGACCCGCTGATCACCACCATCTCACCGCTCTCCACGACGAGGAAGCGGTGCGTGAAGCCGAGCAGCGCGGGCACCCCGCTCGCCAGGAAGTTCTCCCCCTCCCCGAGCCCGACCACCAGCGGGCTCTGGCGCCGCCCCGCGACCACCGTCCCGGGCTCGTCGGCGCTGATGGCGGCTATGGCGAACGTACCCTCCAGCAAGCCCATCACCTCGCCGAAAGCCTCCGGCAGAGACATCCCCGCCTCCAGACGCTCGGAGAGCAGGTGGGCGACGACCTCGGTGTCGGTCTCCGAGCGGAACTCGAAGCCCCTCCGCTCCAGATCACCCCTGAGCTTCTGGTGATTCTCTATTATCCCGTTGTGCACCACGGCGACCCTGCCCCCGTTCCCCAGGTGTGGGTGCGCGTTGCGCTCGCTCGGACGGCCGTGTGTAGCCCAGCGTGTGTGCCCTATACCAGCCCTCACCAGACCAAAACCGCCATCCCTCTCCGCGACGGCCCGCTCCAACTCCCTCAGCGGTCCGACCCGGCGCAGAACCTCGAAACCGCCGTCCTCGAGCTGTACCGCGAGACCTGCCGAATCATAGCCTCTGTACTCGAGGCGCCGGAGCCCTTCCATGAGGACTTCCACGCTTCTTTTACCACCCGCATAACCGACTATGCCGCACAAGAGAACACCACCTCCCGTCAGAAGACACACCACGAACCAGACGAGACGGCGGAGAAGGGCAGGGCCGGACCTTGCGGGGTCCGGACGGCCTTTTGTCCCCGGCGTCGCCGCCGGGCTTTGTGGCCGCCCTCACGACCACCCCGAGGGCCGAGACGCATCCGCCGAAAGCTCGATCAACGTCTCCCTCGTCAACTCCCCCGGAGACTGGAGGAGTCCTGGCGCTTCTAACGTTTTCTCCTGGAGATCCGGCCTGGGCCGGTCTTCTCCCTATCCCGCCTGTTTTCTCTTACGGGACTTTCGTCCTATCCCGGCTGAATCACCTCCCCTCTCTCATGCGCCGGACGGGACGTTACTCTACTGCATCTCGGCGGAGCGGACAACGAGGCGGCCAAAACGGGGTCGCTGCGCTACGATTGGGGACGTGGACAGAGAGAAGTTGCGGTACACGATCCGCCCGGGCAGGAGGGAGGACGCGATCGAAGCGGCGAGGCTCTGGATGCAGAGCGCGGAGGAGCATACCGCCTACGACAGCGTCTACTCCACGTCCTCTCAATCGGAGAAGACCATGCGCCGTTTCCTGCTCGACCTGGTCGCGAGCCGAAATGCCTTCCTGATCGTTGCCGTCACCGAGCCGGAAGAGAGGGTCATAGGCTTCATCTCCGGGGAGATCAGGGAAGGGTCCCCGGCGTTCAGCCCCAGGACGTGGGTCGCGGTGGACGACATCTTCGTCCTCCCCGAGTACAGGAGCCTGGGCGTCGGCCGGGCGCTCTTCGAACGGGCCCGCGCCTGGGCGGAGCAGAAGGGCGCCACCGGCATGTCGCTGCAGGTGGCTGCGGCGAACCGCCGCGGGCGCAAGTTCTACGAGAACCTGGGCTTCCGCGAGGTCTCCATCTACGAGGTGCTGGAGTTCTGAGAGAGCGCGGGCAGCCCGCGCGAGAGCACCAGAACCCCCTGCTCGACCTCGAACCCGCAGGAGCGGTAGAACCCGACCTCTTCCGTCTGCACCTCCACGTAGGAGATTCCCCTGGCGACGCACAGGCGCTCGACTTCCGAAAGGAGGGCGCGGCCCAACCCCCGGTCCCTCACGTCGGGCCTCACGCACAGATCCTCCACGCTGGCGAAGAGCGCGGCCCCCGAGAGGCTGGGTCGATAGCGGACCGTGGCCGCCCCGGCGATCCCAACTCGATCGTAGAGCGCGACGACCGAGGCGCTGCGCGCCCGCACCTCCCGGCGCACCAGGTCCACGAATCCTGCGGGAGGGGGTGGCATACCGTACAGGGATGTTCTCAAAAAGGAGAGAACCTCCCCGAGCTCCCCCGGGCCGCACTCGACGGCCCGGAACCCGCTATCCGGCAACCCCGAACCTCGCGATCCCGGCGGCCGCCTCCACGGCGCGCTCGACGTCCTCGTCGGAGACGTCGAGGTGGGTACACATGCGCACGGTCGAGGAGTCGCGGGGTGTGGCGAGCACCCCCCTGGCCGCGAGCGCCTCGAGGAAGCGGGGGACATCCCCCACCTCGACGAGGACGATGTTCGTCTCCGGGGGCACGACCCTGTAGCCGGCCGAGGAGAGTCCCCGGGCGAGCCGGGCGGCGCGTTCGTGGTCCTCGGCGAGGCGGTCTATGTTGTGCTCGAAGGCGTAGAGCGAGGCGGCGGCGATCACCCCGGCCTGCCGCATCCCGCCACCGAGGGCCTTGCGTGCCCGGCGGGCCTCCGCGATGGTCCCGGAGTCCCCGGCGAGCAGCGAACCGACCGGTGCGCCGAGCCCCTTCGAGGAGCACACCGAAACGGTGTCGCAGAGCGCCGCCCACTCCCGGGCCGGGATGCCGGTCGCCGCCTGGGCGTTGAAGAGCCGGGCTCCGTCGAGGTGTACGCGCAGGCCGAGGTCGCGGGCCTCCTCGCAGACCGCAGCGAAGGCGTCGAGAGGGTAGATCCTGCCGCCGGAGGCGTTGTGGGTGTTCTCGAGACAGAGGAGGCTCTGCCTGGGAAAGTGGACGTTCTCCGGGCGGGCGGCGGCGCGGAGTGTCTCCGGCGAGATCACACCACCCTCCCCCGGAAGCTGGCGCACCTGCACGCTGGAGACGAGCGCCGGAGCCCCCGCCTCGTAGTTGAAGACGTGGGCGTCCTGGTGCACCAGCACCTCGTCCCCGCGGGAGGTGTTGACGTACACCCCGATCTGGTTCGTCATCGTCCCCGAGGGGGCGTAGACGGCGGCCTCCTTGCCGAGCAGGCCGGCGACGTACTCCTCAAGGCGCCTGACCGTCGGGTCCTCGCCGTAGACGTCATCCCCCACCTCGGCCTCGAACATCGCGCGGCGCATCTGCGGGGTGGGCCGGGTCACCGTGTCGCTGCGCAGGTCTATCACGCCATCTCACCCTCTTCCTTCGATCCTTCCATCACCTGCGTCGTGGTGGCGAAGCTGACCTTCGCCACCTCGGCGAGCGCCTCCTCCCCCAGCTCCCGGACGATCCGGCGCGCCGCCGGGACGACCTGATAGGCCCCCCGCGGCAGCGTGAAGCCGACCATCTCGGAAAGCGCGTCGAGCTCCTCGAGCTGCCTGGCCCGGGCCAGCACGGAGGCCGCGGCCACGGCCGCATCGTCCTCGGCTCGAGGGCGGACCTCGAGCCTAACCCCGCCGGGGATGCAGGAGGCGAGCTCCTCCCTGAGGGTCCTCGAGAACTCGTCCACGACGACGAGTTCCACACCCACCCCGAGCTCGCGGATTATCCTCCCGTCGAGCTCGACGAGCAGGCGGTTCACGCTGCCGCAGCGGCTCCTCAGGCGTTCGTACTCCCGGGGGGAGAGCGCGACGACGCACACCTCCCTCGGCCCGAGGCGCCCGACGATCTCCTTCGCGAGCTCCCTGACCCTGCGCGGGCCGAGCGCCTTGGAGTCTCGCACGCCGAGCCCGGCGAGCGAACGCGCTGCCCCTTCTCCCGCGACCCGCACCCCCGCGCAGACCAGCGGCCCGAAGTAGTCGCCCTTGCCCGCCTCGTCGATGCCGAGCCGGGGCGTGGCATCCTCTTCGGGCATCCCGGCGGCCGGGCGGGGTGAACTTCCGGAACGTGCCCTCCACCAGCCCTCGAGCTGTTCCCTGAGGGGAGAGGGCTTGCCGTCGACCGAGATCCTGCCGGTTCTGAAGACGTTGAGGTTCGCGGTGTATCCGTCCCGACGCAGGTGGTACTGGGTGCCGTGGGGAAGCTCCCGGCTCCCGAGTACCTCTATGGAGTGCTCCGAGAGCCTGCGCGCTATGTCCTTTGGGATGGGGTTCAAAGCACCTCGAAGCCCCGCTCTCCCCGGGGCTCCTCGTAGCTGACCTCGACGTTCTCCACCCGGGCGTGGGGCGGTCCCTCGCCGCACCAGCGGACCATCTCTTCGACCGCATCACGGGCCCCCTCGAAGACGGCCTCGACCCTGCCGTCGGGGAGGTTTCGCACCCAGCCGCCGACCCCGAGCGAGCGAGCCTTGCTGCGCGCCGAATCGCGGAAGAAGACCCCCTGCACCCTTCCCGAAACGCGTACGTGAGCCCTGATACGTTCGTCTTCGGTCAACCGGCGAACCTCCAGTTCCAAACCCTCTCTCAGAAGCCTCTCAGAATATATATGCTAGCCTATTGGCCGCTATGAGATCCCCTGAACAACGTCCCCCGGAAACCGTGGCGCACGGGAAGCCGCTCCTCACGCTCGTGGTGCCGACCAGGGACGAGGCCGAGAACGTGCGGAAGCTGGCGCGCAGGCTTGACGAGAACCTCTCCGGGATAGACTACAGGCTGCTCTTCGTCGACGACTCGAGCGACGAGACCCCCGGGATCATCCTCGAGATGTCCCGGCATGACCCCAGGATACGCCTCATCCGACGCGAGGAACACGAGCGGGAGGGCGGCCTCTCGACCGCCGTTACAACCGGGATGGAGGCGGCGGAAGAGAGCGTCTACACCTGCGTCATGGACGCGGATCTGCAACACCCGCCGGAGAAAGTCCGGGAGATGCTGGAGGTGGCGCGCACCTCGGGGGCGGACGTGGTGGTTGCCAGCCGCTACGCCCCCGGCGGCGACTACGCCGGCCTCTCCGGCCCGGTGAGACGGGGGGTCTCCTGGGGCAGCAGGTTCCTGGCCCGGATGATCTTCAAGGAGGCCCGCAAGACCACCGACCCGATGACCGGCTTTTTCCTGCTTAGGAACGAGGCGATCTCCGGCATTCAGTTCAGGCCCAAGGGTTTCAAGATACTCCTGGAGATCCTGGTGTGCGCTCCCGACCTGAAGGTGGTGGAGCTCCCCTTCCGGTTCCAGGCGCGCAACGCCGGCGTCTCCAAGGCCACCGTTCGCCAGGGGTTCGACTATCTGGCCCACATCGCGAGCCTGTTCTGGTACGTGCCCTCAGCCGGACGCTTCTGGAAGTTCGCCCTCGTGGGTGCCTCGGGCGTGCTGGTCAACATGGTCACCCTGATCGTGCTCGCAGAGATCCTGCACGCGGATAAGGTGATCGCGTGGATGTTCGGCGTAGGTGTGAGCATCCTGAGCAACTTCCTGCTCAACAACGCGTTCACCTGGCGCGACGTGCGGCACTCGAGCCGCATCCACTTCCTGCTGCGCGGCGCCCTGGCCTACCCGGTCGCGATAATCGGTATAGGTGCCAACTTCGCCGTCTACTATCCGCTGATAAAGTACGTCAGCGACGCCTTCCCCTACTACGTCATCTTCAACTTCTTCGGGATAGCGGCGGCGACAGCAGTAAACTTCATCCTGAGCTCGAGGTTGATATTCAGGCCTCCTTCCCCGCGGACACTCGACCCGGAGGCTCCACCGGAGCAGGCTACCGCGGAGATAAAACGCGAGCTCCGAGCCGAGCGTGCCGGCCTGATCGTCTTCCCGGAGAGGAGACCGCTGGGAGAGCACACCCCGGAGCCGCAGGAAGAGGACCTCGAGACGATCGAGCTCGCCATCCGCAGGAGACACCCTATCCTCGCACTGACCGGCCCGACCCGTCCGCAGCCGCGCACGAACACCCGCTGGGCCAACACCCTGGCGGTGCCCGTCGTGGAGGGGGGAGAGGTGCTGGGCGCTCTCTACGCATCCAGGCGCTCCACAGAACCCTTCACCGAGGACGACCTGCAGTGGCTTACTTCCTACGCAATTGGAGCCCCGGCACTCCTGCGCAGCCATCCCCGCGCCACACCCCAAGAATCTCACCTGCGAACCAGACGAAAAGTGCCCGGAGAAACCCCGCCGCAACAGTAGACAAGACGGCAGAGACCCCGGGCGCGCGGCCCGCTATCAGGCCGCTTCCGGACTCCACCTTACCCCTCCCAATCGGTGGAGACCAGCGCACGCTCCGACCGGACCGATCGGAGGCATGCTTTGCGCAACTTAACACCTTACGTTCCGACATGCAAGCATCGTACTCCTCCTGCCCCTCCTCCAGATCCCTACATGTTGGGGACACCCTCCCTCCGACTCCGTTATCTTCAACCCAAGAGAAAATCTCACGCCACGGCTCCCACATAAATCTTTCATAAAGATTCATGGCTCATCAGTCGTGGGGTTAAAGGATCCGGGTTCCAGCGCCGAGAAGAGCAGGTGGTAGAGTCCGCGGAGAGAGAGGAGACAAGATCGAGGGAACATCCTGGTTCGAGGATCTCGTAGAGGGAGTGGTGACGCGGGGAGCGAGCGACCTGCACCTGAAGGTCGGGTCGCCACCGGTGCGGCGGGTGGACGGGCACCTCGAGCGCGTGGGTGAGATGAAGCTCAGTCCTCTGGACACTGAGAGGATACTGGACGGAATCCTGCCGGAGAAGCTGCGTCCGGAGTTCGAGCGGGAGGGGGAGGTGGATTTCTCGCTGGCTCTGGCGGGCAAGGGCAGGTTCAGGGTCAACGCGTTCAGGCAGAGGGGCTCGGTCTCAGTGGTCATGCGCTTCGTACCATTTGAGGTTCCGAGGCTGGAAGATCTGGGGCTACCCAGAGCCGTAAGGCGCCTGGCGCTCGAGGAGCGTGGCATCGTGCTGGTGACAGGCACCACGGGGAGTGGCAAGTCCACAACGCTGGCCGCGATGATCGACCTCGTCAACCGCACCACGGCCAAGCACATCGTAACCATAGAAGACCCGATCGAATACCTCCACCGGGACCACAGGAGCATCATAAACCAGCGGGAGGTCGGTTCGGACACCGCGTCCTTCTCCCGGGCACTCAGACGGGTGCTGCGACAGGACCCGGATATCATACTGATCGGGGAGATAAGGGACACCGAGACCGCCCAGATAGCACTCTCGGCGGCGGAGACCGGGCATCTGGTTCTCTCGACGCTGCACACGGTCGACGCGGCGGAGACGGTCAACCGGCTCATAGACCTCTTTCCTCCCTACGAAAGGGGACAGGTAAGGGCGATGCTCGCCGGAACCCTGCGCGGGATCGTCGGACAGCGGCTCATAAGGAGGTCGGACGGCTCCGGGAGGATCGCGGCCTGTGAGATAATGATCGGCACCGGGAGGATAAGGGACTTCATTCTGGACGAGAGCAAGACCGGTCAGATCCCGCAGGCGATCGCGGAGGGCGATTACTATGGGATGCAGACCTTCGACCAGGCCCTGCTCGGGCTGCTGGGAAGTGGTCAGATCGACTACCAGGAAGCGCTGAAGGCATCAAGCCGGCCGCAGGATTTCCAGCTGATGGCGCGCGCCCTACATCAGGGCACCGCTCATTGATAACATCCATCTCCTCCGGGATAATCGCCCATGCGGGCAGACGAGAGAAGAAAGGAGGTACGCCGAGATCCTCGAAGAGATCGAGCAACGAGAGCGCTGGAACGCGGCGGTGGAGAACCTGGGCGGCGGTGCACTCCAGTCCTGGGAATGGGGCGAGTTCAGGCGCACCGGAGGATGGGATCCGCTCAGGCTTCTGGACGAAGATGGGGGTTTCGCGGCGCAGGTGCTGCTGCGGCGGATGGCTTTCGGGCTAGGTTCGTTCGCCTACGTCCCACACGGTCCCGTATGCTCCTCTGCGGATTTGGCGGGACAAGCCGCCGAGGAACTTGCAGGTTACCTGCTCGGCCAGACCGATGCCTCGCTCCTCGTCGTCGAACCGAGGGTGGAAGAGGGGCAGGGCTTTGAGGCCAGAGGATTCGAGAAGAGCGCGAGCTCCGTACAGCCCAGGTGCACTTTCATCCTCGACGTTCTCCCCGACGAGGATGCCCAGCTCTCGGCCCTGCCCAAGGACGCCCGCTACTCGGTAAGGCGCGCCCGCAAGGAGGGTGTCGAGGTCAGCAACCATCGAGGAGCCTCGGGAGAACTCGAAGGGTTTCTCGACCTTCTGGAGGAGACCTCTGAGAGACAGGGATTCGCCATAAGGCCCCGGGAATACTACCGTCTCTTCATGCAGAAACTTCCGGCGACCCTCGTCTGCGCCAGCCACCAGGGTAGGCTACTCTGCGGCGCCATCATCCTCTGCTTCGGTGAGGAAGCGTACTACCTATACGGCGCCTCCGCCTCTTCGGAGAGGCTCTACGCCTCCTACCTCGTGCAGTTCGAGGCGCTCACGGTCGCTCGCCGGCACGGCGCTCGCCGCTACGACATGTGGGGACCGTGCCGCCCGACCGAGGGCGACCCCCTGCTCGGGGTCTACAGGTTCAAGAAGAAGTTCGGGGGTGAGGAGAAACACTACGTCGGCGCGCACGAGAGAGCCCTGCACCCGCTGCGCGCCCGGCTGACCCACACGGCACTCGATGCCTACTACCACCTGCAGCGCTTGCGGGGCAGGAGCCAGGGACCAGTGGCGGGATGAATCCCGCACCGCGGTTTATACTCTTTACATGCGGCCGATCTGCTTCCTCTCGGACTTCGGGCTAGCAGACGACTTCGTCGGCTCGTGCAAGGGTGTGATCGCCTCGATCGCCCCCGAGGCCCACATCATAGACCTCACCCACGACGTACCCGGTTTCGAGATCGAAGCTGGCGCGGAGATTCTGCAGCATGCGACGCGCTACATGCCGCCGGATACGGTGTATCTGGCCGTCATCGACCCGGGGGTGGGTACCGAGCGCCGCGGCATAGCACTCTCCACCGGTAGCGGCGCACTCATGGTCGGACCAGACAACGGGCTTCTGCTGCCGGCGGCGCGCTTTCTCGGCGGCGTCAGGGAGTGCGTGGTGCTCAACAACCCCCGTTACAGGCTGCACCCGCTCTCCAACACCTTCCACGGCAGGGACATATTTTCTCCCGCGGCCGCCCATCTGGCCTCCGGCATCAGTCTCACCGAGCTTGGGGATTCCATCCCCCCGGCAGAGCTGGTGGACCTGGAGCTTCCGGAGACCGGGGCCCAGGACATAAAGGACGGTTTCGAGGCCAGGATCATCTCCATAGACCGCTTCGGCAACGCCAGGCTCTCCGTGTTGCAGGAGGAAGCAGACTTCGGCTACGGGTCGCTGCTGGGCGTGGACGTCGGAGACGGAGAGATGAAGGTGCGCTACGTGAACACCTTCGGGGCAGCGAAACCGGGGGAGCTCGTCCTGGTCCCGGACTCACACTGGCGCCTCAGCCTCTGCATAAACAGGGGCAATGCAGCGCAGGCGCTCTCCCTGAGCTCCGGTGAACGGGTGCACGTCAGGCTGCTGGAGCGCCAGGATGCCGGAGGAGGTTGAACACACACCGGGATTCTCGTCGCGAGAGAAGCGCAGGGTAGTCAGGGCAGCGGCCCTGCGCGCCTGGAACCTGGTGGTGCTCGTAACCGGCCTCGGCATCTTCGTCACCACCCTCACCTGGTGGATGCTGCCCCTCACCATCGCGGTCTACCTACTGCTCGTGTTCCTGGCCTACCGGGACCCTCTCTTCCGCGATCGGGCTCTCGGTCGAACCTCCACGCCCGGGAGTCGGGAGATCACTCCGGAGCGCAGAGCCAGCTGGCTCCCGCGCGGCGAGACCCGGCGCAGGGTGGAGGAGGCGCTCGGTGCCCGCCGGAAGGTGATGACCGCGATAAGAGAATCGGACGAGACAACCAGGGAATTGCTCGGGGACGCCGCCCCGAGGCTCGACGAGGTCGCAGACCACCTGGTCGGGGTCGCACTGGCCAGGGAACGGGCCGCCCAGACACTGCGCGAACTGGAAGGCCGAACCTCCGAAACAGAACTCAGGGACATCGAGCAAAAGATCAGGCGCGCAGACACCGAGATCTCCGGGATATCCGAGCGCCTCTTCGCGCTGAGAGCGCAGGTGGTCCGCATCTCGATGCAGGATCCTTCACGGGGCGGGAAGACAACCAACCATCTCGTCTCCTCCCTCGACGAGATGCGCCTCAGACTGCAGGCCCTGGAGGAGATCCTTCGCTCCCCGGACGAAGATAGGCACCCGACCGGCTGATCCCCGCCTACGCCGAGTTCGCCCTCCGCCAGCTCTCCATTCCGAAACGCCGGGAAGACCTCTGCAGCACGGGCATCTGCAGCTCCCTCCTGGCCCCGGACGCGGCATCCACGGAATCAGCGAACCACTCCTCCAGCTGCCCCATGACGCGATCCCGGTAGGCGTCCGCCTGGCCGGCCACCTCGCGCGCGTACCCGCGCGCGGCCCGTACGGAGTCCTCGGCCCGCCTCAATACGTCCCTGTAGAGCTTAGTCTCCAGAGCCCGCTCCCGGGCCTCCTGCCGGGCCTCCTCCAGAATCCGCCGGGCCTCCTCCCGGGCAGCAGTGATCATGGCCCTGCACTCCTCGTCCACCAGGCTGGCCCCGTCAACCTCCCCGGGAAGCTCCGCCCTGAGCTCTTCCAGCAGAGACAGAAGATCAGCCCGGTCCACGACGGCCTTCCTCCCTCCTACCGGCAGCACCGACGCCTCCCGGAAGGTCCCCTCGATCTCGTCCAGCAGCCTCTCCACACGCCTCTTCTCTCCTCTCATCATGACCCCCAACCTAACACGCCTCCATCACGCATGCCAGTATTTCTAGAAGTATTTTTTGCAGCTTTACCTTAAGTTCAGGTATAAGTAAATCTCCAGGTCAGGTTAAGAATAGGTGGTGTGAAGAAATCCGTATTTCCCCTGCAAACAGCCTTTCGCGTGCAGGAAGGAAGTGTAAGGGATCTCTGATCTAGTGGTTGCCGGCGGCTGCGGCGGAGATGGTGGCGATGGCAGCCGAGAGGATAAGGAAGAGAGGTGGGTTTCCCACGAGCATGGGTGGTATGAGGTAGGGTAGGTAGGAGATGAGCACGGCGCCTCCGGCGATGAGCATGGCTGGGGTCCCACCGTTACGGCCGCCGGCTCTGTTGACGAAGGTGCCCGCGAGGGAACCAGCGATGAAGGAGAGGAAGAGGCTGGCGAAGTGTATGCCGGTTATGAAGTCGACGACGACGAGTCCCGCGAGCAGGACCAGAAGACCAGCGAGCAGGCTCTTCAGCAGCTGTCCCGGCTTCATCACGCCCGCCCGGGCCCGGCGGGGCAAGCGGGCGTCTTCGGGGCATTTGATCCCGACTTCGGTCTGGACCATGCACTCGGTGCAGATGGGCCGGCCGCAGGTAGCACAGGTCACCCGGGTTTCACGCCTGGGGTGGCGGTAGCAGTGAAGTGGCTCGCTCATGAAGGCGAGCCCGAGCGCCGGACCAGCTCACCTCGGGGAAGGAGGACGAGCTCCCGTTTGTAGCTGCGGTGGACCTCCTGGATGGCCAGGAAATGCTCGCGCTGCTGTCTCTCAAGCTTTCTGGCGAGACGGGCGTTCTCCTTCTCCAGCCGCTCTATCTTGCGCTCGAGGTCCAGTACCATTCTGACCCCCGCGAGGTTCATTCCCATCTCCTGGGTCAGCTTCTGTATGTAGCGGCCGCGCTCTATGTCCTCCTGGGAATAGAGACGGGTGTTCTTTATGCTCTTGCGCGGTACCAGAAGCCCTTTCTGCTCGTACATGCGCAGGGTCTGGGGGTGTACGCCGATGAGCTCGGCGGCGACCCCGATCATGAACACCGGTTTCTTCCTGATCTCCATACCCTCATCACCATCCTAGCGCACCTCCCCGACCCTGCGGAAGAGTTCCTCACGCACGTCCTCATCATGGACGTCGGCGAACGCTTCGAGTATCTCACGTTCTCTGCGGTTGAGCCTCTCCGGCACCACAACACGGATCTTCACGATCATGTCCCCGCGTCCCTCGCCACGAGGTCGCGGAGCCCCCGCGCCCCGCACCCGGAACTGCTTTCCATCCTGGGTTCCGGCCGGAATCTTCAGCCGCAGGGTGCCGCCCTCTGGGCGCGGTACCTCCACCTGGGCGCCGAGCGCCGCCTCGGTAAAGCTGACGGGTAGCTCCACGACGAAGTCGTCCCCGCGGCGCTCGAAGACCGGATGGCTGGCCACCCGGGTTACGACGTACAGGTCGCCGCGGGGCCCGCCGTTCCGGCCCGCGCCTCCGCGTCCTGGGATCCTGATCTTCATCCCGTCCTTCGCCCCGGACGGTATGCGCACGGTCACCTGGCGGGCGCGCCGCACCCGCCCGCTGCCGCGGCAGGTCGGGCAGGGCCGGTCTATAACTGTGCCGCTACCCCCGCACCGCCGGCAGGTGGAGGAGAAGGCGAAGAACCCCTGGTCCTGGCTGCTGGTCCCGCGCCCACCGCATTCCGGGCAAGTTCTGGGGAAGGTGCCGGGGGCGGCGCCGGTGCCCCCGCAGGTGGAGCATTCTTCCTCCACCGGTGCGCTCACCCGGGTCGTCACGCCGCTGAGAGCCTCCCTGAAACCCAGGTTTACGCTAACGGTCACGTCATCCCCCCGGGAAGCAGAGCGACGGCCCCTCCCACCGCGTCCGAAGACGTCCCCGAACGTATCGAATATGTCCGAAAGGTTCGAGAAGCCGCCGAACCCACCACCGTTGCCGGCGGACCGCTCGCCACCGAAGAAGGTGGCCGGGCCCTGATCGTAGCGGCGGCGGCTCTCGGGGTTGGAGAGGACCTCGTAGGCGTGCTGTATCTCCTTGAAGCGCTCCTCGGCCTCCGGGTCGTCCGGATTGGCATCGGGGTGGTACCTGCGCGCCAGCCTGCGATAGGCACGCCTTATCTCCTCCTGCGACGCTCCCCTGGATACGCCCAGAATCTTGTAGAGGTCCTTGGTCTCCATCTCCCTCTTACCTCAGGTCCGCCTCGCTACCACCACCTTCGCGGGACGTATCGGCTTGCCGTTGAGCAGATAACCCCGCTGGAAGGTCTGGACTATCACACCCTCCTCGTGCTCCTCAGAGGGCTGGCTCATGACGGCCTCGTGCACGCTGGGATCGAAGTGTTGCCCGTCGGAGGCGACCGGGATGAGCCCCTCCTGCTCGAGGACCCCCAGCAGCTGGTCCCGGGTGGCCCGGACACCTTCCCGGATGTCTCCCTCAGACTCCAGCGCCCGCTCGAGGTTGTCAAGAACGGGCAGTAGCTCCCTCACCAGCCGCTCGGAGGCGAGCTCGACGATCTTCGCCCGCTCACGCTCCTGCCGCTTGCGGCTGTTCTCGAACTCGGCCTTGAGGCGCTTCAGGGTATCCAGGTACTCGTCCCGTTCATGCCGCGTAGCCTCGAGCTCCTCCTGCAGGCGGCAGATCTCCTCCTTGACACCGGGCCCCTCCCCGCCCACGACGGGAGTCTCCTTCCCGGCGTCCGCCGCAGGTACCTCCTCGGCTTCCTGCTGCGGGGTCTTCTCCGCGGCGGAAGCGGGCTGCTCGCCCACGGATCCACCCGCCGGCGGCTCTTCGCGGACCTCGTTCTCTCTCTCGTTTTTCTCTTCGCTGCTCAAAGCCAACCTTCCTCCCACGCACGCGGGGGACGGCAGACCCGCCGTCCCCGCGATAACAGACGCTATCTGTTGCGCTTCTCCTCGTCGTCCTCCTCGTCTATGACCTCTGCGTCCTCGACGACGTCTTCGTCGGAGCCACCCTGCTGGCCGCTTGAGGACTGCTGCTGTTCCTGGGCCTGCTGGTAGAGCACCTGCGAGAGCTTGTGTGAGGCGGTGAGCAGGGCCTCCTGCTTCTGCTTTATCTGCTCTATGTCGTCCCCGGCGAGCGCCTCCTTGGCCTCCTTGAGGGCTTTCTCGATCTCGTCCCTGGTCTGCTGGTCGATCTTGCCGTCGAGTTCCTTGAGGTTGCGCTCGATCGAGTAGACCAGGTTGTCCGCGTTGTTGCGGACCTCGGCCTCCTCGCGGCGGCGCCGGTCCTCCTCGGCGTGCGCCTCCGCGTCGCGCACCATCTGCTCGATCTCCTCGTCGGAGAGCCCGCTGGAGGCGGTTATCGTGATCTTCTGCTCCCTGCCCGTGCCGAGATCCTTGGCGCTGACGTTGAGGATGCCGTTCGCGTCGATGTCGAAGGTCACCTCTATCTGCGGCACCCCCCTCGGCGCCGGTGGTATCCCGACGAGCTGGAAGTTGCCGATGAGCTTGTTGTGCGCCGCGATCTCGCGTTCGCCCTGGTACACCTTGATCTCGACGGAGGACTGGTTGTCTTCTGCGGTGGTGAAGACCTCGCTCTTGCGCGTCGGGATGGTCGTGTTGCGCTCAATGAGCTTGGTCATCACCCCGCCCTTGGTCTCGATGCCCAACGAGAGCGGCGTGACGTCGAGCAAAAGCACGTCCTTGACCTCACCGGCGAGCACTCCGGCCTGGATGGCCGCGCCTATCGCGACGACCTCATCGGGGTTTATGCCCTTGTGAGGGTCCTTCCCCGTAAGCTCCCTGACCTTCTCCTGCACCGCAGGTATGCGGGTCGAGCCGCCGACCAGGATCACCTGATCGACGTCGCCCTTGCTGAGCCCCGCGTCCTCCATCGCCTGGCGAACCGGACCAGCGGTGGCCTCCACAAGATCGGCGGTCAGGTCGTTGAACTTGGCGCGGGTGAGCGTGAGATCGAGGTGCTTGGGGCCGTTGGCATCGGCCGTGATGAACGGCAGGTTGATGTTCGTCGTGGTGGTCGAGGAGAGCTCCTTCTTGGCCTTCTCGGCCGCCTCCACCAGCCGCTGCGTCGCCATCTTGTCCTGTGAGAGGTCTATCCCCTCGGCCTTCTTGAACTCCTGTACCATCCAGTCGACGACCCTGGCGTCGAAGTCGTCGCCGCCGAGGTGGTTGTTACCGCTCGTGGCCTTGACCTCGAAGACCCCGTCACCAAGCTCCAGGATGGAGACGTCGAACGTCCCCCCACCGAGGTCGAAGACCAAAATCGTCTGGTCATTCTCCTTGTCCAGCCCGTAGGCGAGAGCAGCGGCCGTCGGCTCGTTTATGATCCTCTTGACGTTGAGCCCGGCTATCCGGCCGGCATCCTTGGTGGCCTGCCGCTGCGCATCCTCGAAGTACGCAGGCACCGTGATGACCGCGTCGGTGACCTCCTCGCCCAGATACTCCTCGGCGTCCCGCTTGAGCTTCTGCAGGATCATCGCCGAGATCTCGGGCGGCGAGTACTCCTTCTCACCTATCCTGACCCGCACGTCCCCGCCGCTGCCGGAGACCACCGGATACCCGACCCGCTCGATCTCGGCCTTCACCTCCGAAAAACGCCTGCCCATGAAGCGCTTTATCGAGTAGATCGTCCGGTCCGGGTTGGTCACCGCCTGCCTGCGGGCAAGCTGCCCCACCAGCCGCTCCCCGCTCCGCTTGTCGAAGGCGACCACCGAGGGCGTCGTACGTTCACCCTCCGCGTTGGGAATCACCACGGGATCTCCACCCTCGAGTACCGCCACGCAGCTGTTGGTCGTTCCAAGGTCTATGCCTATGCTCTTGCCCATCCAAGCACCTCCATCAGGAAATATCCTCGATCTCAGTCGGCGACGATTATAAAATCTTAGCGTGATACATTCAAGTTTACACTTGTATCGTCACCTGTGTGAGCAGGGATGTTGGGGTAGTATCTAGTGGTCTGGTGTTACCTTTGGGACGGAGAGGATCTTTCGAAGCATTCGGAGAAGCGGGAGGCGCTCTGGGGTTGGAAGAGCGGGTTCTGATAGTTGACGACGACGAGGCCCTGCTCGAGGTGATCTCGATAGTGCTCGCCTCGGAGGGCTATGAGGTTCTGACGGCGAAGGACGGCTCCGAGGCGCTGAAGATAGCGGGGCGGGAGAGGCTCGACCTGGTGATCCTGGACATCATGCTGCCGAGGATGAGCGGGTTTGAGGTATTGAAGAAGCTGCGGCAGCAGAGCGACGTGCCGGTGATCATGCTGACGGCCAAGAGCCAGTCGGTGGACAAGGTCGTGGGGCTCGAGCTCGGGGCGGACGACTACATAACCAAACCGTTCGACACCAAGGAGCTTCTGGCGCGCATCCGGGCCATCCTGCGCCGGTTCGGCCGGCAGGAAGGCAGGGTACGCGACGGGGTGCTGCGGCACGGTGGCATAGAGCTTGATCTGGAAGGGTACACGGCGACCAAGGACGGCAAACCGGTTGATCTCACGCCCACGGAGTTCAAGATACTGGCGCTCCTCATGCGGCGTCCCGGGCAGGCGTTCACCCGCACCCAGATCTCGAACGCCGTCTCCACCGGCTCGCACTACCTGGCGAGCCGCTACATAGACGTGCACATCTCGCGGTTGCGCTCCAAGATAGAGAACAACCCCTCGCGGCCGGAGATAATCCAGACAGTTCCGAGCGTGGGTTACCGGGCGGCCAAGCATCCCCCGGAGAGGCGTGAGTAGGGGGTCCTGGCGGTGAGTCCCTGGAAGATCCTCAGGAGGGTGACCTCCTGGGCCGCGTCGTTCCGGACCAGGATCTTCGTAGCCCTGGTCGGCATATCGGCCGCGGCGAGCCTGATCATAGGGGTCTCCTTCTACTACTTCGCCAAGGCCCGCCTGATCGAGGTGGAGAGCCGGCTCCTGCTCCAGCGCTCTCAGGCCGCCAACCAGGAGGCTGAGGGGATGCTCATACAAATGATACGCCCCCGGGTTCCGGGGGCCATCTCGCCCGACAACTTCATCCTGCCCCCTCCTGGCTCCTATGCCGATGAGCTGGTCGACAAGATCGCTGCTCCGACAGGCCTCCTGGTGCTGTACATCGGGCCCGATGGCAAGCCGCTCTCGGCCCGCAACAGCTCCGGCAACGCCATCCCCCCGCGGCGCGCCTACGCCGAGCTCGGCCTGAACCCAGGGTTGGTCTCCAGAGCAGAGCGGGGAAAACTCAAGGGGGAAGAGCGTCTGGTCCAGAACGGGTTCCGCTACGTGGCGCTCTGGCCGCTCGAAGATCCGGCAGGACGGGTGCACGGTGTCATGGCCTACAGGGCGCCCTGGGACGGACTCTACAAGGCCCTCGCCTACCTGCGTTACGGGATAATGGGGGCCGTCGCCGGGAGCATTGTGTTTTCGGGAGCCGCGAGTCTGATGCTCACGCGCAGGATAACCCGCCCGCTCTCCGACACCCGGGACGCTGCCATAAAGCTCGCCTCGGGCAGCTACACCAGGATACCGGTGGAGCGGCGGGACGAGCTCGGCGAGGTCGCCCGCGCCTTCAACTACATGGCCGAGGAACTCGAACACTACGTAGGCGAGCTCCAGGAACAGAAGAGCCGGCTCGAAGCCGTGCTTGAGGCCACCCCGGAAGCGGTCCTCTCTACCGACCTGGACGGCCGCATCACGATGACCAACCGGGTGGCCACCCGGACGCTCGGCGTGCGCAAGTCCGACGTGGGCAGAAACATAAAAGAGGTAGGCCTGCCCGGAGAGATCATGCAGTGCATAAACGAAGCCTCGACCAACGGCGTGGCGGTGCGCGAGATCTCCTGCGGGGACAAGATCTACTGGTCCTACGCGGCACAGATGAGCCGGGAGGAGGCAGGCTCGTCGGGGATAATCCTCGCCGTGCGGGACATCACGGAGCGCAGGCTCCTGGAGAGAACCAAGACGGATTTCGTCTCCGACGTCTCGCACGAACTGCGCACCCCCCTCACGACGATCCAGAGCGCGGTAGATCTCGTCTCGGGGGGGGCCAGGGATAAGCTCGGGCCGATGGAGCACCGGGCGCTTGAGCTCGCGCAGGGCGAGCTCAAGCGCATCCGTTCGATGGTCGAGGAGCTTCTCACCCTGAGCCAGATGGACTCCTGGCAGTACTCGCTGGAAGTGGGGCAGGCCGATCTCAGCGCCATCCTGCACAACTCGCTGGACAGCGTGCGGACCAAGGCCGAGCGCTTCGGCATCTCCCTCAGCATTGAAAACGACTCCCCGCACCCCTGCGTGTGCGACGCCCAGAAGATCTACCAGGTCTTCCTGAACCTGCTCGACAACGCCATAAAGTACTCGGAGACGGGCGACAGAGTGCACGTCTCGGTCGAGGAGGAGGAGCATTTCCTGATCGTGCACGTGAGCGACACCGGCATCGGCATCCCCCAGGAAGACATCCCACAGCTCTTCGAACGCTTCTACCGGGTGGACAAGACCCGCTCGCGCGCCACCGGAGGCACGGGACTCGGGCTAGCCATAAGCAAGAAGATCGTCGAGCTGCACGGGGGCAACATCTCGGTGAAGAGCAGGCCCGGAGAAGGTTCAACCTTCAGCGTCCAGCTCCCGAAGACCCCCCTGCCCCGCTCCTCGAGCTACGCGATGTAGCAGCCCTCGGGAGGATGTTCCGCCTCGCTGAAATGCTCGCGGGCGGGGCGGCTGTGCGTGAGCGTGCCCGGGATGATGCCGCCCGAGGGCTTCAGCGATGGCATCCTGACCCGCCCGAGGAGATCCCGGGCGAGCTCCCTGACCTCCACGGTGTTCGCCAGGTCCGTACGGACCAGCGTGTAGAGCTGCCCTCCCTTCCAGCCTTGTCGCACCGGCCGCCACCCGCACCCGAGCAGGAAGCGCGTGGGCAGGTGCCAGCCGGTCCCGAAGTCGCTGGCGATCGCGTCGATATCCCCGATACCGCGCCCTCTGAGATCCCTGAACATGTGCACCATGAGGTGACGCCGCACCCTCGCATCCCCCTTGGCGTACGCGAGGAACACCCGTCCCTCCTCCAGATGCCCCAGCCGGTACTCCCCGACCCGCGGCAGGTGGCTGCGGGGACCGTAGAGCACGAACCCCTGAACCTCGCCGTCCTTCCTCATGACGAACCCGACCCTACCCCATTCCTCAAACACCGCTCGCAGCCAGTCTCCAGCGTCACTGCCCCCGGACCAGTAGGAGATCGCCCCGGCAAGGCCAGGGACCGAGCGTACGTCCTCAGGGTCAAGATCCTCGATCGCTGGCAAGGCGAGATACGCGCGCCTTATACCCCGACGCAAGATCAGCGCCCCCTTCCGTTGCGGTCTGCACCCTCCTGCCGCAGGCGGGACCTTATGAGTTCCTGCGTCCTGCGCACCCGCTCGTAGAGCTCCGTCTCGTCCGGCAGACGCCTCTCACCATCACCTCCGCCCCTCACCCCCGTCTCGTGAGGCAGGGGACTCGCGAACCTCTCCCTCATCCTCTCCCGGGTCTCGAAATAACCTTCGCGGCTTCGTTCCCGAACCTCACCGGCGCGGTTGGCAAGGGCGTTCCTGAGCTCCCTGCCACTCCTGGGAGCGATGAACACCCCCGTGAGGATGCCCGCAACGGTGCCGAGCACAAAGGTCCCGAGCCGCCCTCTGTCCAACATCTCCGGCTACCTCCTGTAGCTCGCCACCGCGTATTGTACCTTCAAGCGCCGGGGGTATCCTCACGCCCGGCCCCCGGCGTCGAGCAGGAGGGAGCTCTTCTTGCCGCGGGCCTTCTCGGCCATCCCCGAGATCCTGTTCGCCACGAACGCGACGGCCGCATCAGAAGTCGTCTCTATCGAGATATTTTCAACCGCGTAGGTCCCGACCCGGCGGGCGCTCTCGCGGATGTAGTCGTGTATCCTGCGTATCTGCTCGAAGTGGGCGATGTATTCCTCCGCCGGACGACGCATCGAGGTACCGAGCGCGCGGATGTGGAAGCGGTCGCGATGGACCTCCGGGTCCGAGAGGTAGACCACCAGCGAGCAGACGTTCGGGTGATCGCGATACCTGTCCAGTACGATCTCGGGGGCGAGGTGCACCCCCTCTATGACCAGGTTGGTCCCCTCCTTGAGCCCCCGCTCGACCAGCGCCTCGACCCCGACGGCGACCTGGGAGGCCTGCGAGCGGTAGCCGTAGAGTACGAGCTCCTCGTCGTCGACCGGGACCCGTATGTCCTCCCGCGCCACGTTGTACGAGCTCTTGTGCAGCGTGGGCAACAGATCCGGACTTATCGCCCGCCGCAGGATCTCACGGATCGAATCCGTCCCGATGACGCTCTGGATGTTCAGCCGGCGCGCCACGTCCGCAGCAAGGGTGCTGGTACCCACCCCGGTCGCACCCCCGATGAGCACGATGACCGGCTCCGTCGTCTCCCTCAGGATGCGCCACTTGTCCAGGCGGCTGACGACCAGTGCGTCGTAGATCTGGAGCTTCGCACGGGCCCGGGCCAGGACTTCCTCCTCCTCGACCAGATAGCGCTCCTCGGCGAGAAGCTCGGCCCTTACCTCGCTCGCGATCCTGTAGGCCATCTCCATCCGGGCCCCGGCCTGGGCCAGCACCTGCGCGAGGATACCCCGCGAGAACACGGCCCTGCGGTCCCCCTTGACGATGGTGATCTCCTGCTCCGCCATAGACACCCCCGCGTGAGAGAGCGGTTGCGTCCGGCAGTCCCCTAGTCCCCGAGGATGCGCAGCCCCCGGTACTTCCTCCCCCGCCGGCGCTTCACACGATAGTAGAAGAACAACAGAAAGGCGACCGGCACGAGGGCGATGTAGGGCACGAACACCGAGACGACCCCGCCTATGAGGCCGGTGAGATCCTCGCACAGGCTGAGGAAACCCGCGGAGACCCCGGTCCCTCCCCCGACCGGACGCAACACCATCTTCAGTGCGGCGACGATACCCGCGATGACACCCCCCGCGACGAGCTCCAGAACGGCCGCCTGACCCACGCCCACCCCGAGCGCGACCGCGAACAGTACCGCGCCCGCGGCCATCCGGACCGGAAACTGCACGTAGTCGAGAACCCGGCTCGCCCGCCCAGCCTTGTCGAGCCCCACCTCGAGCAGCGCCAGCACGACCAGTGCACCGAGCGCCACCCCTCCGTCCAGCACACCGAAGGGTCGGTGTAACGCGAGCGTGCCGATGAGGGCGAAAACCCCGACGACGAGTACCGGGATGTAAGCCCTGACCCCGGCCGCCGCCGCGAGCCCGACCCCTATTCCTACCGCCAGAATCTCGCTCATGCCGGGCATTATAACCCCTGTACGACACGGGGCCCTCAAAAGACCACTCTCAAAACCCCGACCGCGACGAGCACCAGCAGAGAGACCGCCACCGGCGGCGCGACCATCCGGACGACCTTGCCCTCCTGCCCGAGCAACCCGGTCGCCGTCGCCGCGAGCACGACTCTCTGTGGAGCGAGCATGTTCGACTGGCTCCCCGCGACGTTCTGCAGGGCGGCCACGAGCGCCTCCCGTCCGCCCGTGCCGTGGGCGGCCCCGATCTGAAACGGCATGAAGAGCGCGTTCGACCCGGTGTTCGAACCGGTCAGGAAACCCCCGAGCGCCCCCACGAGCGGGCTCGCCGCCGCGTAAGCCCCGCCCAGCAACGCCGCCGCACCCCCCGCGAGCAGCGCCGCCGCCCCGCTCTCGGCGACGACCTCCCCGGCGAGAATGAAGGCGAAGATCGTCCCGGCCACCGGAAGCCACTGGCCGGCAGCCCTCCCGAGGGCACCGGTGAACGCCCTCCTCCCCACCCCGAGCAGGAGCGCGGCGAAGGCGGACGAGAGCAGCAGCCACGGCCCCGGCCCCTCGAACACGAAGGACCCACCGAGAAAATCTCGCACCGGCCCCACCCCGTTCGCAAAGGCGAGCGAGGCGAGCAAAAACCCGTACGGCGCGAGCTCCCTTACGGGCACCCTCGTCCTCCCTATCCTCCTGGCACGCAACCCGAGAAACACCGCCGACACCGCGAGCCCTCCCGCCACCCCCGAAAGCTCGGGCACCGCATACAGGC